>NZ_BJMS01000040.1 GCF_006539285.1 Sporolactobacillus inulinus
TTTCCTAATCATCTCGGATCAGAGTGAAACGATTGTCCCCATCATTATAACGGAATAAGAGAAGGCAATAAAGAACTGCAAAACAGATGGTCAAGACTCTACGCAAAAAAAATTGCGATAGAATGCCAAGAGGCACTTTATCGCAAAACGAGTAAATGATGGTTTCCTAAATCAAGATCGAACATCTTAACTTAAGGTTAACTGCAACAGAAGGTGTGTTAAAGCTTGCAAGATCATCATAGCATCGTTTTGCCATTGATCAATCATTTTTGTTATATAATCTGACACACTATTTTATCCCTGCTGTTCGTTTCGCTTCGCCGTGTTTGTAAATCTCACATCATCATTTGGAAAACGGTGCGCTCATTTCTTTTGCGCGGACGATTGCTTGATGAATACAAGCATTGACCGCTTCGCGAACGGAATGATTGTCCAGCGTATCAATGCCGGCTTGCGTCGTCCCCCCCGGTGTTGCAACGGCATTCAAAAGATCAGATGCAGATTTCTCAGACTGCTTCAGAAGGTTTGCTGCGCCGAGCAAGGTTTGTTGTACGAGAAGAGCCGAGGATGCTTCGGACAATCCTTCACGAACGCCGGCTTCTTGCATTGACTGGGCAAGGTAATACAGATAAGCCGGACCGCTTCCTGCAACCCCTGCGATGACGTCAATCTCGTTTTCCGCGACAACCGAGACGGTTCCGACGGTTTCAAACAACTGCTTTGCAAGGTTCAGCTGCGCCTCCGATACGCATGCGCCCGCAGCGATTCCAGTCGCTGAAAGGCCAATCGAAGCGGACGTATTCGGCATGGCGCGCACGATCGGCAGGTCAACGCCGGCTGCCGATTGAATGAATGCAGTCGGGACGCCGACCATCAATGTAATGATGAGCTGATCACGCCTCAGAAACGGCTTCATTTCCGCGACCGCTGCGCTTGTATCGGCAGGTCGGAATGCGAAGATGATGAGGTCAGCCTTTTTAAGGGCAACTGCTTTATCCTGAGTCGTATGCACATGATACGTTTTTTCAAGATCGGCTAACCGTTCTTTATTGGTATGGTTGTTCATCCATACCTGATCTGCTGCGATAAACTTTTTATCTAAAAATCCTTTAAGCAATGACTCCGCAAGTTCGCCGGAACCAATGAATGCGACTTTTTCAACCAACAGAAGCTCATCCTCTCAATCAACGTTTTCACTATAGAAATCGATTTTTCACAAAGATTACCGCTATCATAACATTTATGGAGGTTACCTGCTAGAGACGTCTTTTGCTGGCTGCAGCGTCGCCGGTTCCTGGACAGGACGTTCTCGAAACAGTGTCCGCCGCTGATGCAGTGCTTCGCTTAACGTGCGGCTGAAGCGCGTCATTTGATTCATTTGTGCTGCAAATCGGGTCCAGTATGAAAGAAGAATCAGCACCATAATCATGACTTGCGGCGACGACAGCGTAAAATCTAAAATTCCGTACAGAATGATCGTCGGCAGAGCAAACAGGAATAGTGTTGCCGAGTAGTTTAATTTCGTGTTCCTACTGATTTTTTGCACTTTAAAGAGCTGATAGCCGCCGATCAGTAGAATCGCGATAAAGAACAGCGCGCAAAAAATACCTGATGAAGAAAGGATCGAAAGAAATAGATCATGGGCATGCGGAATCATTGATCCGTTGTTTGCTGAATAAACCCTGAGAAAGCCAAAGTTCGTGGCGCCGAAAAACGGATTCTGCTGGAAAATATGCCAGCTGTTTCCCCAAATTTCAAGACGCTTGGCCATCGACGTTTCCGTACCGCTTGATCGCGGCATCCAATCGTAAAGCACTTTCGCACATACGACAGTAAACAAAGCTGCAGGCACGAAGAGACGCTTGCTCAGCTTAAAAATAAACAGCAGATGCAGCAGAATCATGATCACAAAACCGGCACGCGAGCCCGTCTCATAGATCGCAAAATCAAGCAGAGGCATGAGCATAAGTGACAAAAAGATGGTTGCTTTCTTTTTCAATTGAATGGCGCGGAGCAGCTCCACCGACAAGCAGGCAACCGCCAGGATGAGCAGGTAGCATGCATAGTTCGGATTGAAGGTCGAGCCATAGAGTCTCGGAACCCCCTTGTAGCCAAAAAGAAAATGACCGGTCATAAATGAAACGGCGGTGCCGATCAATGAATCATCGGGAATCAAGGTGAGTAGTTTTTCTGAAAAGAAAATATAGACGCCGCCCCAAATCGTGATCCATGCAAATTGTCTCAAACGGAGCTGTTCCGGACGACGCAGCCAGATTAAGTAAATCCCAAAATAGCCAATCAGCATCGCCGTTGAAAGCAAGTCAAAAAAACGTCCGCTGATTAAAATAGACCCAAGAGAAGCCACGACTGTCATGGCCAGGAAGATGCTGATCAAATCAGTGGGCAGTGCTTTTTTTGCTGCAAACTGATCATACAACATTTTAACCGCACAACAGACAAACCATGCCATTCCAATTGGCGGGAGTATATAGAGAAAAATCAACCCAAGAATCATTGGGTGTTGTTTGACTTTGACTTTATCAAGTCCGTAGATCATAAATTCGTCCTCCGAACGGTGTTTTCGTTTCTTTCTTCTGCCTCATTACTTATACTGTAAAACAACCACGAAAAGGTTATTTGTGGGGAAATTTATATATTTTAAGATTTTGTAATGAAAGGGCTGTCATGAACGGTAAATGATCGTTATAATAGACGTTAACGAATGAAAAAAGGGCGGAGGATACCGATGAGACTAGCAACGATAGGAACGAGTAAAATTACACAGCAATTTGTGGAAGCAATAAAGAAAACGGGGCGCTTTGACTATGTTGGCGCTTATTCTCGGTCAGGGGAAAAAGCAAAACAATTTGCCAATCGGTTTGGTGCCCATTTGGCCTTCTCATCACTGGAGCAATTAGCGGGTAGCAATGCGGTCGATGTGGTGTACTGCGCTTCGCCAAACAGCGTTCATTTTGAACAAGTCGTCACGCTACTTAAAGGCGGCAAGCATGTCCTTTGTGAAAAACCGATCTTCGTAAACCTGAAGGAATTTGATGAAGCGGTGCGCATTGCGGATGCGCAGGATGTCTATTTAATTGAAGCCATACGTAACATCCAGACGCCGGTATTTAAGAAACTGAAGCAGGAACTGCCGCGCGCCGGCCAAATTCGTTCAGCTGTTCTGCAGCTCATTCAGTACTCTTCGCGCTATGATCGATTTAAGCAAGGTGAGATCACGAATATTTTTTCTCCGCAGTTTGCTGGAGGCGCGCTCGAAGATCTTGGCATCTATCCGCTCTATGTCGCTGTCGCTTTATTTGGCGAACCACAGGATGCTGTTTACAATCCGGTAAGGCTTGCAAACGGTATCGACGGCAGCGGTACGCTCGTGCTCCGCTATCCGGATTTCGTCTGCACCGTGCTCTGTTCCAAGATCGCCCATTCAGACGCGCCGTCGGAAATTCATGGCGAAGAGGGAACGTTCCGATTCAACAATCCATCGACCATCGAGCGGCTTGAATGGATCGATGCCCATGAGAAACAGGTAACGCCAGTAGCCAAGCATTTTGTAGCTGATGATAAGATTTTTGAGATCAGTCGTTTCGCTGATTTGATCGAACAAAGAGATCGTGAGGCGTATTTAAATTTGCGTGCACTCAGCCGAAGCGTCTTAAGAACAATGGAGACAGCGCGAAAGCAATGCGGATTGCTGTTCCCGAGCGACCATGCATCAAGGTAATCTAGACCCCAGCCCGCAGACGATTCAGACTTAAGACGGATCACCTTGTTTGTCTTGCCTGTTACAATAGGGTTAGCGAAGAAAACGATGAATCAAGAAGGCGGGTTAATGATGCGTCGTATTATTGAGAAAACATGTGCGATCGATGACGTTCAGCGTGTGTTGATCACCACAGCATCTACGGATGTTGAACTCATTCAAACAGAAGAGTCTGACCTTAAAGCTCAAATCTGGACAAATGCTGCGACCGATGAACAGGTCCCGGTGGAGTTAACGATGAGCAAAAAAGGTGACGCGCTCGAAATCCGTATTGAGCAAATGCGTCAAAATTGGCTGAGGATGGGGGTGCTCACATCATTCGGATCATGGGGCGCACGTGTCGTCATTCAATTGCCGACACGAATCTATGATCAGATCAGGATCGATGGAAAGTCGAGCGACTTCAGTGTGCGCCAGCTGCTGGCGAATCGAACACAGCTTGCAGCTGATTCCGGAGATATTGAAATGGAGACGTGTTCGGTGAATCAGGAACTTAGCGTCGCCACCTCAAGTGGTGACATTCAGGTACAAGATACGCTTGTTAAAGGGCATTTTCATGCTCATGCAACAAGCGGCGATATGCGTCTGGAACAAGTAACCGCAGAAGAAATCAGACTGCGCACGCATTCCGGTGACATTAGGGTGTCTGAATTCCGCGGCGGTCTTGATGCTATGGTTAACTCCGGGGATCTCGATATAGACAGCGATCTGCTCTCTGGGGATCTGAATCTTGAGTCGAGGAGCGGTGATGTACAGATCGCGTTTCGAACAGAACCGGAATCACTCAGCCTAGATTATCACAGCTCGTCCGGCGATGGGGATGTACGAATCGACGGATTGACTTATGATAAGAAAAGCGAACACCGAATCATTGGTCAAAAGGGTGATGGAACGCCGAGTATCCGCGTACGCACCCGTTCCGGTGATTTTAGCTTACGCTAACTCTATAGAAACGAAAATAATCCGGGCACTGCTGCCGGATTATTTTTTTGTGTGCGCCCATCATGCGCGGGCAGCTCGGCGGTGAAAAGAGCGGCATGAGATTTTGTCTGATTTTGAAGCTTATTTCCGGAGTGGGTTTAAAGAACCTTTAATGGTGTATAGTTCTCTAATCTAAGGAGAAACTTTTCATTGATGGACGTGTACGGATAATGCTTCAAGTAAAGGATGGATGATCCAAATGACAGAAAAGCAGAACAGATTCTCAGAAGAAACTTTATCAATCTGGCGTGATACGGTTCACTTGCCGGCATTCAGTCCGCTTAAGGGGGCGTGCGCAACCGATGTATTGGTTGTGGGCGCGGGCATTACAGGGATTACTACAGCCTATATGCTCGCAAAACGCGGCGTCCAGGTGACCTTAATTGATGCAAGCAAACTGGCCAGCGGAACGACCGGTTATACGACGGCCAAAATTTCAGCCCAGCACGGATTGATCTATGATCATCTCATTCGAAGCATGGGCGAAGAAAAAGCGGCTCTTTATTATCAGGCGAATAAAGAAGGGCTGCATTGGATCGGCAACCATATAAAAGAAAATGATCTGCACTGCGATTTTAACATGCAACCGTCGATTCTTTACGCGACGAGCGACAAGGAGGCACAGGACATTGAGAAAGAAAAAAAAGCGTATGATCAGCTCGGCATTTTAGGTACCCTGACCGATTCGGTTCCGCTCCCTTTTGCCGTGAAAAATGCACTAATCATGCCTGGTCAGGCACAGTTCCATCCCTTGATGTATCTGCACGAATTGATCGCTGAACTTGTAAAAATGAATGTACCGATTTATGAAGAGACCTTAGCAGAGACAATTGAAGAAAAAGAAACTGAGCGGCAGGTAAAGACGAAGAACGGCTCAATCAGCTGTCAGCATGTTTTGATTTGCTCTCATTTTCCTTTTTATGATTACCGCTTTTATTTTGCGCGCATGTTCCCGGAACGTTCTTATCTGCTTGCCTGCGAAACAGATGGCGCGCTGCCGGACGGCATGTATCTGAGCGCTGGAAATCCGAAACGCTCGATTCGCGGGCTGCATCTGAATCAAAAGGATTATCTCTTGATCGGCGGAGAGAATCATAAAACCGGACGCGGCGAGTCGATGGAGCGTCACTATGAGCGGCTGGCAGACTTTGCTGAGAAGCAATTTGGGCAGACAAAGATTGTTGCCCATTGGTCGGCGCAAGACTTCACTACGCTTGATCAAGTCCCTTATATCGGCCGAATGACAAAGAACAACCCACACATTCTTGTCGCGGCGGGTTTCCACAAATGGGGGATGACAACGAGTACAATTGCAGCCCAAATACTCACCGACATCGTTCTTGAACAAGCGAATCCCTATCTAGCGTTGTTCAGCCCATCTCGTTTTGAGGCGACATCGATGCTCGCCAGTTTTCTTGTTGAAAATTTACAGGTCGCCGGGCAGCTGATTAAAGGGAAGCTGAGCAGACCGGTCCCGCTTAGCGACGAGCTGCAAAACGACCAAGCGGTCATTGCTGAGCTGCATGGGGAACGGGTCGGCGCGTACCGAAACGAGAAGGGCGAGTTAACGGTTGTTGATACCACTTGCCCGCATTTAGGATGCGAAGTAAACTGGAATGAAGGCGAGAAATCCTGGGATTGTCCGTGCCATGGATCGCGCTTCAAAGCAAGCGGCGAAATCATCGACGGTCCTGCAAAAGACCCGCTGAAACTGTTCTTCTCAGAAGCAGGCCATGAAAAGAGGGCCGGAAATAAGGAGTGAAGCGCATGGGCATTATCGAATCGATGGCCGAAGAAAAAATACAAGAAGGCTTGAAGCAAGGGGCTTTCGATCATCTTCCCGGCAAAGGAAAGCCGCTGGTTCTTGACGATCTGTCGGCCGTACCTAAAGAACTGCGTGCCGGTTATACATTGCTGAAAAATGCGGGGATGCTGCCTGAAGAGCTGCAGATCAGAAAAGAAATGGTGACGCTTAGCGATCTGCTTAAATGCTGTGAGGACGAGAAGGAACGTGCGAGGCTCACGCAGGAACTTCGCTATAAGCGGCTTAAATTTAACCAGTTAATGGAGAAACGAACACTGCGGCACTCATCCGCATTTCGACGCTATCGCGATCGTATCTTCCATAAGTTTCGCTTTTAACCATCAACGCTTTTTCCAAATGGACAGCAGCGGTCCTTGATTTCCATAAACCGGGTCCTGTTTCGCTTTCCCAACCTTGCTGATGTTTTCTTTGTATTGGGGGCTTTCCTTCGTTTGCAGATCATAGTCGCGCCCATCCGGGTAGCCGCCGGCTATTGAAAAATCATTGCTTGCCGAAAGGCGCTTATGACCAGTACCTGCCGGAAGTACAACGACATCGCCGACGTTCACATTGAAATCTTTACCCTGTTCACCGCCGAGTCTAAGCGTTGCCTTCCCGGAAATTACGCCAAGGACTTCATGCGAGGTACTGTGGAAGTGGTGATACGAAAAGACGCCGTCCACCCAGTTGTTGCCCCAATTATTCTTTTTGAACGTGCTGACAATCTGATCCGTTCGACCCTTGAAAGCGCCGGGATAAATCAGTACTTGAAAATAGGGATTGTTAGGAATCGTTCCGTCATCTTTGAAGGTGAAGGTCTGAACCTTGACAAATTTTTGTGAACCCTTCGTATGCGATTCTGATGATTGATCCTGCTGCACAACCTTTGTATTCTGCGACTTGGATGCCGCTTGTCCGCCGCCGCAAGCGGCGAGAAGGAGAAGTGGAGTGATACTAGCTGCATGAAATATTTTTTGCACGTGAAGGACCCCCTTGAATTTAATTCATAAGTAAGTATAGAACTCAGAATATTAAGAGAAGAATCATCTGATTAGAAACCGGATGGTGTAGCATTGTAAAATAGGACAAAGTGTTGTATTTAATGCTTTGGAAGAGAATCCGTTCTCTAAAGGGCAAACACCTAAAGCAAAAAGAGGCTTGGCTCTCGTTAGAGTGTCCAAGCCTCTTTTTTTAGTTTTGTTGTGTGTAGATGTTCACTGCATCGCGCAGCATTTTTGCAGCTCCGTTTGCAAGATGGGTGTCGTAATAACTGGTGAAACGCGGATCATCCACATACATTTGTGCGAGCCCTGCATGCGCTTCTTTTGAATAGGTTCCTTCCGGCCAGAAAAAGAACAGCCATTGTCGATGAAGCGCCGCGGCCTTTTGCGCAGCCGCGCTGGCCGGGTCGTTAAGCTGCATCGCTTTGCTCAAGTTCTCGAACATTTCTTTTTCAATCGCTTGTGTTTTTTCATAGTCTGCCCGGCTTAAACCGGCAAATTGTTTGTTCGCTTTTTCAATCGTCTTTTCGCCATAGTTTTCACGAATTTCTCTTCCATATTTACGCTCGTTTTCTGCTAATTTTTCTTTCTTGAACGCGTCAAACTTTTCGTGATCGGTCATCTGTATCGCTCCTTTTTGTGCGGCAAGCGTCTGTTCAACCGTCCGGATCAGCTGCTCCAGATGCTGTTTCTTCGCAATCAGTTTCTGATGGTGATCAGTGAGGGCATCTCTGAAATTAAAGTTCGGCGATTTCAAGAGTGAACGAATCTCTTTCAGACTGAACGCGAGTTCGCGGTAAAAGAGAATCTGCTGCAGCAGATCGACTTGTTTCGGTCCGTACACCCGATAGCCGGATTGATTGATTCGCTCCGGCTTCAGCAGATCAATTTGATCATAATAGCGCAGCGTACGAGTACTAACACCGGCTAAATCGCTCAGTTGTTTAATCGTATAGTTCATCTAAGCATCCCTCCTGACATGGTTTATACTACCCCTTAACGTTACGTCAAGCTCAAGTGTTTTCTTGAATTTTTTTTTAGCAAATGATTTTTTCGTGATTCGCGCTGCCCCTGTGTTTTGTCAGATCAAATAGGTGGTGGTAGACTTTAAGAGGTCTTGAAGCATGTGTCGTGTTAGCCCCCACTTTATCGAATCGTTATTCTATCAATTAGGGTGATCGGAGTGATCGTGTGTTCACGGATTCATTTTTGCAGTTAAATACGATTTTCACCAGCATTATTATTGAAGCGGTTCCTTTCATTATTATTGGTGTTTTCATTTCGGCAATCATCCAAATGTTTGTTTCCGAAGCGCTGCTTGCACGGATTATTCCGAAAGACCGCTTTGGTTCCGTTGTGTTTGGGACGTGTATGGGCTCGCTGTTCCCGGCATGCGAATGCGGTATTGTACCAATTACCGAGCGGCTGGTGCGGAAAAAGGTGCCGCTGCAGGCAGCAATTGCCTTTATGTTGGCCGGCCCGATTATCAATCCAGTCGTCCTGTTTGCAACCTATATTGCTTTTGGAAGCAGCTGGCAAATGGTCTTCTATCGCGCCGGACTTGCGTTTGCAGTATCGATTGCCGTTGGTCTGCTTGTCTCCTATTTGTTCCCGGAAGATCAGCTCCGCGACTATGTGGACAAGAAGGTTAGCCACTATCATCATCATGAAGGCAATCAGCCGGCGCGCCGCATTACCTTTTTCGATCGCTTTAAAGGAACGATGGATCATGCCGTTGATGAGTTCTTTTCGGTGGGCAAGTATCTTGTTTTCGGCGCGTTGATTGCTGCCGCGATGCAGACCTATATTAAGCAGAGTGTGCTGCTGTCGTTTGCCAATACGCCGGTGACTGCGATTCTGATTATGATGGTGCTGGCGTTCACCATGTCACTTTGTTCCGAGGCAGACGCATTTGTCGCTTCATCATTTCGCAGTATGTTTCCGCCGGGACCGCTGACCGCATTTCTGGTCTTTGGTGCAATGGTGGACATTAAGAATCTGATCATGATGCTTTCCACGTTTAAAAAGAAGTTCGTCGCCGCACTGATTGGCTGCATCTTTGTCTGCGTTTTTGTCGGCGCCTTGCTGATTTCAGGAGGATGGTTATGATTCGTTTTCTGATACTCTTTGGTTTTGCCTATCTATTCCTTCACTTGCATTTGACTGGCGACATCAGCAAATACATCAATATGCGCTATGGGTATCTGTCTTTTTTAATGATTTTCATTATCGGATTCATGGCGGTTTATCAACTGGTGAAGTGGAACAAGGAAGGCAGCAAGCAGCATCATACCTCGGAAAAAGCGCTTTTCGGTCATGACCACAGTCATGAAAACAACACCTGGTGGAAGAAAACGATCACCTATGTGCTTGTTATTTTCCCCATTTTAACGGGTTTGTTTCTGCCGGTTGCAACCTTGGACTCGAACATTGTCCGTGCAAAAGGTTTTCACTTTGCTGAAATTGACAATGACAAGGATCAATATGCCAATCATCAGATTCTGAAACCGGACACGAGTCAATATTATGAGAGCAGCACGTATAAAAAGATGCTGCGGCAGGATATGGAGAAGTACAGTCAGCTGAATCAGCTGGATCTGAATGATGATAATTATTTGCGTGCGCTTGAGGCGATCTACAATTATCCGGGTAATTTTAACAATAAGCATATTTCGATAATGGGATTTGTCTATCATGGCGATGCGTTGCAAAAGAATCAGCTGTTTCTGTTCCGCTTTGGCATTATCCACTGTATTGCCGATGCCGGCGTGTTCGGATTGATGGTTCAATTTCCGCATGATGTGACGTATAAGGACGATACGTGGATTCGCGCGCAGGGAACATTGTCCGAAACGTATTATTCGCCGTTTAAACAAACGATTCCGGTGTTGAAGCTGGATACATGGCATCAGGTGGAGAAGCCGAAGTCGCCGTACGCGTACCGCAAGTACTAAGCAAGCAGATTTGTTGCAGCTGCTTTCCGATCGTTTCTATAATAAGAGGTGAAGAAGGCTTTTCCATCTGTATAAATGACCTGTGCTGTGGAAAAGTTAGTTGAAGGAAAAGGTAAGGAGGATTTTACATGACAAAAAAAATTGCTGCAGTACTTGCTGATGATTTCGAAGATGTTGAATTTACCGGACCGGCAAAGGCGTACAAAGAAGCGGGACACACGGTGACTGTAATTGGAAAAACAAAAGGGGCAACAATAAACGGAAAACACGGCGCAAAGGTGACGGCCGATGCGTCAATTGATGACGTAAAGCCAAGCGACTTTGATGCGCTATTGATTGCCGGCGGCTATTCACCGGACAACCTCCGCGATGATGACCGCTTTGTGGCCTTCACCAAGGCATTTATGGATGACGATAAAGCTGTTTTTGCGATTTGCCATGGTCCGCAGCTGCTGATTACAGCTGACGCTGTGAAGGACCGCAACATTACCGGATACAAATCGATTGCCGTTGATTTGAAAAATGCCGGCGCTAACTATAAAGATGAAGAAGTTGTTGTCTGCCATAATCTTGTGACAAGCCGTACGCCTGACGATATCCCGGCATTTAACCGGGAAAGCCTGAACGTATTAGCCTAACTGCTTTGTGGCGATGAAGAACCCGCGTGTGTTCCGCCCTTACGGAACAGACGCGGGTTTGTTTGTATCTGGAGAATCAAAAGCCTACATCACATGTTTCGACGAATCCGTGACAGGATACGCCGACCCCGGCTTTGGCGACTGCTGATGACGGATAAACGTTTGTGCAATTGCCCAATTGCTGCATTCGTTCCGATGAATCCATGCACGCGTTTGTTGATTATAGCTCTGATGCGGGCGTACCGGCCACTCGCCGCATACATCAAGCCCTTCGACTTGTTTGCATTCAATCAGCTGATCGAGCAAATGTACCAATGTTTTGATCGGCAGCGTCCCTTGGCTCCAATTGGTTTTCGCATCGCGTTCGGATAATAGATCTTTATCAACACTGATATAAATCGCCTCAGTCGGAATCAGTGCAGCGAGCCGTTGCGCAGACGGCAAACTCCGTTCCGGAAAAATGGTGACGAGATGGCGTTCGGGAAGAGCGGCGCCCTGTGAGCGTACCGGCTCGGGACCGATGATCATCACTTTCTTCAAATGGGTGAGTTCAGACAATGCGTGCCGTACCCATGAACCGCATGAAAGCAGCGATCCGATGCTTCCTTCCTGCAGGTCGGTATGATGATCGAATAAAACAAGCGTGAAGGGATGCTGAATGCTTCTAAGTTGTGCCAATGCGGCATAATGATAATTTCCGCTGCCCCAGAAGGTCAGCCCGCAATCGGGAATCTTGTTCATTTGCTTGCAGATTGAAGCAAAAGCCTCAGGCGAGCAGTATAAACTCGTACCGCGCAGCTGTGAAAAATCAATCCAACGATGCGGCAGCCGGGCAAGCAGCTTCGGCTGTTGTGTATAAGTTCCGTCAAAATTGCAGAACGTAATTTGTTGATGCAACAAAGTCATGAACATGCACTCCTCGATTGAATCAAACAGGGTATTATAGATAAACCGTTTACATATATAGTTTAATGCAATCTTTGAAAAAAGGAAACATTCCGCGCAATGCACCGCTTCAATCACGAGGAAATTAGTTTACGAAGGAAGGGCGGGGACACTTCGCTTTGATGTAGGGGGCGTTCACTATTATAAGCGCTTACATAAAATATAAAAAAGAAGCCGCCATTTTATCACAGCGGTCTCTTTTTATAGTGTAAGCGGCAAACCGATTGGCAAGCAGCAAGCATCTTCGCCATGACCAAGTTGCTCGGTTTTTGCCACCGGTAAATGGTAGCGATCGGTAATTTCAAGCACGAGCGTCTCAATCAACGGAGTATACTGCTTAACTTGCATTTCTGAGAACGTGCCAAGCAGAACGCCACTGCATTGCTTAAATACCGACAGCTGATCCAGCTGCGCCAGTAAAGAAGCCATTCGAGCCGGACCACCGCCTAAGGCTTCCAAAAACAGAATCTTATCGGTTGGATCTGGAAAATAGCGCGTACCCGCCAGCTTTAAAAAGCAGCGGATATTGCCGCCGATCACGATGCCGTTCATTGAATGGCCGCGCAGCCAATGCAGCTGAAGATCTGAAAAGGAACGGTCGGTCATAAAAGATTGTTGGAACACGTCTTTTTGCTGGTCAGCAAAAGCTCCAGACAAATTTTTAATCCGGTAATGGTACGCGGGTTGACCGGTACATGCGTAGACGGCATTATTGATGACCGACAAATCGCTGATGCCGACGAAGGGAATCGCTGCGCGACGAATCATCTCAAAATCAAGATCGGGCAGGATTTGATTGGCACTGTCACCGCCGGAGACGTCGAAAATGGCTTTGATTTTATCCGATTGGTAAAAGCGCATCAATTCTGAAGCACGTGCTTTCGCTGAACCGCTAAAAGGTGATCCATTTTGTCGAAAAATCGTTTTCGCTTCGATGGGCGTTAAACCGAGGTGGATCAGCTGCTGTCTTATCGTTTGCAGATGAATGGCATCCTCTTGGCGAAGTCCATCCGAACAGGAAATCAGTCCGACGGCGTCTCCTTTTTTCAATACCGGCATATGTGTCTCCTCCTTTATTTAAGGCCTCTGCGTCGTAATCCTTTGGGATAACTGTTTTTTAATTGGCCACCGGCAGCTTTGCCCCAGCCAAGCGGATAGCCATCGATCGTGACAACGGTCCATCCTTTTCGTGCATGCGTAAGCGGTAAGGTCTCTCCGCGCAAATAGCTGTCCCAGCGTTGATCAGAAGCCGACAGCGCATACTGATTTTGAAACAGATCCGAAAGCAGTGCCAAGGCCAGGGCATGGTTCGGTTCGAAACGATTCTTTTTTTGCTCACCAAGATGCAGCCCTGCCCGAACCACTTTTAACTTGCCTAAGTCGGGACAGGCGTTTGGAAGAAGGAAAAGCTGGCGGCCGAGCCAATGGAAGCTACCCGCTAACTTCTCGCACAAGGTTTGTTCTTCGAATGCGCGATAATCGCTCAATGTATTTTCTTTAGCTGAAGCTGCATTTTTTTGCTTTCGAGATGATGCGGAACCGTGCTTGCGCAGCTTTGCCACAAAATGGCCTTCCCCGCGCAGCAAATGCGGCCAGAGTCGAGCCGTTTTTGTTAATGATTGCTCATCATCCGCCCATTGCGGGCGTCCGTCCGACACGTTCGCATACTTTTCAATCGGCAAAAGCTCAAGATCAGGATGTTTTTTCAATAAAGCGGCGATCATTCGTTCATCTTCTTCAGGCGCAAAGGTGCAGGTGGAATACACGAGCGTTCCTTCAGTACGAAGCATCACGTATGCATCCTCTAAAATGTGTTCCTGCAGCGCAGCGCATTCTGCGACATGCGCAGGACTCCAATAGGTTGCGGCTTCCGGATCTTTGCGAAACATTCCCTCGCCGGAGCATGGCGCGTCAACGAGAACTTTGTCAAAATAGCCCGGGAAATAATCCGCTAATCGTTCAGGCATTTCGTTCGTGACGACTGCGTTGGTAATTCCCATTCGTTCAATGTTTTCTGAGAGCGCTTTGGCCCTTTTCGGGTAAGGCTCATTGGCGATCAACAAGCCGCTGTTCTTCATCCGGGCGGCTAATTGTGTTGATTTTCCCCCTGGTGCGGCACAAAGGTCGAGAACGCGTTCGCCAGGCTGCGGTGCTAACGTATCGGCAACAAACATTGCGCTTGGCTCTTGAATGTAATAGAGCCCCGCCTGATGATACGGATGCTTACCCGGCGCATCCTCTTCTTGATAGTAAAAGCCATTGGAACAGAACGGGATGGGCTGCAGATGAAAACCACTCAGCGCGCGAAGCTGCTCCGGTTCAATTTTTAATGGATTGACCCTCAGACCAAGGGCTCGATCTTGTTCATATGTAGCAAAAAATGTGCGGGCTTCATCTTCGCCCATAAGCGCAGTCATTTTTTTCATAAAAGATTCAGGCAAAGCAATCAAGAATAAACCTCCTCAATCAATGGACACAGAGATGTGCTTAAAGGCACGAACATCAAACAATCCGGTATCGGTCAGCTTCAGGTCGGGAATGACCGGCAGGCTTAAGAATGAGAGTGTCAAAAAGGGATTGAATGAATCTGAGACGCCGAGCGAAACCGCAGCTTCGTTTAATTCTTTTAATGCAGAAGCCGCTTCCGACGCCGGCGAATCGGTCATTAATCCGGCAATCGGCAGCGCAAGTTCAGCAAGCACTTTGCCATCCTTGACAACAACCATCCCCCCATCAATTACTTTTAAATGTTCGGCGGCAGCGATCATATCGGAATCACTGCAACCAGCAACAACGAGGTTGTGTGAATCATGGGCAATGGTTGTTGCGATCGCACCGGATTTCATGCCGAAGCCCTTGACGATCCCCGTTCCAAGTGTCCCCAGTCCTTTATGGCGCTCGATGACAGCCATTTTTACATAATCTCTGCTCGGCGAGTGAACAAAATGACCCTTCTGCTCCGGAACTTGCTCAACGAGATCACGGGTGACGAGACTGTTGGGAATGATGCCGATCACATGTGCCTGATGTGACGGGCCAAGCGGAACAGCGAGCGCATCTTCAGCAAGTGCCGGCCATTTCAGTGGATGAGCCTGCGGCTTAATTGCGGAATGTGTATGATGGTGAACCGATTGACCGTTTTCAGCAATTAGCTTGCCATGTGCATAAACCTTTGATATGGAAAATTGTTCCAAGTCGTCGAGCAGCAGAAAATTGGCTTCATAACCGGGGGCAACCGCACCTTTTTCCCTAAATCCGTAGCACTCCGCCGGATTGAGCGATGCCATCTTGATGCAGGTAATCGGATCCAAGCCGCTTTTGATCGCCATGCGTACGTTATGATCAACACTGCCTTCAGAGATGAGGTCGTCCGGGTATTTGTCATCGGTACAGAACAGGAATCGGCGACTGTTGGTTTCGTTCACTAGAGAAATGAGCTGCGGCAGATCTTTGGCGACTGTGCCTTGGCGGATCATCACATACATGCCGCGCGCCAGCCGATCTTTTGCTTCATCGATTGAGACACATTCGTGATCAGTACGAATACCGGCAGCTTTGTATATATTCACCCCACGTGCGTCCAGTCCGGCAGCGTGACCATCGATGCGCCAGCTGTGTTTCAAGGTCATGGTCAGTTTATCCACCATTTCCGGTTCAGCATTTAACACAGCTGGAAAATCCATGACTTCTGCAAGAACAAGAACCTGTGCATGGTTAAATAATGGCTCCAAATCACTCGCTTCAAGCGTCGCACCGTTATGTTCAAATGAAGTTGCCGGGACGGATGAAGGCAGCATCACATAAAGATCAATGCTGCTTTCTTTTGCACGTTCAAGCATAAAACGAATCCCGTCCGCGCCGAGAACGTTTGCGATTTCATGAGGATCGGTAATTGCTGCCGTCACGCCGCGTGCCGCCAGAACATCGGAGAAAGCTCCCGGCGTCAGCAGCGATGACTCAATATGGACATGTGCGTCAATCAATGCCGGGCAGATGTAACGGCCTTGCGCGTCAAGAATTTCATCGGCCTCATAATCGCCGAGTCCGACGATCATCCCGTCCGCAATCGCCACGTCTGTCTCCAACAGTTGACCACTGAACACATCGATCACTTTTCCATTTTTAATGACGAGATCCGCCGGTTCGTTATGCGCCGCGACCTTGATCCGCCGAACGAGATTTTCTTTATTAACTGTCAAAGATTCCAGCTCCTCTCTCATTACGTCCAAATATATAGATCATTATAACTGAATTCAAAAGGGGATGGGGAAATGGACATGATTAATGTAATTTTACCGGCGAAGAAACAGCAAACGGCTACCCGAGCATTGGTCCATCCAATGATCCATTTTGTGACATGGCTAACACTGAATAAGCTGCAAAATGATACATGCTGCCAGCCAACGAGGGTGACAGCATGAAAGCGAAGTTAAAGCGAATCGATCGGAAGTTAAAGCGAAACCCGTAAAAGTTAAAGCGAAACCCTCAATTGTTACTGGAGGTGAGCGCCAGGAATTCATCGACATCACGTATGATGTAGTCGAGCGCAGTGCACCAGAAGTCCGGTTTCGTCAGGTCGGCCCCAAGATGGTGTTTGGCGAGTGTTTCGGTCGTCATCCGGCCGGTATCGCGCAGCAGGGCATCGTATTTTTTGGCAAATGCCGGTCCTTCCTGAAGTGCCTGGACGTAGATGCCTGTGCTGAATAAATAGCCAAACGTATATGGAAAATTGTAAAATGGCCAGTTTGTGATGTAGAAGTGCAGCTTAGATGCCCAAAAAGTGGGGTGGTATGTGTCCAGCTGGTTGCAAAAGGCTTCGCGCTGCGCTTCGGTCATGAGTTGATTCAATTGATCAACGCTGACGGTACCGGCTTTGCGTGCTTCATAGAAACGTGTTTCAAACAAAAAGCGTGCATGGATGTTCATCAGCAAGGCGACGCTGCGTCCAAGTTTATCGGACAGAAAGGCGATCCGTTCTTGCTTGGTCTTGGCTTGGGCCTGACCTGCGTCGCTGACAATCATCTCGGAAAATGTTGAGGCCGTCTCGGCAACATTCATCGCGTAGTCTTGAGACAGGTAGGGCAGATCGTTCATCAGCGATTGATGGTAGGCATGGCCCAGCTCGTGGGCAAGCGTTGAGCGGTTGGATGTGCTGCCGTTGAATGTCATGAAAATACGGGACTGCCCGGAGATTGGAAAACTGGTGCAGAATCCGCCGGGACGTTTGTTCGGCCGGTTTTCCGCTTCAATCCAGCGGTTTTCCAAAGCCTTTTTCGCAAAGGACGCCATGTTGGAATTAAATGAAGCAAAATGATTCACGATAAAGGATGCTGCTTCTTCATAGCTGATTTTCTCGCTGCTTGTTTGAAGCGGCGCGTCGATGTCGTACCAACTAAGCGTGTTCAAATGCAGCAATTCGGCTTTCCGTTTCAGAAATGCTGTGAGCTTTGGTTTATAGGATGTAACCGTTTCCCACATCGTGTTTAATGTCTGCTTCGATAAGCGATTATAGTCCAATGGTTCATCAAGAATATCATCCCAGCCGCGTGCCCGGTATTCAGCGATTCGAAATCCGGCGATGTGGTTTAATGCGGCGGCGAACAGGTCGGCATGATCCGACCATGCGGACTCCAGCGCGTGAAAGGCGGCTTGACGTACGCTGCGATCGGCGTCATCGAGCAGATTGTTTGCTTGGCTGACCGACATTGTTTCCTTTTTGCCATGATGGGCAATGGTGATCTCCATTTTACCGATTAACTGGTAGTACAAGTCTTCCCAAGCGTGGTAGCCGTCAACAGCCAATGCGCTGATCAGTTGTTCTTGATTCGCTTCGAGTTTCTTACGGGATAACGTTCGCTTTTCGTTCAGTGAAAAGGAAATGGCACGAAGCTGAGGTGCGTTTATAAGGGTCTGAAAATCAGCATCGGCAATTTCCCTTAATACTGTTTCAAATAAGCTGTTCACTGCAT
Organism: Sporolactobacillus inulinus; assembly: GCF_006539285.1. Taxonomy (GTDB): domain Bacteria; phylum Bacillota; class Bacilli; order Bacillales; family Sporolactobacillaceae; genus Sporolactobacillus; species Sporolactobacillus inulinus. The sequence goes on from NZ_BJMS01000040.1 coordinate 18,071, forward strand.
CGAGTTCTGCGCCAAGGCTGTGCATGCGATTGTTTGCTTGTGCTGCCGCCTGGTCTTTAATGTTTTGCGCGGTCAAGCATTCAATGAACGCTGCCGCTTCGTTAAACTGTTTGCATAACGATTCATAGCGTTCAACCAGTGCGGTAAAGGGTTGGACATCATTATGTGTAAACGGTATTTTTTGCGTTTCTAATTGTTTCCTTGCGGCTTGGATCGCTTGGTCCAGTTCATTCAAAAATGTGTGAAAGCGATTTGATTCGGACCCGCCTGCAAAAATTGAGTCGAGTTCCCATTGTTGATTGAGTGTGTTCATCCTTTTTACCCCTCTTTCTGGATCCTTTCTCATTGTAGCATAAGTGATGGTGGGCTAATCTTTGGCGTTTCTCGGTTCACCTGATATGATATAAGGAGATACGATAAGGAGCGAAAACGAATGCGTCTGCTTTTTGTATGTTTGGGTAATATCTGCCGATCACCAATGGCTGAGGCCGTGATGCGAGCCAAGATTGCAGCAATAGGTCTTGATCAAAAAATCACGGTGGATTCAGCGGGAACCGGGAATTGGCATGTCGGCGAGCCGCCGCATCAGGGGACGCAGCGCGAGCTGAAAAAAGCGTCAATCCCCTACAATCAGATTCGTGCGCGGCAGATCACGACCGATGATTTTCAAACCTTTGACTTGATCATTGCGATGGATCGTCAAAATGAGCAGGATTTGCATCGTTTGGCAGCTAACATGAATAATAAAGCGAACATTCGCCGCTTTATGACCTATCTAAATGATCAGCCGGAGCCGGATGTTCCTGATCCGTACTATACCGGTCGGTTTGACGAAGTCTTTGACCGGATTGACCGAGGGACAGATCGGATTCTTGAAACGCTGATTAAATAAGCGGCCTTCCTTCACCACTATTTAGCATTTGCCAAACTGCCTCATATTAATGCCCGGGTGTGTGCAGACTAAATGTTGTGATCCCCGATAAGGATTACAGCACTGCAAGGAGGCAGAATCTGATGAGTGTTTATGGCAAAAGCCAAATGGGCAAATTCATGCTGATTGGTGGTATGGTTGGCTGTGGTTTGTCGCTGATTAGCCGCGAGACACGATCGGTTTGGGGCCAGCGTCTAGCGACAAGCGCAAGCAACTGCGGAAATTTGATTCGTGCGATGTATCAGCAACCCGATCAAGTTGGCAAGTACATGCAAGTAACCGGCACACGGCTTAAGGGCATGGTTCGGGAAGTCTCTGATGATTTTCAACATATGATCGATCAAGTGGAAAAAGCGAGAACGAGTACAGGCGATTCGTATCAATATGTGATGGAGGTCGGTAGCGAACTGGCCGAAATGGCAGGCAAGATTAGACAATCAGGGAGAAATATGGTTAATTACCAGGAGCCTGAATTGATCAATGCTGAAACAGAGGCCATTCAGAGACTGGAAAATGAGACCTCCGTACCGAATCCGGGAACGATGCCTCATGTGTCCAAGCACACGTCGCCTGTTTCCGCTTCGGAGCACAAGCACTCAGCGCCGAACGGAACGAGTAAAAAGCCGGGTCATCGCGCGTAACACCATTCCTTGAGGAACGAGACCGGAGATGGAGAACTGTGGGGAAACTAAAGTTCAGAGATCTATTCCTTTTTGCACGGTTATTGGGCAGACGGTTTATTGAAGACCATACAGTGGATTTAGCGGCAACATTGGCGTACTACTTTTTGTTGTCGCTTTTTCCGCTGTTTATTTTTCTCTTCGCTTTGATTCCGTACCTAGGCGTCAGTCAGGAGCACTTGATTGAGCTTGCGGGGATGTATCTGCCACAAGAAGTCGTCAGCCTGATCGATCAAAATCTAGGTACAGTCTTTACCAAGAGCGGCGGCCTGCTGTCCATTGGCGTGATTGCAACGCTTTGGCCGGCATCCAGTGCGGTAAATGCGTTGATGCGGATCTTGAATCGTGCCTATCAGGTTGAAGAGACACGGCCCTTCTTTCTGACACGTTTGCTGGCCATGGTTTTTACAGTCTCCATGCTTTTCGCCATTGCGATGACCCTTGCGGTTAACGTTGTTTCTGCAGGAGTGGCACGCAGTTTATTTAGGTACCTGGGGATCTCGCATACCTTTGCGGAAATGTGGTCGACGCTGAGCACACTGGTCACCTTTTGCGTGATTATTGTTATTTTTGCTTTTCTTTACCGGCTTGGCCCGAATATGAAGCTGGAAATGCGGGAAGCGATGATTGGCGCTGTGATTGCCGGCGGCAGTTGGCAGGTTGTTTCCTACTTTTTTTCGTTTTATGTCCGCTCTTTTGGTAATTATTCGTCAACTTATGGGACGCTGGGTGGAATTATTATTTTAATGCTATGGTTTTATCTGACGGCGATTACGATCATCCTTGGCGGACAGATTAACGCAATCCTTTATGAATTAAAAAAGCAAGCGAAAAACGGACCCAACCGATGATCAGTTGGACCCGCTTGTTAGGTTTGTCTTCCGGTTATCCGCGCAGCAGACGCAAACCGTTTAGGATGACCAGAATTGTGCTACCTTCATGCCCGACCACACCGAACGGCATGGTCAGGAACTGAAGGAAATTGGTTGCTAGGAGAAAAACGATCATTGTCAAGGCGAAAGCAATATTCATCTTGACAATCCGGCTCATCTTCCGAGACAGCCGAACGCTATCTGCGATTCGGGTTAAATCATTTTTCATCAAGACAATATCGGCGGTCTCTAGTGCAGCATCATTTCCCGCGCCCATGGCGATGCCGACCGATGCCTGAGCTAGAGCAGGGGTATCGTTAATGCCGTCGCCGCACATCGCGACATGGCCGTAAGCCTGATTCATCTTTTGAATTTCCATCGCTTTGTTTTCAGGAAGACAGTTGGCAATATAACGGCTGACGCCGGATGCTTTCTGCACGGCTGCAGCTGTTTTTTCATTGTCTCCGGTGATCATGACCGTTTCGATGCCGTATTTTTTCAGTGTGCGGATCGCTTCTTTTGCCGAATCACGGATTTGATCGACTAAGGAGAGCCGGCCGATCACTTTTCCTTCAGAAGCAATTGTAAACGATGGTTTCGTCATCGGGCATCGTGGCAGGCTGCTCGAGTTGATGAAATGCGTTTAGAGCCTCTGTATCCATCATTTCTTTTTTTCCGATCATGTATTCCGTGCCGTGAACCCAGCCAACAACACCGAAGCCAGGCTTCACCTTGACGCGTTCTGCTTCAGGAAGAATGGCTTGATCCGAAAGTCTTGCCGCATAAGAAACGATCGCTTGACCAAGCGGATGCGAGGAATGATTCTCGATCGCTGCAATCCGTTTGATCAGCGTGACGTCGTCCAACGTACTCGTGTTCATGAAGCGTGCAACCTCCGGCCTTCCCTTAGTCAGCGTTCCCGTTTTATCAAAGGCGATCGCTTTAACCGATGCCAGCTGCTCCAGATGAACACCGCCTTTGATCAAGATGCCGCGGCGTGCGCCGTAAGCAACAGCGGAAAGAATTGCCGGTGTTGTGGAGGCGACGAGTGCACACGGGGAGGCAACGACGAGCAGAACCATGGCACGGTAGACGGTCTCGCCCCATGACCATCCGAATAGGAAGTGCGGCGCGAAAAGCATTAATGCAGCAGCAATCAAAACAGCTTTGACATAGCTGCGTTCGAACCGTTCAATAAATAACTGAGTCGGTGCTTTTGTGGTTTGTGCCGATTGGACAAGCTCGAGAATCTTGCTGAACAAGGAGTCCTCGCTCCGTTTTGTGACGCGGGCAATCACACTGCCGTCGAGATTCATTGTTCCGGCCATGAGTTCAGCACCGACCTTCTTATATACCGGCACGGATTCCCCGGTCATGGTTGCTTCATCAGCGGTTGTTTCCCCGGTCACGATCACTGCGTCGCATGGAATCCGTTCCCCGGGTTTAATCAGAATTTGATCTCCAGGACAAATCTTCGTCACGGGCAAGATGGATTCTTGACCATGTGCAATGAGACGGGCGACTTCAGGCTGCAGTTTCATCAGAGCAGCCAGTGCGTTCGTACTTTTGGCTGTGGAATAGGTTTCAAGTGCGCCGCTCAATGCGAAGATGAAGATCAGGATCGCACCCTCAAGCCAGTGATTGATACAAGCGGCACCGATGGCAGCCGTAACCATCAACAACTCGACATTTAATTGACGTGTGCGAACGGTGGCGACGATTCCTTCTTTTGCTTTATAAAAGCCGCCGATGACATAAGCTGCTGGATAGAGCAGCCAGCCGAGCGGCACCTGCATCAGTCCAAGCAGATAAGCGCTCAGTGTCAGAAGGCCGCCGGCAAGTGCTGCGATCAGTTCTCCGTGCTTTTTGCAAATTTTTTGTACACGCTCAAAGGAAGTAGGCCCAGTTGGCGCAGGTGTGAGTTTTGCTTTTTGCATCATAAAAAACAGCCCCTTAAAATAGTTTCATTTTAAATAATTACAAAATAAGATTAATTATTAATCAGTTGACCATTAGCAGCTATTAAATTTCTAAATGAGAATAAGAATCATCGTTAATTGCCCGAATAGCACGCAATGCTTCCGCCAATTAAGGCGACAGCATTGTTTAGGATGTTTATAATCATTTTAATTTAACTTAATTAAATTGTATCGATGATCCTCCTCTTTGTCTAGTGTTTTTTATGGATCGATTTAGACATAGATCATTTTTAATAGACATAATGATGAGTAGAGGAGGAAAAGCCATGCAAGCTGCGCAAACACACAAACAAAAGTTGATTTGGATTCCTTTCATTGCTTATTTGGCCTTTCTAATTTTTGTGACGCTGTTCACGCACAATTATTATACATACGGACGTTCGAGTAACTTCGTGATTTTTAGCAGTATTCGTTTGATGCTGCGGAGTGGAAGCAGCGTTTTAATTGTTAAAAATATCTTCGGCAATGTCTTGCTTTTTCTTCCCCTTGGCTTTCTTATGTCAACGATTATTCCATCAAAAAGACGCTTTGGCTGGCAGATATTGTTTGCTTTCAGCATTAGTACGCTGATTGAGGCATGCCAGTATTTTTTTGCGGCACGCATTTTTGACATCGATGATATTTTACTGAATACGGCCGGCAGTGTGCTTGGCTTTGTGATCTTTTTGTTGCTTCGGTTTATCAAGCGCAAATGCGTTGTTTTGTATGTTAATGGTCACAGATGAAATAGGGCATCAATCGTTTTGGCAATACGGTAGACGCCGCGTTCCCCCATGTGGTATTCAATCAGATGGCCATCAGGGGCGAATAAATAGTAGGCAGGTACGAAACGATTGGAGAACTGATCGGCAATCTGATGGGTATTGTCGATGAGCATCGGTTCGGTCAGCGCGTACTGCGCCGCTGTTTGTGCCACGTCACGGACATCGAGATCGGCAGACGAAAGCGGCATATGGACCGCGACAACGTTTAACCTTCCTTTGTACTTTTCCCGAATGGATGCGACAACCGGGAACGACTTTTTACATTTGGAACAATGAATGGACCAGAAATGGATGAGTGCCGGAGCACCGAGAAGCTGCTCGCGGCCTATTTTTTGATTTATCCAGTGGGTTGCCGCTGAGAGATCGGGCATAATAAAGCGCTTTTTCACAAGCGATTCCCCCTAAAAGAACCATTTCGTCAATGGTTTTGCTGCTCTGATAGGTTATGCGGCACCAAGAAGAGAGGTTCGTGCAAACACGTAGCGATAAAAAAAAAGAGCCTCATTTGTTTGAGACTCCGGCTGTTTTCTGGAAGCTTGAACCCTTTCTATGAAGTTGAATCGATTGCACGGTGCAACTGATCGAAGCGAGGAACACGAGGAACGAGACACCGTAAAAGAGGCCGCCGTTTGGCATGCGATTGATCAGCAGGTTTCCCGTGATCGGTCCGATCATTGACCCAATGCTGTAACAGATCGTCATAATGATGTTGCCGAGCGGAATTTGCGCTTTATCGAGCAGATCACTGACAAAGCCCATGCTCATCGAATAAAGCGAGCCGACCATCAATCCTGCCGCTAGCAAGGTGAAGTAGATTCCGTAAAAATAGTCGCAGAGGACGCCGGTGAGAAAAAGGGCAAGCGCGCCAACACATGTGATGATCGGCAACAAGCGATTGCGCCCAAACCGATCGCCGAGCATGCCGAGAGGAAGCTGCGTCATCAAACCGCCGATGACGAATGCTGGGAGCAGCACAGACAATGCATGTAAATCGTAACCGTGCCGGAGCGCAAAGATTGGAAAACTGTTGTTCAAAGAAGTCTCCAAAAATCCGAATGCAAAGGTGACCATGAATCCGGACCAGGCGGCGGTAAGCACATTTTTATAACGCGAGAACAGCGCGCTGGTTGATGTAGCCTTGTCCTCAATGAATTCAGGGTACTCATTTTTCAGCAGAACAAGCAGAAAGAGGACCAGCGTGCAGAAGATGCCGCCCGTCAGAAAGGGCACGGCTGTCCCATAATCTGCGAGGCGGACGAGCATCGGACCGACGGCAACCCCGACGCCAAACGCAAGTCCGTAAAAAGAGATATTGCGGCCGCGGTGGTTGAGTGGGCTGTCAATTGTAATCCAGGTCTGCGCGGCAAAATGGAGCATACTGTCTCCCAAACCGACACAGAGGCGAAGCATGAACCAGAACCAGAGATTCATCCAGATTGGAAAAAGGAAGAGCGGCAAGGTGATCAGCACAAGGCCGCCGATCAGAAAAATTTTGTATCCGACTTTGCGCATCGGTTTTTCCATAAGTGGAATGGCGATCAGCATACCGATGTAAAGCGATGTTGAGCCCAAACCGTTCCAAATTGATGAGACCCCGCTTCGTTCTAAAAGCGATGATACGAGTGGGAGAAGCATACCCTCGGCCGCTCCTGTAATAAAAACTGAAATAATGAGCAAAGAAAATTGAAATCGCTGATAGGTTGTTGTGTTCATTCTCTGATGTCCTTCTTTTTTTAAGTGGCCGGCAAGAATCCAGCAAACACTAGTATACCTGTTTCCAGTTCGGTTTTGTTCATGAAAAAGATCAGTTTTCTCGTAATCAGCCACGACTTTGTCACAATTTAAGAAGCGCTGCGGTTTGCGGCATGCGTTTTTCGACGCGGTGATGCAATGAGAAGCCTTTACAAATGCAGCAATATCGATGAAAATAGAGATACTGCAATAGTCAGGTTTTTCACTACATACTAAAAATTTATTATTAAGATTTGGAAGTGACAATAGATGGTTTACTTTGAAAAATCCGATGCATTGAAACGTTTGCCGAAACAGTTTTTTGCTGATCTGGTTGTGAAAACCAATGCGGCAATTGCCAAGGGCTACGATGTGATTAATTTAGGGCAGGGCAATCCGGATCAGCCGACTCCGCCGCATATTGTTAAGTCGCTGCAGGAGGCGGCAGCCAACCCGCTTTATCATAAATATTCCCCGTTTCGCGGCTACGACTTTTTAAAAGAAGCGATTGCAGCTTTTTACAAGCGCGAGTATGATGTTGCCATTGACCCGAAGACAGAGGTCGCGATCTTGTTCGGATCGAAAACGGGGCTGGTTGAAATCGGCGAATGTATTCTGAACAGCGGCGACACGGTTCTGATGCCGGATCCGGGCTATCCAGATTATCTGTCCGGTTTTGCGCTGGCGAATCTTAATATGGAAACGATGCCGCTACGCGCAGAAAATGCCTTCCTACCGGATTATGCCTCAATGCCCGATACGCTTCTCGATAAGGCGAAGCTAATGTTCTTGAACTATCCGAACAATCCAACCAGTGCGACCGCACCGGCCGACTTTTTTGAAGAGACGGTCAAGGTGGCCGAAAAGCACAACATCTGCGTCCTGCACGACTTTGCTTACGGCGCGCTCGGGTTCGACGGCAAAAAGCCGCGCAGCTTCCTGCAAACACCGGGAGCAAAAGAAGTCGGCATCGAAACCTACACGTTGTCGAAAACCTACAACATGGCGGGTTGGCGTGTCGGTTTTGCGCTTGGAAACAAGAGCATTATCGAAGCGATCGAACTTTTTCAGGACCATTATTTTGTAAGTCTGTTCGGCGCGATTCAGGAAGCCAGTGCCAAAGCGCTGCTTGGGCCTCAAGACTGCGTGCGTGAACTGGTTCAACGCTATGAAACACGCCGCAACGCCTTTTTTGATGCGGCAAAGAAAATCGGTTGGAATGCGGTACCGTCCCAAGGCTCATTCTTCGGCTGGCTTCCTGTTGCAAAAGGCTTCACCTCCGAATCGTTTTTTGAGTATGTTCTGGACAAAGCGCATGTCGTGCTCGCACCGGGAGTAGGATTTGGAAAAGGCGGCGAAAACTACGTCCGCATTGGTCTGCTCAGCGAACCGGAGCGCTTGACCGAAGCGGTTGAACGGATCGGCAAGCTGCATTTATTTGATTAAATAACGTTCATATACGATCAGGAGATACCGCAAAACAAGCGGTATCTTTTTTGTAAGGGAAGAAAGTGAAAGTATAAATTTTGTCATATAGTCCAACCGATAACACACTGTCTTAGCAGAGTATGCCTGGGGAGAGCCTCCGCAAAACCCTGTATGTCTGGGTGGCTCGCGGATCGCCCACGGTCGCGCCCTGTTGATGCGAGCAGCTTGAAGTGCCGTTCATGCACAAGTTGTTGAATCAAAGTCACAGAAGCCATCACGTCCTGTGAAAGTGAATAGACGGAGAAATTCCGCTTATCAACGTGAAAAACGTGAAAATGGGGAATTTAGCTTTGCATAATCGGAAAGATTTCCCTTATTCCCCCTGAAACGCGCTCCATTCTTCATATAACCGAAAAATCTCCGCTTATTTTACTTAAGGACCAGAATGCTTAATGAAAAAGAAGTGAGAGGGATGGGTATCATTTTTTACAGGTAAAGCAAGTATAGAATTTGCCCCGTCTTCAAACTAATAGACCAGTGTTTTGGCCAAGAATCAAAGCGCAGATGCTCTGGCGCCA
>NZ_BJMS01000041.1 GCF_006539285.1 Sporolactobacillus inulinus
GATTCAGCACTGATAAGACACGAGTCCATCACACAGGGCTGCCCAGTTTTTCTTTTCTTATTCGCTCAAAAATGTCCAAGAGCCCCCCCTCATTTAGGGAAGCGTGTAGTGATGAGGAAGCAGGATCAGATCTGTCTAGGCATTTTTTGCGGATATTTTTTAGGAGTGCGGCAGAAAATAAGCAAAAAAGGAGGTTTCTGCCTTGAAGAAATTCATGACAATAATCCTTAGTTGCTCCGTCCTCTTATGCTTTTCTGGTGCTGCTGAAGCGAAAAGTACGCTGCCAGCCAAACTGCCTGAATCGGTGATCGATATTTCAAAGGAGAATACCTATCCGAATCCATCTCATGATACTTCTGAACTTGTGCCGAGCGCGCACACCAAGGCACTGCTCAAAACCGCAAATGAAACGATCGAGAATCCAATTCTAATCAAACTGCTAAACGAATCGGCGCTTCATCCATCGAAATGGTCGATCGGTTATTCGGCGCGAATTTATCTTGGTGAATGGCCGCTTAACTATAAATCCAAGGAAACCTCAGTGAATTGGGAGTACAAGAAGATTAATGATAATGCGGCAGACGCCCGCGACAGCAAAAGCAGCCAGCAAATCGGCTATCTGCAAGAGGTACAAGCAAAAGTGAATGGCGGCTTGACCTCCGATATTCCAAAGAAAGAAGAAGCCCGCCAGCTGATCTTAGCAAAAACAATGAATAAAACGCACCTGCCGATTTCCTTTTCGACGATCATCGGCGCCGGAACGAAGATTGATCGTCCTTATCAAGTGCCGTCAAAACGGATTGGCCACCTCTATGGTTACGTACCGGCAGTCAATGAACGCGGAAAAATTACCTATGGAGAAGTTTTTCTCATTCTAAAAGGAGGCAGGGCACAGATTGAGGTTAAAAACATCATGCAGCAAGGGATCGGAGCCTGGATGCCGATTACCGATCATCTGTCACTGCGTTACGTCGCGCAATAATCCCGTGCAAGCCTTTGTCTGAACCTTTTTCTTAAACTATGCTAAAGTGAAAGGAGAATGAGAGACGGAGGTGCTCACCATGGGACGAGCGGCGCATTCGAAAGCAGATCAAGTGACCTATTTAAAAAACCGATTCAAACTGCTGGCCCAGGTTGTCGAGGCGTTCGACACGGAGAACGTCAACGAGAGCGATTTGGCCAGTGTACTTCAGATGATGGATAATCTCGAAGTGAAAATCCGCCGCTTTCGTGAGGATTGGATCGAAAATCGAACAGAAAAATAAGGAAAACATAAAAGAACGCGAAAACGGTCACGCTAAAGATATGGAGGGTGATCGTGTGAAAAAAATCGCGTTGGTACTCTTCGTCGCTCTGTGTGGGCTTGTTATCGATCCATTTAGCGCTTTTGCCAAGGACTGGTATTTCAAGCCTGCGAAAAATCATCAACCAGCGACGACAGAACCAGAATATGAAGCTTTATTAAAGAAATATGATGGGATCTATATTGGCGATCCATCGAAAAAAGAATTGTTTTTGACGTTTGATAATGGGTATGAGGCCGGCTATACGGCACATATACTCGATACACTGAAAAAAGAACATGTCCCGGCAACGTTCTTTATCACCGGTCATTATATTTCCGACCAGCCTGAACTTGTGAAACGGATGGTAAACGAAGGACATATCATCGGCAACCATTCGTGGAGTCATCCGGATTTGGCGAAAATCAGCGATGCAAAATACAAAAAAGAATTAGCTAAGTTGAAGGCGCGCTACACGAAGTTAACCGGGCAAACAGAGATGAACTACTTGCGTCCGCCAAGAGGTACGTTCAGCGAGCGGTCGCTCAAGCTTGGCCATGATGAAGGGTATATTAATGTATTCTGGTCTGCGGCATATCGCGATTGGCTGCGTGATGAGCAGCATGGCGCGGATTACGCCTATGACCACATTATGAAACGGATGCACCCGGGAGCAGTTATTCTGCTTCATACGGTTTCCAAAGACAATGCCGAAGCCCTTCCTAAAGTCATTCATGACTTGAAAAAGCAAGGGTATCGCTTCCGCAGTTTGGATGACTTGATGGCAGAACGCACCCTCCCCTCAAAGTTTTGGTGAGTCTGCCAAGATACCTCGACCCGAATAAGGGTTTGAGGTATTTTTTT
>NZ_BJMS01000042.1 GCF_006539285.1 Sporolactobacillus inulinus
GCGGGCGCACCGCGAGCTTTCTCAGACAAACAGGAGGTCTCGCTGGCACGCATCAACAAGGCGCCAGAGCACCTCCGCTTTGATTCTTAGCCAAGACACCGATCTATTGGTTTGAAGACGGGGCAAAATCATATCCTTTCTTATCCTGTTAAAAAGCACCGACATCCGTAGATATCGGTGCTCCTTCTTTCTTTATGGTTTTTCAATATAGGCCTCTTTTGAATAGAGATGCAGCTTCGTGCGGCAGATCCATTCAAAGAACCATCCGCAAACAAACGGAACAATCAAGAATATGAAAATCAGAAGCAACAGATTTGCCCCGGTTGCGCCGCCCGGCATAAAGCGCACGGCGTTGATCGGTCCGACAAGACCGGAGAAGCCGAAACCGGCACTGATTGGCGTTCCTTTAATTTGGAAGACAACAGCGAGCACGCCAAGTACCGCTGCATTCAGAAGCACCGGAACCATGATCACCGGTTTGCGGACGACGGCAGCAATCATAATTTTCGGTGTACCAAGCAATGCTGAAAGTGAAAGCCCAATTGGATTCACACGCAAGCTACCGATGAACATGCCGACCGCTGCAGCCACAACACCAAGATTTCCGGCTCCGGATGCGATCCCGCTCATGCTAATTGCTGTCGCAATCGCGACCGTTGAAATGGGTGAAAGAATGATAATCGAAAAGCTGACCGCAACGAGAATTCCCATGAACACCGGAGCAAGTGTAAAATAGCTGTCAACAAGATGTCCGACCAATGTTGTAATGTTGCGTACAAAAGGCAGAATCCAAAGCCCGATCCCGCCCGAGACGATGCACACAATCGTCGGCAGAACGAGCGGTGCAAATGCCTTCAGCCGATCGCCGATGATCAGGATGACGCCGACCGCCAAACTTGCCGTCAGCATGGTGTTGATCAAATCGCCCATGCCGGTGACCTGCACGCCGGTTGAGGAAAACGTAAGCGCGCCGGAACCAATATAGGTCGCTGAGGCAACCGAAACCATTTGTATCGGATTCAAATTGAATTTAAATGCAATGGCCGTGCCGATCAGTAAAGGCACCGTAAACATAATGGTTGTTACAATTTGCAGAACGATTGCGAAAATCGGTACATGCGGCGCCAGTGCCTTGCAGATTTCGCTCAGCAAGGCGGATGGAACCAGCCCTGCAACGATACCAATCGCAAGACCGGTGAGTACGTTATTGATAAAGCGCCTCACCGTTTGCCCATTTCCAGTCACGTTTGTTGTCACCTTTCAAAACCTCCATCCTTCGTCCAGTCCTTGTGTGTTCATCATTCCCTTTTTCTAAAAAACAGACATGCGCATGTTATTCTAGCAAGAATTCAGTGATTTGTCGATATACCCCGTTGTCGCGTTAACGTTTTGATGCGAAGAAGGAATAAAAAAATTGACCCACCCGGCAAATAAAAAGCCGGGCAAGTCACATTTTCGCGCAGGAGTATTCCCTGGAAACGCTCATTCGCTCAGCTCGCGCGTTGTCTGTGCACGTCTGCGGAAGAAAAGCCGGTCGGCGTACACATAAACCGCAAGAACAATCCATGAGCAGGTCGCAATCGCTGCACCGGAAGCGAGTCCCGGCGTCCGGTACGTAAAGCGAATAGGGTTATCGCCTTCGCTAATCGGAACAATCATCATTCCATCGGCGTCGAGAATCTGTACAGGAGCACCGTCTACCGTTGCCGACCAGCCTTTATCATACGGTACGCTGAAGAAGGCATACTTGTCGATGTTGGTATGAATGTGCGCCGTGAACCCGCGGTGATCGCGTGTGAACGTGGTTGCCGCTTCCTTCGCCCGTGCCTGCAAGTCTTCGGAGTATTCTCCTTTTCCGGTTGTAAACAGCTGGCTGTCCGGTAGGGGAATTAAGTAATTTTTCACCTTTGACACGTCGCTGTCTCGGATCACGACAGCACGCAGCAAAACAAGATGCTTGTCATCATCTGGAATGTGTTGAAAACGGCTCTCGGTCACATAGTAATCGTACGTAAAACCAAGCGGCAGCGTGTCTTTATTCTCATAGACATAGATCCAGCCGGTTCCATTAAAAAATTGTGTAAAAGGCTTCTCGCCATCAACCTTTGTCGTGCTGACATAGAAGCGTTCCGAAAGCAGCGGATTCAAACCGTACGCTTCTTGGGGAATGATCGTTTTCACCCCTCTTGGTGAACCAATCGATTGATAGAATTCAAAAATGGAACCGTTCACCATACTCGTGAACGAATTAACCGTTGGCAGACCGGCGACCATCGCCAAATTCCATCCGTCATCACTGATCCGAATCCGGTAGTTCTCATCCTTGGGCAGCCGCTGCTTCAACTCTTCTCCGGTCTTCACCACCATGTTATACGTTGCCTCGCCTTTTTGATAATCATATATGCTGTGCGTTGCAAAAATAGTAAACAAACCCAGTCCGCCGCAAAAACTAACCAGTACCGTCAACATGAGCGCATACCAGTGTTTCGCACGACCGAAGCGTCCGACAAGATAATAAGTCGCCGCAAGCCCTGCTGCCGCAGACGCCAAGTAAAATAAGAATTGATCGTAATGATAAACCGCGCTCGGCTGGCTTTCACTCCACGGATAGAACAGAAGAAACGCCGCAAGCGCCGCAAGGATCGATGCACAAATCAGCAAGCTTTTCTTGAGCGGAATCTCCGCACGCCGCTCAAGTGCAACTGCCGACATGAGCGCCATGATGAGCACCGGCATGTAAAACCAACGTGCATAGTACGAGGAATTCAGCACATAGTACAAACTGTTTAACAGCGGTATGGCAGCCATAATGAGACAGGCAATCATAAGGCGCCGCATCCAACTCTTCCCGGCAAACATCAGTGCGAGCACCAGAACCGGACCGAACAGCGGCAGATAGGCGCTGCTCGAGGAGAAATCTGATGGATAGATGGCGGATTGATGCGGCATCAAGTCGGCCGGCATCACAAAGGCTTTGATCAACGCAAGATAGCGCGATCCGCTGTAAACAAGCGCATTGGGGCCGTAAAGGAACGCGTCCAAGCGCGGATTCTGCAACGTAAACAGAATTGCCGGGAGAAAGAGCAGACAAGCCATACCAATCCCAAGCAGCCCTTCCCAGATGATCTGGGGCAGCCGGCGCAAGGATTGCCGCCAGTCCTCACAAACATAGCGCAGCAAGTAATAGACGATTAGAAAAACAACTTCACCGATGAAAAAGAAGAAGTTCAGCATTGCATTCAGCGCCACCGCTGCAGGAAACCAGCCTTTTTTGCGATCCGATACGAGCCGGTCGAAACCAGCAAGCAGCAGCGGAAAGAACGCGACAACGTCGTGAAAATGATTGAACATCAGGTTCACCGCGGAAAATCCGGAAAAAGCATACAAAAGTGCACCAATTATTGCGTAACGACTGTCGGTAACGTAGCGGCGCATATAGCCGTACGCGGTTACTCCGGCGATGCAGTATTTCAACAGAAACATCGGTCCGACCACATAAGGGAAGAAGGAAGCCGGAAAGATCAGACTCAGCCAAAAGAACGGACTGCCTAACGTATAGAAGCTGTACGAAGCAATGAAATTACTGCCCAAGTCCGTGGACCAGTTCCAGAACCAGTCCCCGCTCTTAATCGCCCGGTTACTGAGCATATTAAACGGAATCTGTTGATAGTTGAAATCGCCGACCAGTGTGAATAAGCCTTTGCTTGCAATAATTGAAGGAAGGAACATCATTCCTGAAGAGATGAGACAAAGCAGAAAGACTTTCGTATAGTCCGAATGAATCATTTTTTTCATAAAGGTGGAAAACATTTTAGGAGCTCCTTGTCTGACGTTCTCGCAAACTTAATGGATGCTTCTATTTTACATTAAGAGTACTCGAAGCTCATCTTTGATCATATCATTCGTCACGCAATGGGATTTGTGGGATGATAGAGTGAAAGAAAAGCGATGCGTTTCAAGCGTCGCCGGAACGTAGAAAGGCGATTGTCATGAGCTATGATCTTCAGCCGCTGCTCCGCAGTTTCGCAGCAAAGCAAAATCAGGAAAATGCGCGGGCCATGTCCCGCTATATGCGTGATCAATTCCCTTTTTTCGGCATTAAGACTCCGGAACGGCGTGCCTCTGTGCGTGACTTTATTAAGCAGTACGGTCTTCCGGAAACGAATCAAATTGAGGCAGCTGTCAAAACACTTTGGAACCAACCAAATCGTGAATGCCACTATGCAGCGCTGGATCTGCTCGTTCGTCTGAAAAAAAGGCTTAACGGCACGCATTTGCCGCTTTTTGAATGGATGATCACGACCAAATCCTGGTGGGACACTGTAGACTGCATCGCCCCGCAATGCTGCGGTCCGCTGTTTGCTCGTGAGCCGCAGCTCATCCAGCGTTATAGCGAACGCTGGGTTGTCAGCGATCATCTGTGGCTGCGCCGTGCCGCGCTGCTCTTCCAGTTAAAATTCAAAGAACAGACCGATGAAGCGCTGCTCTTCCGCTACATTCTGCTCAATGCAGATTCGGATGAATTTTTCATTCAAAAGGCGATTGGATGGGCATTACGTGAATACGCAAAGACCGCGCCCGATACCGTTCGCCGCTTTATTCAGGAGCATCCGCTCAAGCCATTGAGCAAACGCGAAAGTCTGAAATGGCTGAACCGAACGTCACATTGATCAAGGAGGATGAGCATCATTGGAAAACGAAACTGTTGATACAATCAGAAAAGAAGTCGACAAACGTCGTCTGACACTGGGCGACGGAACGAAACTACCGGTTCTCGGACAGGGAACTTGGCATATGGGCGAGGATTGGCCCAAGCGCGATGTGGAAATCGAGGCACTTAGGCTTGGCGTGCGGCTCGGTATGACGCTGATCGATACTGCGGAAATGTATGGCGAAGGTCGCTCTGAATCGCTCATTGGCGAGGCATTGGCCGATCAACGCGATGCTATCTTTCTCGTCAGCAAAGCCTATCCGAGTCATGCCACGCGCGAAAAACTTATTAAGGCTTGCGACAACAGCTTGAAACGGCTTAAAACCGACCATCTGGATCTCTATTTGCTTCATTGGCGCGGCGGAACACCGCTAGAGGAAACGGTGCGCGGCATGGAGGAATTGAAGAAAGCGGGCAAAATTTTACGTTGGGGTGTCTCCAATTTTGACACAAAAGATATGCAGGAACTGTGGTCGGTACCCGGCGGGAAAAATTGCGCCGTCAACCAAGTCCTCTACCACCTCGGCTCCCGCGGTATTGAAGTCGATTTACTGCCATGGCTGCGCGACCACCAGATCCCGATCATGGCCTACTGCCCGCTCGCTGAAGCCGGTTCACTAAAGGCAAAACTTTTGAAAAATAGTACGCTGAACCAAATTGCAGAAGTACACGAGGCAACGACGCTCCAGATTCTGCTTGCCTGGGCGGTGCGCCATGCGGAGCGCGACGGAATCATTGCCATTCCGAAAGCAGCGCAACCGGAGCATGTGCTGCTGAATGCACAGTCCGCGGCAATTCGCTTATCTTCGGAAGAAATTGAGGCATTGGATCGCATCTTCCCGCGTCCCTCACGCAAAGTTCCGCTGGATATTGTTTAAGCGGCAGCCTTGCTTCTACGACCATCTGAGAATAGAGAAAAAGTGCTGCCGGGATACACCGGAAGCACTTTTCTTTTAAACTGCTGATGATCCAATCATTCATGCCTTACAAAGCGACAGACGCCAATTTGTGCCGGTGCCGATGTTGTACGCTTTGGCAAAGGACCCTTGATTGATTGCCACACCAATATTTTCAAGCGAGTTGATATACAGTAGCGGCTCGCCGATCGACACCTCGGCAAATGATTGGGCAAACACCACCGTATTCTCATAAACCGTACGTGTGTCATTCTTTATCTTCACCGCTAAACGATCGCCGCACACCACGTTCAATTCATGGAAGAGCCGGTGATCAATATTGGTCCACAGGTTGCCGAAACGTACATCGAGCACGTCAATTGTTCCTTGTACGTGACGACCCTCACGATATGCGGGAACAATCGGCAGTTCAACCAGCGATTCGACCGGAACCGGTTCGCCAAAATGGTCATAGTCAATTTTACCTGCTGCTAATTTTGCGCCGTTGAATGCGTAAATATCACGACCGAAAAAGGTAAACGATTCGCCGGCTGTCGGCAGTTTATTGGCCTTCTCATCGAAAGTGCGCACACTCTCGATCCCTTCAATGCGCTTGATATGTGTCAATGTCCCATTGTCCGGTGTAATGATGTATTGATTGCGCTGGGTTCGGGCAATCACACTTCGGCGCGTTGATCCAACGCCCGGATCAACGACGGAGACGAACACCGTACCTTCCGGCCAATAATCAATGGTCTGGCGTAGACGGTAAGAAGCCTCCCAAATGTTATACTGTGGAATATCATGCGTCAGATCATAAATTTTCAAGGTTGGATCGATCGAATTCGCTACGCCGTACATCGCGCAGACCGCTCCGTCCACAAGGCCAAAGTCGGTTTGAAATACCAATGCATGCTTCATCACAATCACCTTTCCTTTTTGTCTATCTTTCCACAATGATCCAAATAAAATCGAACAATCAAAAACCCCGCCCTTAATCGAACGACTAAGGACGGGGGTTCATTTCCGTGGTACCACCTTGTTTTACCGGACATTCACATGACCGATCTCAGCGAGTGCATGCACGACGTATGCATAAACTCCGGTTTTTATAACGAGAACCTTAACTCGTCGCGGCTTACTTCAAGAAAATCCATTCAGTCGCGCAGCTCAGAGGCCATGTTCGCGCCTTCGCTGATACTCCTTTTCACCACCAATCGGAGCTCTCTGTGAAAAAGCAAAGGCGCTACTTCTTCTCTTCATTGCTTTTTTTATTTTCGTACATTTATTATTAGTCTCGGTCTAAAAAATGTCAAGTCAATCCCTTATATTTGAGACTGTTTCGCCGGATGTGCCCGATGCATTCGGTGATGCAGCATCGCCTCTCGGTTCACATGCACTGGGAGGAAACGGTCAAAGAAGAGAATAAAATACCCCATGCATAGGAAGCTAATTAAGGTTCCAAGATTAATGCCAACCAGTTCATGACGAAAAAAGCCCACAGCAAGACCAATGGCCAGCGGAATACCGAGCGAGATACGCTGTGCCAAGACCACATTACCCTTTAGATACTTTTCACGCAAAATTTTCAGCATATCATCGAATGGATGCAAGACCAGATTCACCTTGAAATAGATGGACAGCGCGGCCGCGATACAGAGGACGCCGATCACGCAAACGAGCACGCGCAGCAGCCAACCATTTACAGTAATCGGCTGCATCACCAGCAGCCACAAATCGATCAAGTACCCGAACGACATCATGTACAGAAAGTTAAAGACATCTTTGATCCCGTTCCAATGCTGTCTGAGCATGTCGTCCGCCACGAGCACCACAAGACCCATAAGGATCAGTACAGTTCCAACAGTTAATCCTGTGGCGCTCGAAATATTGAGACTCGCCGCTGTCCATGGCGCCGAGCCGAACGCCGCCTTCACCGTCAACGCGTTTCCAAATGCATTTAATAGTACTGAAGTGCAGAGCCAAAGCAATCCCTTTGTCATTTGTTCGTCAATCCTCCAACGAGCTGATCCTTACATAATCACCGGCGCAGTTGCAGAGTTAACGTTACGCGTACAGCTTTAGGGGCCATCGATTCACTCCTGTATCTCCCCACATTCTATCAGGGATGCCGCAAAATGCAAGTGAATCTTTTGATTGGATTATCCTTTTCGGCGCCCGAACACCTGCGCTTTGATTCTCGGCCATGACACTGGTCTATTGGTTTGAAGAAGGGGTAAAAATCATATCCTTTCGTAAAAAAACGAGGAAAAGCGCTGTGCATTTTCCTCGTTTTGCTTACCGTTATTCTATTCAGCAGCTGCCTTTCTTTGACTAGGCAGCTGTTTATTTTTCAAGATTGCCGAGTTCAGCCATGGCATCAGCATAGATCTCCGATGCAACGAACAAATCTTCAACGCGTACATGTTCGTCCACTTCATGGCCCGTGTATGGATAGTTTGGCATGCAGGCACCGAACGCGACTCCGGCATCCAAGTACTGCGCGTACGTACCGCCGCCGCTGGTCAGCAGTTCAACATCGTCCAGTGCCATATGCTTTTCATAAACCTTTTTCAAAATCTGCACCGCCGGATGTTTCGGATCCATATAGAGCGGATCACTCGTGCCAAGCTCGCTGATCGACAAACCAAGCTTTTCAACCGATTTTTTAAGGGTCTCACTCAATTCGTCCAAGGATGCTTTGATTGGGCAGCGAATATCGAGTGAAACCGTACCGCCCTCTGCACCGAACCGAACGACACCGACGTTAACCGTCAAATCACCGGAAACATCATCATGGAACTTGATGCCAAGACGTTCACCAGCAAAATCATTGTACAGCGTGTCCGAAAGCAGTTGAACAAAGGCTTGCTCGGTTGGAACAAGCGGCAGATCCTTTAATGCTTCTGCAAGCAGGAATGCCGCGTTCACGCCGCCGGATGGTACGGAGCCGTGGTAAGATTTTCCTTTGGCAGTCAGCTTGATGCCCTCATCCGTTTTTTCCACAGTAAACGGAATATTTTTCGCTTTTAACTCGGATTGCGCTTTTTCAGACCACTTTTCTGCTTCAGGACCGGAAAGTACAGCGTAGGCATGATCCGGTACCATGTTGATTCGTTCGCCGGAATAGAAGGAAGCCAGATGAACCGGAGCATCGCCTGCTTGTTGAGGCAGCTTGATCCAAGCACGGATCTGCCCTTTTTCGGCAAAGATCAGCGGAAATTCCGCATCCGGCGCAAAACCAAACAGCGACATCGGTTCCAGCTCATTGTATTTTTCCATACATTCGCAGCCGCTTTCCTCATCCGATCCGATCACAAGACGGATGCGGTGTTTCACCGGTACAGCGGCATCTTTCAACGCTTTCAGTGCATAATAAGCAGCCATTGTCGGCCCCTTGTCATCAATCGCGCCCCGTGCATACAACGTACCGTCCTCGACGTATGCAGTAAATGGATCATGAGACCATTTACCGGTAGCCGGCACGACGTCGACATGACCCAGCACCGCAATATAGTCCTCAGCGTCTTCCGGACCATATTCAATATAGCCGGCATAGCCTTGCAGCATCTTCGTGCGGAACCCATCGCGTTGACCAAACTCCAGCAGCTTCTCAAGCGCCGCCAGCGGCCCCGGTCCAAACGGTGCGCCTTCCTTCGCCTGGCTTGCATCCTTCGTACTCGGGATCGCAATCAGCGTAGCAAGATCGGCCAAAAACGATTCTTTATTTGCACGAACATTGATTTCGCTCATCATCCAACCTTCCTTTTTCGATAAAATTATGTATCCACGCACAATCCAAACGGATTATGGAAGCAAACGTCCTATACACTAAGCATTCTAGCACAAAAACGGTTGGTTAGGAAAAAGGGCAGGAATTTAATAAAATTGACGATTACACGCTGCGGGCTTTACCTTGCTTGTTATGACCAGAGCATGTTACTCAATTGTCTTATTTTGCAGTGTAACTCCATTAGGATCTGTTGCAATTTTTAAGCGAATATGATTTATTACTGCTCGAGTAATTGTTGTTTTGTCTCCAAAGATTGGCACGATCTCAGACATATCTTTCTTAAATAGTTTGATAAAGAACTGCTGGAAATCTTTCGATGAGGTGCTTATGTCTAATTCACGAATGCTAATCGGGCTATCTTCTGATTCCACGACATCATGGTTGGTCTGCAATTCAATGCGAAAACCATAGGGAGTTCCAATAAAAGTTCTTCTTTCATTGACCTGAATGTTTCGATGCATTTGCTTGGCACTGTCAATGATTTTTCGACGATCATCATCTGACACTAAAAAGCCAATATGATCAAATTTTACTTTTTTACCAAAACCAAATGTGATGTTTATTGCACCCTTTTTCATTTCAATAATTCGAAAAAGTATATTCTTATTTCTGAAATTCCCCCAAGTTTGCGGAGGATTAAACGATTGAAATTCATTTTGATATCTCCCAATTCTTTGAGATACATGAAAACCATTCGCTTTATAAAATTCTTCAGTTTCTTCAACAAAAGGTGTCCAAAAATGATAGTGAAACAGCATAGAACCATCACCTTTTTCGATTAATACTACTTTAATCACGGATTATTTTGAAGAAATCTGCTTTGCTAATCGACCGTCAACTTTACACTGGTACAGAGGAGGATAATCTATTTCTTTTAGATAAACGTTAATCCATAAGATGCTCGTGCTCAGGATGCATTGAACACATGGGGCGATCAATAATCACATTTACTGTCTGGAATAGATAACTCTGATGGTTCACTGGATCGCCTTCTAATGGCTCCAGCGTGACGGTCGCTATATACGCTAGCAATCTAGTCGTTGCATCGCCTTTACTGAATTGATCTGCGTGTTCCTCGGGCAGTTAGTGCCCGATCAGCTCGTTTAATGAAAAGGGTGCCTCATCATAGACTTTTGAGACACCCTTTAACCTTTATCTAATTAACCGCGTACTTGCGCGCAGCTCGCTTCGATTTCTTCCCAGTTCAGCAGTTTACGGTCAATGTCTTCCTCAATCAGCTGACTGCCGATTTGCACTTCGATCAACTCAAGCGCTTCATCTGCTATAATGGCATGCAGCGTTTCCGCCGTGACAATCACAACATCGCCCGGTTTAATCGAACGGATGACGCCGTTTTCCGCATAGCGGCCGTTGCCTTTGATAATCGTCCAAACTTCCTTGCGCATATGGTGGCAATGATAGCTCAGGTTGGCGCCTTCCGCGATCTTGATCTTCTTGGTCAGCACTTCTTCATTGTTGGCTGAGTAGCGTGTGTAGTCAAGCACTCGGTAGGAGCCCCATTTGCGTTCTTCGTACATCGGACGCTGCGCGAAGCCCTTCATTACTTCTTTGATGCGCGGGCTCTCTTCCTTGTCCGAAACCAGAATACCATCCGGGCTGACGGCAACGATCGCATTCGAAACGCCAAGTACGGTGACCGGAATATCCAGTTCGTTGATCAAATGAGTATTTGCCGAATCGTCGCTGATGATCCCGTTGCCGATTTGCTTGGTTGCCATTTCTTCGGTCAACGTGTTCCAAGTACCGAGGTCTTTCCAAAAGCCTTCATACGGTAGTGCGACAATATTTTTCGCCTTTTCAACGACCGCATAGTCAAAGCTGATTTTCGGCAGTTTAGCGAATTGCTTCGTCAATTCTTCATAGTTCAGCGGCAGACCGAGTGATTCCAGAATTGAGATCACATACTTGAGCCGGAAGGCAAACACGCCGCAGTTCCAAAGCGCCGATTTGTTGATCAGCTGTTTCGCCTGCTCGGTGTCCGGTTTTTCCGTGAAATGATCAACTTTAATGTAGCCTTTATTTTCACTCGTATCCGGTACAATATAGCCGTATTTTTCCGATGGATACGTCGGTTTCACGCCCATCAATGCCAAATCTGCTTTTGTTTCGCCGAGCAGTTTTTCCAAGTCAAGAATGCGTTTAAAGAAGGCGGTGTCCACATAAGGATCGACAGGAAGCACGGCAACCGCATCATCCAGGGATGCATTGGTCATCGTGTACAGATAGGAAGCTGCGAGGGCAATGGCCGGGAAGGTATCGCGCCGTTCCGGTTCGACGATCAGCGGGACTTCTTTTCCAAGCTGACTCTCCAGCATCTCCACCTGACCTTTTCCGGTCGCGATCACCGTCGACTCGCCAAGACCGACTTCATTCAACTGCCCGAAGACCCGCTGCACCATTGAAGACAAATGTTTCTCCTGATCTTCAAGCACACGCAGAAACTGTTTCGAGCGTGCATCATTCGACAGCGGCCATAACCGCTTTCCTGAGCCGCCGGATAATAAAACCAAACGCATCGCTATCTCTCCTCTTGTTTTCTCATTTATACAATGACCCCCGAAATGAGAAAATCATTTTAGTCTATGTTACGAATCCCCTTGATGTCCTGTTTAGGGGTGAAGGAACCATTTTCCTTTTATTATGCCACGAAACGGAAAGGCCGATCAATACCGCTCAGCCGATTCGCCTAGTTTCTTGATTCCGCCGACCGTTTCGCTAGGTAAACGCCGGTTAAGCTGCGCGGGTTTCCGGTGATTTGTTGCGGCGTTCCCTCAGCGACGATTGTCCCGCCATTCGGTCCGCCGCCGGGACCAAGATCGATCACATAATCGCAATTGGCAATCAAATCAGGATCGTGATCGATCAAGATCACGGTTGAATCGTCAGCCATCAAACGATCCAAGACGGCAAGCAGCGTCTCGATATTCTGCGCATGCAGGCCGGTCGACGGTTCATCAAGCACATAAATCGTTCCGGAACGGTGCCGTTTCAACTCACCGGCAAGCCGCATGCGCTGCGCTTCGCCACCTGAAAGCGCAGGCGTCGCTTCACCAAGCCGCAAGTAGCCAAGGCCAACTTCCTGAAGCAGCCGCAGTGCTTCCGCAAGTTTGGGCTGATCGTTAAAAAAGTTTGCTGCCTCATCGACGTTCATCGCTAAAACATCGGCAATCGATTTTCCTTTATAGTGGATGGACAGGGCTTCCGGCTGATAGCGCGTCCCTTTGCATTGCGGACAGCGCACACGCTGCTCCGGCAGGTACTGCATGTCGAGTGTCATCTCGCCGCGTCCTTCGCATGTTTCGCAGCGTCCACCTTTAACATTGAACGAAAAATAGCCGGCATCGTGCCCCATATTCATTTTTTTAGATGCCTCTGAAAAGATCGTGCGGATGTCGTCAAAAATACCGGTGTATGTTGCCGGCGTTGAACGTGCATTGCGTCCGATCGGTGCCGCATCGACAAGTAAAAGCCGTTTGATTGACTCGGTTCCGGTTAATTTGTCAAGATGTGCCGGCAGCCTTTTTCTCGTCAGTCCAGCACGGATTGCCGGAACGAGACTCTCTTGAACAAGCGCGGTTTTACCTGCACCGGAAACACCGGTCACGGCTGTCATTCGATGCAGCGGGAACTTGGCCGACAGATGATGCAGGTTGTGTAGATCCTTGACGGTCATATGTAGAAATGCTTGGTCCTCGGCTAGAGACCTCTGCTTCCTGCCCTGAACGATACGTCTTCGTGATAAAAAGGCGCCGGTCAGCGAATCGGGCAGGGCGGCAACCTCCGCCGGCGTCCCTTCAGCGACTACATGTCCGCCGTGCTCTCCGGCACCGGGACCCATTTCGATCATATAATCGGCGCTGCGAATGATCTCAAGATTATGATCAACAACAACGAGGCTGTTGCCATTGGCCACCATCCGACGCATGATTCGCTGCAGTCCGGCGACATTGGCCGGATGCAGACCAACCGATGGTTCATCCAACACATAAAGAATGCCTGTTGAACGGCTTTTCGCCATGCCAAGCAGTTCCAAACGCTGCCGCTCGCCTGTTGAAAGTGTACTGCCCGCACGATCGAGTGTCAGGTAGCCGATACCCAGCTCATGAATTGGGGCAATCTCAAGGTGCATCTGGGCCGCGAGTTTTGCCGCAATCGGTTGAAGTTCTGAGCCGAGTTGTTTCGGTAATCGATCAGCGAATTGAGCGAGCTCATCAATCGTGAGCGCAGCTGCTTCAGAAATCGATCGGCCAAGCAAGCGGGTTTGAAGTGCTTCCGGACGCAGCCTTATGCCATGGCACTGTTGACACGGACGCACACTCAAAAATTTTTTCATTCGTGCATAACGCGTCTGATTTTTATCGCCGACCAGCGCCTGACGTACCGCTTCGACCGCATTCGCGTAGGTGAACTCGATCGGGTATTCTTCGCCCGTTTGCCGATTGTGGAAGATCAGCGGCCGCTTCGTTGGTTTGCCGCGCAGCACAATTTCCTGTTCTTTTTTACTCAAATCCTTCCATGGGACGTCCGTACGCACGCCCAATTGACGAACTAAGCGCACGGTGTAGCCGCGGCCGGCCGCACGCCAGGAGGCAACTGCCCCTTGGTCGATCGTCTTGTTCGGATCGGAAATAACACGTGCCGGATCGACTTCGGCACGTTCCCCGAGTCCACCGCAAGCCGGGCATGCTCCGAGCACCGAGTTGAATGCAAAAGTTTCGGCTGCAGGCAGTGGAAAGGCGGCGCCGCAGATCGGACAGGTGCACGTTTCATTTAAAATTGCCGTGAGTGTCGGCGGAATGGGATGTCCGTTTGGGCAGCGATGCGTCCCCAGCCGGGAAAACATCAGGCGCAGCAAATTATAAATTTCCGTAACCGTTCCCACCGTACTGCGCCGGCCCAGTTGCGGCGGTCGCTGCCGCAGTGCCAATGCCGGTGGAAGAAAATCAATTTTTTCCGCATCTGCCTGTTCCATTTGATGCAGCTTGCGGCGCGTGAACGCGGATAATCCTTCGAGGTAACGGCGGCTGCCTTCTG
Source organism: Sporolactobacillus inulinus (assembly GCF_006539285.1). Classification (GTDB taxonomy): domain Bacteria; phylum Bacillota; class Bacilli; order Bacillales; family Sporolactobacillaceae; genus Sporolactobacillus; species Sporolactobacillus inulinus. Next base: position 14,456 of record NZ_BJMS01000042.1, read on the forward strand.
CATAGAGCACGCCCATCGCTAGAGACGACTTCCCTGATCCGGACAGCCCGGCGATCGCCACCAGCCTCCGCAGCGGAAGATGCAGCGTCACGTCTTTCAAGTTATGCGTCCGTGCATGATAAATGTCGATCGTTTGCGGTACATGTTCCATAGGCTTGTTCATCGAAAACAACAACAGGTCTGTGCCCTGTCGTCTCCCCCTCCTCTCGAGTCAACGATTCTTTCTCTATTATAACTTACTTCCGCAGGACGCGGTGACTTCCGCGTTGTGCCAGCTAGGCAAAACGATAGACTCTCTCTACCTGCAAAAAAACGCGCCAATCGATTCGGCGCGCTTCAGAAATTCATTTCTATTATTTATTTTTCACCGTTGCATGAGCTGCGCGCTTCCAAGCCTCCAATGAACGGCGGGCGGCATCCCAATCGTTCGCCTGCACCGCTTGTTTCGGAATGAGCGATGAGCCGACGCCTACTGCTGCGGCACCGGCATCCAGAAATGCCGCACAATTCTCCAGCGTAATTCCGCCGGTGACCATCAGCGGGATTTCACTAAGCGGACCGCGCAGATTGCGGATAAAATCTGGACCGAGCGTAGATCCGGGAAACACTTTTACAAATGCGGCACCTTGCCGATACGCGTGAAAGATCTCAGACGGACTGTACGCACCCGGAATGAACGGTACATTTTTTTCATTGATATATGCGATCACTGCCTCATCGATGATTGGCGTGACGATAAAGTCTGCGCCGGCATCCAATGCTCGATCAACATCCGCAACGGTTTTTACCGTTCCCGCACCGACAAAAAAGCTTGGATCGTTACGTTTGATCGCATTGATTGATGCTACAGCTTCGCTCGATTCCATCGTAATCTCCACCGTATGAAAACCGGTCTGCGCAAGTACAGGCAACAGTGCTGAGATAAAGGCTTGCGATTTCTTTCGAAACAGAGGCACAATACGCTCCGACTGAATACACGCAATCAGTTTTTCGTTCATCATTCGTCATCTCTTCCCCAAAGCTTATTTTCCCGCCATTGCGGCATCATCCGGGCGGATCGGTCCGTCATCCGCCGAACGTCCTCTAGCGGCTTTTACAATAATCGTAAAGATCACAGCGAGACCGAGCGAAATCGACATGAAGATATAGGACGCGGAAAATCCTCCGGTAACCCCGTTCAGAAAACCGACGAAATAGGCGCCGACAAAAGAACCAAGCGCGCCCATACTGTTAATCAAAGCCATTGCGCCTCCGGCAACATTGCGCGGCAAAAGCTCAGGAACAATCGCAAAAAATGGTCCGTACGGGGCATACATGGCACCGCCGGCAATCACCATTAATGTAAAAGACAGCCAGAAGTTTGACGGGCCAATTAAATACGAAGCATAGAAGGCAAGCCCGCCTACGAGCAAGAATGGCCAAACAAATGGTTTTCGCATCTGCAAACGATCAGAAAAAAAGGAGGCAACGACCATGAGCACGGCTGCCAGTAAATAAGGTGCAGATGAGAGCCAGCCGGTTTCAACGATGCTGATGTTGGGCGCTGATTTAATGATCGACGGCAACCACATGACAAAACCGTAGACACCAATACTCCAAAAAAAGTATTGCAGGCACAGGAAAATCACCGACTTCTGCTTAAACGCCGCACGATAATTGGCAACTGATTTTAACTTCTTTTGTTCATCTTCCAGTGCCTGATTGAGTGCTTGTTTCTCATGATCCTTCAGCCATTTAGCTTCACTCGGCTTATCATCAACCAGTTTCCACCAGATAAATGCCCACAAAATCGATGGAAGGCCTTCAATGATGAACATCCAGCGCCAGCCGAAGCTGTTCAATAGGTATCCCGATACGACCGACATCCAGAGCACCGTGATCGGGTTTCCCAGAATCAAAAAGGTATTGGCTCGAGACCGCTCTTCACCGGTAAACCAATGGCTGAGAAAAACGAGCATGGCCGGCATGACCGCCGCCTCAACAATGCCAAGCAGGAAGCGGACCGCAAGCAACATATAGATGTTGGTCACAACGCCAATTAAACTCGCAAGAATCCCCCAAACGATCAGCGACCAGAAAACGAGTTTCTTGGCACTGCGTTTTTCAGCGTAGTTTGCGCTTGGCACTTGGAAGAAAAAGTAGCCGAGAAAAAATAAAGCGCCCAGCAGCGAGGATACGGCTGCGGTAATTTTCAGATCGTCCGCCATGCCTGAAGCGGCTCCGAAGCTGTAGTTGGCGCGGTCAAGATAGGCAAGACTGTAGGTAATAAAGACAATTGGAATTAATCGGGCCCAGCGGGTAGGTGACAAGCCATTGCTTTTCATAAGAATTGACCTCTCTTCTGATCAGTTTTCTGAAATGAGCGAATTAAATGCCCGAAGTAACAGTGGATCTGCCCAATCGCTCTGCATCATTCTGTATGAGTCGTTTGGTTAACGCTTACATTGAATGCCTTAAAAAATGTCTTCCTTCCCGTATCTACCAAGAAGGGAGACATTCTCTCTATGACCCCGCTTTCATCACAGCTTCTCTTTTTATCAGGAAATCACTTGGCGCTTGGCAATCGTTTTTTTGAGCTGCTCTGCCGCATTTTCAGGAGTGAATCCATAGGCTTTTGTAACGAACGCTGCGGGTGCCGAAGCGCCGAAACGGTCGATGGTTAGCAGTGCACCATCGCTACCGACAAATTCATGCCAGCCGGTTGATGCGGCCATTTCGATCCCGACACGGGCAGTTATTGCGGCGGGGAGTACCGCCTCTTTATAAGCATCCGGCTGCTCGCGGAACCGTTCCCATGATGGGAGACTGACTACACGTACATGAATGCCTTCTGTTTCAAGCAGCTGCTGCGCTTCGTAAGCAAGCCCAACTTCAGAACCGGTTGCAATCAGGATCCCAGCCGGCTTGCTACCCTTTGCTTCACTGACAACATAACCGCCGCGGCGCACCCCTTCATCGGCGCCGTCAACTTCGCCGTCCAGTGTCGGCACGTTTTGACGGGTCAGTACGAGAACCGTTGGACGGTTGCGGCTTTCCAGCGCTGTTTTCCACGCTTCGCGTACTTCATTGCCGTCGGCCGGACGCAACACATTCAAGTTCGGGATCGCCCGTAAACCGGCGAGCTGTTCGATCGGCTCATGGGTCGGGCCGTCTTCACCGACGGCGATTGAATCATGGGTAAAGACGAAGATTGACGGAATCCCCATCAATGCAGCGAGCCGAATCGCCGGTTTCGCATAGTCTGAGAACGTGAAGAAGGTTGAGCCAAACGGAATGACGCCGCCATGCAGCGCAAGTCCATTCACTGCGGCACTCATCGCAAATTCACGAACACCGAACCAGATATTGCGTCCTTCATAAGCGCCGGGCAGGAAATCGCCACCCTCTTTAATTGTGGTTTTCGTTGAGGAAGCCAGATCAGCAGCACCGCCAAACAGAGTCGGGACGGTTTTTGCCAGCGCGTTGATGACTTCTCCGGATGTTTGCCGCGTCGCTTTCTTTGTTCCGGACGCGTATTGCGGAAGTGCATCTGCATAATCGGCGGCAAGGTCGCCTTTGATCGCCGCCTTAAGCTGAGCGGCGAGTTGTGGATAGGCTTCAGCGTAAGCATCAATCCTCTTTTTCCAAGCTGCTTCAGCTTTTGCTTCCTCTACATTCATCTGTTTGAAATGTACCCGAACCGCTTCCGGAACGTAGAACGGTTCGTGATTCCAGCCGTAGGCCTTCTTTGTTTCTGCTGTTTCCTCAGCGCCGAGCGGATTGCCGTGGACTTTATTGGTACCCGCCAAATGCGGCGAACCATAGCCGATCGTTGTGCGCACCTCAATCAATGTCGGCCGTGCGCTGTCGGCGGTTGCTTGGTCAAGCGCCGTCTGAACAGCTTCGACATCGTTGCCGTCTTCAACAAGCAACGTTTGCCAACCGTACGCGTCGAAACGCTGGCGCACATTTTCGCTGAACGACATGTTCAGTTTGCCATCAAGCGATATATTATTCGAATCATAGAGCAGCACCAGCTTACCCAGTTTGAGCCGGCCGGCGAGCGAAGCCGCTTCCGAAGCAACCCCTTCCATCAAGTCGCCGTCGCCGCACAGCGCATAAGTGTAATGATCAATCACGGGAAACCCGTCGCGATTGTACGTCGCTGCCAAATGAGCTTCAGCCATCGCCATTCCGACGGCCATCGCAATCCCTTGCCCAAGCGGTCCCGTCGTCGCTTCAACGCCAACCGTATGCCCGTACTCCGGATGACCCGGCGTCCGGCTGCCCCATTGGCGGAACTTCTTCAATTCCTCTAAAGGAAGCCCATAGTTAAACACATGCAGCAAGCTGTACAAGAGCATTGAACCGTGACCGGCAGAAAGTACGAAACGGTCGCGGTTGAACCATTTCGGATCGGCAGGATTGTGTTTCAGTTTCTTAGCCCACAACGTATAAGCCATCGGCGCTGCCCCCATCGGTAGCCCCGGGTGACCGGAGTTTGCCTTGTCAATGGCATCAATGGATAATGTGCGAATCGTATCGATGGATAATTGCTCAATTTCTGTTGTCATAGCAAGCACTCCTTCTTTTTGCTTCTCTTATTTGGAAACCGATTCTGAAGCTTCTTGATCCGTTAAAATTGTATAGCCGAGGGTTTGAATATCCGTGTTGAATCCTTTCACCGTATCCAGAGACACCTGTTCCAATGGTTTGCCTACTTTTTTCAGCTTGCTGATGATTTCCGGTGTGCAGGTGATGATGTCGACGCCGAGCCGGTCGGCTTCGTAAACATTGAACAGTTCACGCGAGCTGGCCCAGAGCAGGTTTGCACCTTTTTTCGTGCGGCAGATTTCCACCGACTGCTTCATATAGGGAATTGGGTCACGGCCTGTGTCGGCGATGCGTCCGGCAAATACCGAGACAATATTGTCGACATCCGGGTTCAACGCAGCGACCGTTTCTTCAACCTGTTTGATGGTCAGAATCGCCGTAACATTTAGCGAGTAGCCTTTGTCCTGCAGCTTTTCAATCAGCGGAATTGAGGATTCGCCTTTGGTGTTGGTGATCGGAATCTTGATGTAGACGTTCTTGCCGAATGTGTGAATTTTTTCGGCTTCCTTTTCCATCGTTTCAAAATCGTCGGCAAACACTTCAAAAGAGAGCGGCAAGTCAGGAATCTTTTCCACAACCTTTTTTGCGAAGGCAACATAATCTGCGACTCCTGCTTTTTTCATCAAGCTTGGGTTGGTTGTAAATCCGCTCACAAATCCTGATTTGTAAGCGGCAATCATATCCTCCAGTTTTGCCCCGTCTGCGTAAATTTTCACATTGAGTTGATCCATTCTAAATTCCTCCTCATTGTTTTTTAAGATTTATCTCGCGCTGCTCATTCAACGTTGGTATGCATTTTCGCAGCATCCGCTTCACTCGTATGATCGCGGCGGCTGAGCTTGAGGCACAGGGCATCAAGTGTAATGTGTACGGCCTGATCAAATAGTGAGCTGAGCAGTTGCACCGACTTTTTGTTTTTGTCACCTTTGGTTGCGCCAGGAATCACGATCGTGCAATCGGCAAGTTCGGCAAGTGGCGAATCGGCCTTACTGGTCGCTGCAATCACCGTCAGTCCGTTTTCTTTTGCCGCGCGCGTGTCATTCACAACATTTTTGGTCTTCCCGGACCCGGAAACGGCGAAATAAACATCGCCCGCCGCGATTGACGGGGTGACCGTCTCGCCAATGACATGGGATGCGTAGCCAATATGCATCAAGCGCATCGCAAACCCCTTGGCCTGAAAGCCGCTTCTGCCTGAACCGTCGACGAAAATGCGTGTGTCTTTTTGAATCAACGCCATTGCTGCGTCTAAATCCGCTTCATCGACTTGACCAATCACGTCTTCAATTTCCTTTAAAATCACATCGAATACTTGCATGTCTCCTGCATCACCTTTCTGAATTGTTTTGCTGCAGAAACGGGGTCCTCTTTTTTCACAATGGCGGAGCCGACAATCACAATTTCCGGATCAGCTTCTGCCATACCGGCAAGCGTCTGTAAATTAATGCCGCCGGCAATCGCAATCCGCTGAACCGTAGGAAACGCTTTCTTAAATGCGAGCACCTCTTGATTCGGATTGGCGCTAGCCCCTTGATCGACTGATGTATGCAGGCAATAGATTGCATTGGGAAAATGAATAATTTGCGCCACTTTCTCAGGCGTGCATTCCAAAAGATCAATCATCATTTCTGTTCGGCTCGCTTCTGCAACGGCGTAACACGTTTGCAAAGTCTCTACTGATGAAGCGCCCATGACGGTCAAAAGATCTGCCTTGTGCTTGTAACCTTGGCGGAATTCGTATGCCCCTTCGTCAATGGTCTTGGCATCACCGAGCAATTTTGCTGCGCCGGCAGCTGCTTTCAATCTTTCAAGTGCCTGAAATCCGTAGTCTTTAATTAAAGAAGTACCCGCCTCGATAATGTCCGCGTGGGGTGCCAACTTCCGGGTCAGCAGTTCCGCCTGCTCGAGCGACACACGATCAATTGCAATTTGCAGTTTCATCCCTGTCACCACTTTCCTTAATCGAAATCAGATTGCCTGCAATCCGTCATTTGCTTGGTTTTCCGGCGTTTGGTGGGCTGTCTTTTCAATAAACGCGGCAAGCTGCTCCCGGCTCGGCAAGGCCTCATTGTCGCTGATGTGCTGCACCTGAATGGCACCGATCGCATTGGCGCGTTCCAGGATTTTTTTATCCGGTAGCGCTTCCAAAAGTCCGGTGATGACTCCAACCGCGAATCCGTCTCCTGCACCGACCGTATCCACAACATGATCGACTCGGAATGAAGGAACGAGTGTTTCCGCAACTTGGCCGTCCGGCTGCTGTCGTTTGCAATACGCTCCGGTGCTTCCGAGCTTAATGATGACCGTTTTTGCGCCGTTACTGAGGTAAAAGTCAGCAATTGCTTCGCGCGTCGTCCTTCCAGTCAAACGCTTGCCTTCACGGAACCCCGGCAAAACAACATCGCACCGTCCAGCCAGCTGGTTGATGCGCTTGACCATCGTTGCTTCATCGCTCCATAGCGTCGGCCGCAAGTTAGGATCAAAGGTAATTAAAAGATGATTTTCGCGGGCTTTTTCAATCAGTTTCAACGTTGCGTCAAAGGTTTCTGCGCTTAGTGCCGGGAAAATGCCCGTTAAATGAAGCAGCTTTGCACCGCTGAAATCAAAGCGCTCGATACTCTCAGCGTTGAGACGTGATGCTGCCGATCCCTTACGGAAATAAACCACCTCCGGATCATCCACCTCCGTTTTGCTTTTCAGTTGGAACCCGGTCGGATGATCACCCGATATGGCAACAGCCTCGGTTTCAATCCCTTCTCGCTCAAGAAACTGGCGTATATAAGCGCCGAACGGATCATTACCGACTTCGCTAATCAGAGAAACTTGGTGACCCAAACGCGTGACACCAACCGACACATTCACTTCGGCTCCGGCAATATAGCGTGTGAAATGCTGCACATTTTTCAGATCACCCGCCGCATCTGCAACAAACATAATCATCGGTTCGCCAATTGTGATCACTTCGCTCATGAGTTTGCACCCTCTTTCCGTTCGCTCAAGACCGTTCTGATTTTCACGAGTTCATCCTTCAATTCGTCGCGTGTGTCGATCGGATACTCAAGGACAACCGGGACATCGTCCGGACATTCGGCCAATACCTTTTTCCAATCAATCGCACCTTGCCCAAGCAATACGGTGTGCAGCCCGCCCTTCGTCGCAACATCCTTCAGATGAAAAATCGTTGCCGCATTTCCGACACGACGTGCTGCCTCTAATGGATCGGTACCTTGCCAGAGCCAGTTTCCAGAGTCGAACGTGTACCCGACCAAACTGTCTTTCAAGGTTTTCAAGGCAGCGCTTACAAATTCCAGCCGGCCATTTTCCTCGGTTTGATCATTTTCAATTGTAATCTGAACCGGGTAGTTGCAGATCAATCGTTCCAACTGTTCACATTGCGTTTCATTGATTTCGCCCGGTTCGCCAATGTTGAGTTTGACACATTCAGCATGAAGCAGTGCAGCTTCTTTTAAATAATCTTCTAAATGATCCGAACAGGTTCCGTTGACGAACAATTTTTCAGGTACCGAATAGAACACGCGCAACCCGGTTCGTTCTGCTTCCTGACCGCATCGCTTCAATTCTTTCCAATTTAATGAACCGTTTTCAAAAAAGTATTCACGTCGCACTTCAATTCCGGAAACACCAAGCGCCTTTGCAGTCTGAAAGAGCTCGGATTGACGCTTCTTCTTCGCTTGCAAATCCTTCTGAAAAATCAATGTGTTCAAAAACAGCGCTCTCATTGAAATACACCCCTTTCTCTATGTGTATCGATTAACTAAAACGGTTACATTCATTTCCAAATAAAGCGTTATCATTCGGTAGACCCGCGAATCAGTAAATTGGCCGGCAGTTCAAACAGCTCCGGGCGGCCCGTTCGTTTTCCTTCAAGACGGTCAATCAGCAACTCAGCCGCTTTGGTACCCATGCCGTATGGATCTTGCTGGATTACTGTGATGCCTGGACGAATCAGCTCGCCCCATCCCCAGTCATCGTAACCGTAAATGCCGATCTCAGCGGGGATGCTCCAACGCAACTGGTAGAGCAGCTGCAGCAAGAGCAGCAGTACCTGACCATTTACCGCAAACAGTGCCATTTTCTCATTTTGATTGGTGCGTTTCAGTTTAATCAGCTGTTCCTTAATGGCAAGGGTGTTGGCGCGATCAATGGTCAGAAGAATGTGCTCTTGCGGCAAGTGTTTCGCGCGCAAAGCATCCTCCACTGCTTTTTTTCGTTGTGAGCGTGTGCTGATACTATCTATATTCTCCGTGACAAAATAAATACGCGAATAATTGTTTTGAATTAAATAGTCGGTCGCCTGATAAGTAACGTCATAGTTGTTGGATGTGACCGAATCAAACAGAAAGTGTTCAATCTGGCGATCAATGAGTACGATTGGAAGCCTACTTTCTTTTAATTTGGTATAGATCGGACTCGTATAACCGGTCGGATTAATCAGAAGCGCATCGACATTGTGATCGATCAGTGAACGAATGCCGTCATCTTCGCTCTTCTGGCTATTGTCTGTATTCAGGATCAGCATGTGATAGTGACGCGTTTTGCATACATCGTTCACGCCTTTCATCATCATGGAAGAAAACGGATTTTCAATATCGGCAACCACAACGCCGATTAGGTTCGTTTTCTTAGATTTCAGTCCGCGGGCAATGTTGCTCGGCCGATAGTTCAATTCCTCAATCACGTGCTTGATTTTCTTTCTTGTTTTCAATGACATATACTCATATTTTTCATTAAGATAGCGGGAAACCGTGGTGGTTGAAACCCCTGCTTTCTCTGCCACCATCGCTATTGTCGCATGCTTTGACGTCTTCTCATCTCGCCCCATCACGTTTCCTCCGCTTCGCTCAATCGCTCATCCATTCGTTATTGCTCTTATTATAGCTGCTGCCTTTAAAGGGTCAAGCGGTTCATCCTTTTAATGCGGCCGGGAGAGGAGACGGTTCATCCTCCTTCTTTGCATCCGACTGTTTCTCAGTTATATTTTTTCGCAGCAGCCCGATCATCAGTGCCGTGACCACAACGCCTGTTAAAATGGAGAGAAGGTACAGCATTTGCTGCGTCAATCCGCCCTGAACGACTGGAAGAACGAACAATCCGCCATGCGGCGCAGGAAGTGCGACATGGAACGCCATCGTCATCGCACCGGCAATTGCCGAACCAACAATTGACGACGGAATGATTCGGAAAACGTCTTTAGCCGCAACCGGCATCGCACTTTCGGTAATGAAACTTGCGCCAAGTAAGAAATAGGTTTTCCCTTGGTCGCGGTCCTCAGCATCAAATTTCTTTTTAAAAAGGACCGTAGCAAGACCGATGCCAATTGGCGGAACCAGTCCGCCGGCCATAATCGCAGCCATTGGATAGTAGTTGCCTGCGCTAATCATCGCAAGTCCAAAGGTGTAGGCAGCCTTGTTAATCGGCCCGCCAAGATCAACAGCCATCATCGCCCCAAGGATCAGGCCAAGAATCTCAAGGCTCGATCCTTGGAAACTGCTGAGGCAAGCGACAAGCCAGTTATTGAACACGCTCATCGGATAGGCAACGACCTCATACATCACCACACCGGTGAAAAGGACACTGACAACCGGGTAAAGCAGGACATTGCGCAAATTCACCAGACCTTTCGGGAAGTTGCGGCACAGTTGATTTAACAAGCGGATAAAATATCCGGATAGATAGCCGGCCAGGATGCCGCCGAAAAATCCGCTGCCTGTACTTGCAGCAATCAATCCGCCGATCATCCCCGGCGCAAGCGCCAGTGTTCCCGAAATCCCGTAAGCAATAAATCCGGCGAGAATCGGGACCATCAGTGCAAAACCATTGCCGTGCCCAATTGTATACAGAAGCGCTGCGACCGGACTATAGGAAGGATCTTTAACATCGGCTGCGTTGACGCCGAACATAAAGGATACGGCCATGAGAATTCCGCCGCCGACTACAAAGGGAATCATGTGGCGGATTCCATTCATCAGACTGTCGTAGAGTTCATGAGGAAATCCATTTTGCTCTCGCGGTTCTTCATTCATCATTCATCACTCCCTTTCCTTGTTAATCGATTAACTAAACCGGTTTAGTTTTTGATTAACCTTCCTTATAATTTTTATTGTAAGCGGTTGCCATTTATTATGCAACCCCTTACAAGTATTATTTTTCGTTATTTTCTGTGAAATTAATTTCCTATAACCCGCTTATTTCCGCCAAACTTTTTTCCAGAATGGTACCCCCTGCATTTCCCTAAGTATAAAATGACAACGCCGCATGCTTTGGGTTCGGTTTGCTCGAGTCCGAACCGCTCGGTCGTTCAATCCTTTTCAACTTTTTTATAAAAATCCTTGCATTATTTATCCATTCTGGTTATAATATTTCTTGTTCTGATTCATTACCCCATGGCCAAGCGGTAAGGCAACGGATTCTGATTCCGTGATGCTCTGGTTCGAATCCAGATGGGGTAATAACGAAAAAGACCGAACTCCTTGGTCTATAAGGGGTTCGGTCTTTTCTATACGCACTATGTCACGATCCGATTTATTGCCCTATTGAAGAATTATCTCTCCTCATCTGACTCTGGATTTGTCTGCTTCATATCATCTTTCGGTTTCTGAATGTTAGCTTCATTCTATGAAAAATTGACAATAAAACAAGGTGAATTATGATGAATGTAAGATAAGATCTATTTAGGTATTGGTTTCCTTGCTACGTGTGTGAGGCTGAGTTGAACAAAAAGGAGCAGACACTAGGTGTTGCTCCTTTTTGTTTGCAAAAAAATGAATTTCTCTATATGATGAAGTTGCAAATAATCTTTCAAATCTAACTTACTATTTATTCCATGATGGCCTCTTTCTTCAAAGCTTGAAATTCAAGTATATAAAAAAACACCTATAGATAAAACACTCTTTTTCAAGTGTCCTAACTACAGGTACCATTCTACATAGCGATCCCTCTTTTTTGTTAGTTAACGTGTTTCGCTTTTGCAAGAGCTCTAGAACCACTCGATCATTAATCTCCGACTATCACTTTTTCTGCACTATTTGAGTTTCACTTGATTTCGCTTATCTACTCAATTCGTCACAAAGGCGTTAAAATGGCGCTGATGATCCCAATGCAGCAATTTGTGGGGTCGCAATCGAAGCGACACTCGCTAACCCCGGATCTACATTCACCATTGCATAGCGACAGCGAATCGGTTTAAGAAACGCTAAGGGATAACACGGCGCTTTTTCCATATCTAGAGTGCCGATCCCAAACTGATTTAGTCGTTTTTATTCGGCTTCACGTTAGGATCGGCGCAGGCACCTTTAACACCAAACAGCCCGCGGTAAAACATTGTGTCCAATTCATGGTCAATTTTCTGTAGCGATTGCGGCGTCATTTTGAACTTGTCCATATGGTGCGAATTGCGAAAGTACTGAAAGAACATATCGATATAAATAAAAACCGCCGTATCACTTAGATCATCGGCAATATAACCATCCTGACGGCCACGTGAAACAAAGCGCTTCCAAAAATCGCTCTGACTATCAAAGAGACGATTCATTTCATTATTGTCTTGGTACATTTTGAAGATGAGATCGATCATCTTTCCATTCACACTACGCTTTGCTTGTTGGGAAAAAAGCTGCATCCGCTTCAGGATTTCCGGAAATGTTCGTGATGGGTCATTTAAATCCTCCATAAATTGATCGCGATACCTCATCATCAGGCGCATCACAACCGCCTGGGCCAGTTCATCTTTGCTTGAAAAATAGCTGTAGAGCGTCGCTGATGAAATGCCAATGGTTCGCGCTAATTCACGCATTTTAATGGCTTCTGGGTCCGCCTCTAGATACATTTCAGCGGCAGCCTTTAGAATATGTTCACGCATCATGTCCTTTCGTTCGCTTCGTCTCATTGGTTGCTCATCCACACTTTCTTACTCATCTTCTCTTTCTATTAAATTATTCTAAGAAAAAGCGTGTATTTTGTCAAAAAAACTAAAACGTTGTTGACTTTTTGTTTTAGTTTTTTTATATTGGAACATGTATTGTACATTAAAGGAGGAAACATATGGCCTTTCTCGAATTACACGACATTCATAAAGCATACTATCTTGGAAAAGAAAAATTTCCCGTCCTGAAGGGTATTGACCTCCAACTCGAACGCGGCGAATTCGTTTCAATATTAGGCGAATCCGGGGGCGGTAAATCAACCCTGATGAACATCATCGGTGGATTGGATCGCAAATTTACCGGTCAAGTAACGGTTGACGGAAAGCTGCTGGACCATACTAAAGAAAAGCAGCTGGATAACTACCGCCGCCGTACGATCGGCTACATTTATCAATCGTATAATCTGATTAGTCATCTCAACATTGTTGAAAATGTTTTAGTCTCTTTAGATATGACGACACTGAACGGCGGCCAGCGAAAGGAACGAGCAATCGCCTTACTGAAAAAGGTCGGCCTAGGTCAGCATTTAAAGAAACGTCCGAGTCAACTTTCCGGCGGTCAAAAGCAGCGCGTGGCAATTGCTCGCGCGCTGGCCAGCGATCCTGAAATTATCATTGCAGACGAACCGACAGGCGCTTTGGACTCCAAGAACACCGCAGAGGTTCTCAAGCTCTTGGAACAAATTGCGGAGGAAGGAAAACTGGTTATCGCCGTCACGCACTCCCAAGAGGTTGCCAACCACGGCACACGCATTGTTCATCTTACCGATGGAAAAATCGATGGCGACACACGGCTCAAGCCCGCCTATGAAGTGCCGACTGACGCTCAGAACGACTTTCAGGCAAAAGCGCTTTCTGCAGGGGCAAGTTATAAAAATGCGTTCAAACACCTCACCTTTAATTTCTGGCGTAATTCACTTATTATGCTGGGTACCGCGATCGGTCTGTTCGCTGTGCTGCTCTTTAGCGGTCTAGGCAATGGGGTCAACGCCTTTATTCAAGACCAGATCAATTCGATGGTCAATCCGAATTCGATCACAGTGATGAAGAATCCGACAGGTAAGAAAATGGGCAGCGCTGAACTGCAGCAGTCCATGCAGCAATTTGCCAGTGACCCATCTAAACTGCTGATCACAGACGATCAGGTTGACCGTCTGCGCGATTTAAAACATGTTGACAAGGTTGAACCGGGTTATCAGCTCAGCACATACACCTTGTCCTATAACAAAAAGAACTCAAACAGCTCAGGAATCCAAACGTGGACAAAAGCGTTTGCCGACGACACGGTTGAAACGGGCCGCGTACCCGGAGATAACGAGATTGTAATTAATAAGAACGAAGCGATCGCGCTGACAAGCGCCAAATCGTACAAAAAACTGCAAGGAAAAACAATCGACCTCACCTTGCAATGGATTAATGAGAAAAACCAGCCGATTCAGATCAAGGGGAAACTTAAGGTTGTTGGATTCGTTAAAAGTGGACAGGCAAGCATGCCGGCAATAACGAACTACCACACCATGCGTGAACTGATCGAAAAGAATAACGGTGTGACGAAAGCAAACTTCGTCTCCGTCAACGTCAGCGATCCGACCTATGTCAAAGGGGTCGCGAAAACGATCCAAGGATTGAAAGATAACGGAAAATACACCTATGGGGCAATTACCGTCGGCGACATTTTGGACACGGTAAATCAATACGTGCAAATCGCCTCGATCGTGCTCTCAGCAATTGCCGGCATTTCACTCGTGGTTTCTGCCCTTATGATCATTGTAACCATGTATATGTCTGTATCGGAACGGACGAAAGAAATCGGCATTCTGCGTGCACTCGGTCAGCGCAAGAAAGATATTCGTCGACTGTTTACCGCCGAGTCGATTCTGATCGGTTTGTTCTCGGCAGCTCTCGCACTAATCTTTGCGTACGGATTTAGCGCACTGCTCAATCACTTGCTCTATAATATTGTTAAATTCAACATGGTTCAGATTACAGCAGCGAACATTATTTCAACAGTCATTATCGCTCTGGTGATCTCGTTTATCGCCGCACTGTTGCCGGCAAGACGCGCTTCACGACTGAATCCGATTGACGCGCTATCCGCTGATTAATCGACTGTGTTGCCAAACGAAATACATCTTTTGCAAACGCCATGCCTCGCAGCATGGCGTTTTGATTATTAGCAAACTGACTTT
>NZ_BJMS01000043.1 GCF_006539285.1 Sporolactobacillus inulinus
CTTACAATCAAAATCATCAGAACACATACTATAATAATATTAATCAATGAAATAATCCTTGTAGTTTTTAAACTTTTAGATAGATTCTTTACCTGTTGACTAAGAACAGTAATTTCTTTTTTGGCTGCCAACAATTTTGAATCAACTCGTTCAGTCAAACTTCCTGAATGCTTTTCTATTTCAAGATGGAGATTATTAAGTCTCCCCTCAACTCTCGTCATATTTTTGGCAATTTTAATATTTGTTGAATCAATTTTTTTATCCACATCAGAGAGAACTTTTGCCACAACTTCACTAATAGTTTTCTTAGTATCATCTACCGCCTTAGCTAGAGAGGTCACTTTTTCTCCATTAATTGTTACTTTGTCAGTAAGTTCAAGAATTTTTGCTTTGTTATCTTCAATAACTGCTTCAGCACTACTTATACTGTCAGCGTGCTTTGAAATTATTTGGTTCACATCATCGAACTGTTTATCTTGCAGCTCATTTTGATTATCTATTTTCCCATCGAGTCTTGAATATAATAAGTGCAACGATTTCATTTCGGTATTAATGTTTGATATTGTTTCTTCCTGAATTTTAACCTTTGATGATACGCTAGTTTCTATCGCTTCAACACTACTTTGAATTATATAAAAATCAGCAAAAATTTTATCAATATCTGCCAAATGTTCTATCTTTTCAATCTTTTGTTTGAATTTTTTCAGAACTTCTATTACTTGTTTCTGTTGATTAATAATATGATTAATCTCGTTCTGATTCGTTTGAACACCCGCAACTCCCTTAAGTGCTTTTGCATTAGCTTCTCTAGCAGCCTTAAGTGAAACTAAAATTCCTTGAATGTATTCTTTATCTAGTGCAGAAAAGGTATCGTAAATTGTATTGAACTCTTGAATATTCCTTACAAGAATCCGATTTTGCTCAATCATTTTATCTTGAATGCCCTTAGTAAGCTTATTCAAGTCAGTTCCAGTCACTTTATAATCAAACAAATCGAACATTCCACCAGTAGTGGGGACACTAGGTAGCTTTGCTTCATCAGGTAAATTTCCACCAAATATCTTCAATTCATTTTTCTTTCGATTGAATTCATCAGCTCTGGTAGTTATTATTTCACTATGTATACTATTGACATTTTGCTCTTCCTTGTTTTCAATTTTATTCAGCATCTTTCATCACCTTAAATTAAGTCTTCTAAATCTTTCTGCATTTGTGCTAAATCACGTTGATTTTCACTGATTGTATCAGCATTCTGTTTACTTTCTGTTTTACTATCATCGAATATTTCTGCAAGCGACTGCTGTATGAGTTCTTTTGCTAATGTGTGGTTTTCAGCAATTTCTCTCATAGCATTGTCTTTTGTTGCAACCACATGGTTTTCAGCTATAAATCGTTGTGCTTGTTGAAGATTCATAGTCTCGTTTTTCTTATCAATTATTTTTCGGTCACTTTCTTCTTTTAACTTTTTGGCGATGAATTTATCAATAATATTTAGAATAATTGAACCAATTAATCCCGAAACTAAACTTGAGAGAAATAATCCAATCATATTTGCTAACGTACCAATCATGGGAATCTGAATTTGCATCCCTGGAACAGATAATAAAAATTTTTCGAACACTTCTCCTAAGAAAATTGCACTACCACCGACTAAGCCAGCTGTAATAATTTTGCCAACTTGTGCAACTTTGACCGCCAATGGTTTATTCTTATTACTCTGCAAAAAATTTACAGCATCAATAACCGATGAAACACCTTGCTTGATTAAGCTTGAAAGTTTCTTGAATGCGCTGACAATTGGTCCAAATATTTCAGACAAAATAGTACCAATCAACGTTGATACACCGTTTTGGACAACGCTTAGAATTTTTGAAAAGAATGATTTTACCGATTCTCTCATTTCAGTTAAGAATCCATTAAACGACTTAGCCTTCGTTTTAATAAAACGAACTAAACCGTTTATGATTTCTTTGAGCAACGTAAATAATGCTGAAATAGCCATTGTCTTTAAAGTATCTTTTCCGACCTTTTTCCCAACTTCTTTCGCCGCATTAATATGAATATCTCTATTAATTGCTTTTCTTGCTTCCTTATCGGCTTTCATCATCAAATCATCATCCGCGGCGAGTTTGTCATTTAATAGTTTGTTATTTTTTTCTATTTGCCAACGTTTTTCAGTCTCAGATTTATTAGATTCCATAACCTTCTTACTTGCTCTTTCATTTTGTGTAATAAGTGTTTTTTCTCTAGTTTCACGCGTTTCAACATATTTTTTAATACTTTTGGCACCTTTACTCTTGTTTAACGATTCATTGGTAGGTTTTAAATTCTCTTGCTTATTTGCAAGATCGGCCACACTTAAATTGGCCTGCTTTCTTCGTTGGTTATCATATAATTCTTTTTTTGATACAACATGATCTAAATTAGCTTTCTCCCCAGATTTTAAGTCTCTTCCTGTGTATGCGTCCTTCAATTTTCCAGCTTGTTGTTGTTCCTTCATGGTCTTATTTGCTTCTATATATCGTTTATCTTGCATAACCTTTTTATCAATATTATCCTTATACGGCTCAGGATGTTCTCTATCGTATTTTTGGATTAATGACTCATTAGTCATGTCGAGACCAATTTGATTTCCGAACTGTTTCCAAATTTCATCAAGGACTGTTTTACCTAATGAGTCCGGATCAGAGATTTTTTCTCTATCTGCCTCCAATAGATTCAAATCAGAAAAACTTTCTTCGAGACGTTTCGATAAAGAACCTTCAATTTCTTCAAAATCAAAGTCAGCTTCTATTTTATCAAGTTCGATGTTTTGATTTGCGGTGTTCGAAATCATGGATTATCCCTCTCATTCATTCAGACATTAGATTATGCAATAAAGAATCTATCAACTTGAGACATCTAACACGCCAACTTCCCCCTCTGACTGCAAATATGCATTGAATTGTTCCATATGATTATTTAGCTCCCTCTAAGCAACAAGATTTATAGCAATAGAATTCCAAATCAGGATATATGAACTAGTACAATAAGTTTATCGGGTTCTGAATAATAGGCTTAAAGTATTTTTATATAGATTTTTTTATTATTTGTAGAAAATAGCCAAAGCAATAATCCATTCAATAAAATTTCAATTTGCTCTTTCCTATCTGCTCTGCATATCCTTTGTGTGAATAAGTATCGGATCTATGTATGATGCAACTGCACTTTCTGTCACGTCTTTCTTTAGCCATCCCCCATACTTTCAATAGGAGGATTCCGTCATTCCCTTGAAATGATCAATTAGTAATTTGTAAGATTCTCGCTCTCCATCTTTTCGCTCCGCCACGGCGCATGACAGAATCGGATAGGTAATTTGATGATCTTCGTCGAGGCCGTCAAAGAGGATGTTGAATGCGACGCCTTTTTGATTGCTGCTTTTGGTGTAAACGCGCTGCATGAAGTAAGGCAGCCAGAATTCCGGAGACTCATAACTAGATGAGCGGTCCCAGGTGACTCCATGGTCGCCCACTGCTGTCCAGCCTTTTCTATTGAATTCACCTTCGATGACTGAGATGAGTTTTCCCACTTCTGTGTAGATTTTGACCATCTCGTCGTAGACGTGTTTCATTTCTTCTCCAATGCTCATTGCGTACCCCTCCAGAAGTAGTGTTTCGGCTGAATCAATTTGGCTGGTGAATGGAAGCCTTGAAATGATGTAAGTCCTTTGCGCTGCAGTAAATCGCGTAGATCTTCAAGCAGGAAGCGTTGTCCGTCATCGAGAATTTGAGTTTCAAGTGTCTCTTTAGCGACATCGAAAGCAGCTTGCCAGTTAATCCAGTAAAGTGAATGCGTATTAGGATCATGCTTGAGCAACTTATTAAGTGAGTCGTCGGTTATTTTTCTCGGCAGCGCATCATGCGCGGTAACAAACAGGAGAAAACGATGGTCGGATTCGTGCAGCATTTGCTTCTGCTGCTTGTTGAGATCCATCTCGTTTTTCATCAGATCGACGTATTGCTCGGCCAATTGATCGCCATCATATGCCTTGAACTCCTGCTTTGATTGCGTACGATTGGCGTCACTCCGTCCACTGTAAAATTTTGCTTCAATAATAGTGGCGATTGGCGCCTTGGTCTTGCGCGTGATTAGGATCAGCACATCCGGCTCGCGTTTGTAGCGCGTGGTTTTCGGCCAGAAGACATAGTCCGCCGTCAGACAATCCGTAAAAACATTGCTGATGGGTTGTCCGGACCGGGTATTGATTGCTTTTCTGAGAAATGGAATGAGTGCTCGATTGACAGGTAGGTAACGAAAAGTGGAGAAAACGTCCGAAGTCAGCAGGTCTTCCTTGGCTTCTAATGTGGGCAGTTTTCCATGAAGCTCGGCAATGGTCATTAGATCACTACTTTCGTAGGAGATGGTTTATCCTAACATTCTCCATATAGCGACTTTTTTCCTTCTTTTTTACAAAAAATAGGATTTTATCCTGCAAAGTACCTGTATTTAAAGAACATAGATGGTGACCCGTATGAAGATATATCTTTACGTTGTTGTGCTTGAGCCTTGTTGACATTCCTACCTCAGGCATCACACGGCATGGGTTTAATTTTGAATGGAGTATTTGTTTGCTTCTGGATCATTAAAAATGGGGGATCATAAACGGAAAGCTGTATAGCTGGCTTTACTGCTGATGCTGATTTTAGTTCTTATTGTTTTTCAGGGGCTGATCGCGCAACCGAAACAATGGATTTTACTTGCTGTTTCGTCCTACTAAGCTTAAAAATATATCTTCAAAAATTCATGGCGTTTATTATAAGTACTTTCAATGTTTTGATGTGTTAAAAAATATATAGCCACTACCGTTTTCAACAAACAGAATACGGAGTGGCTGTGTAAATTCCTATAGACACACAAAATCGACAGCAATGGTCTTGTTTATTGATTTTTTATTATAGCTTTTCCCATCTTGACTTCCTTTTGGATCCTGTATTGCTTATCGTGTTATCTTTACGCGACATCTCATATATAAGATTATTGATTTTACTAAGTTTTTGTTTTTCACTTAATGCGTCAGAAACTTTATCCATTAATAAATCATTGATATCCTGTCTTGATGCCGAGCCGTATTCTTCAATGAATGACAGGATCAATCTCTTGTAGTGTTGGTTATCAAAAGCACGATTCTTTATATATGATGACTTATCATCGGTTAATTTTGCGATTCGTGATGATACATATACGTTTGGATATCTTCCTTCAACTAGGTGTTTCTTTCGTAGCTCATTTACTATATCCTTATCAACCATCTGTTTTTTTTGTATCCGATCAAGTGCCATAACCATAGATAGATCAAGATCAGATCGATTAATCAAGACATTTGTATAATTGGCATCCAATATTTTCCCAAAAATGGTTACTTTCACTTTTTCATGTTCATTCAAATCATACTCGGGCAACGGAAGAAATCTACTCTTCTGTTGTAAAAACATTTTCTTAATGCCACTGCCTATCGTATCGATCATATTTAAATTTACCATTGCACTGGCTAGCCATGGATTCCTATAGAATTCCTGTGGAGCATCTTGCTTAATTACATTCTCCACAGTTTTAGGTATAAATCTGCCCAAATTTGTAAAAAGTAATTCATCAGGGTATTCAACAACATTAATTCGTCCGCATAATTCATAATCCTGATGAGCGATACAGTTATGCAAGGCCTCTCGAATAACATAGGAGTCATACTTGTCTATTTCAAGTGGAAATAAACTTTGCCCTGGCATTTGTCTAATCTTCAAATTACGTATTTTACCAAATAACCGACTGGTATTTAATAAAAACGGAGGACCAAAATGCTCATAATCCTGTCCAATGTTCTGATCATTTCTTAAGATCCAACTCATTTTTGCTATAGATGGTAATAGAAATGCCTCTGACTCAGGCTTTCCAAGCAAAATTATTGCCGCATTGGTTATGTTGCCTTTTATCGTTACTTTAGCTTTATTGAGAAAGACAATATCATCCCATTGATCAACTTCACTTTGAAGATCTGGATGCTTCTTTTTATATTCGTCTCTTGCTTTTTCAATTGCCTTTTTATCTAAATCATTAATCGTTGCTTCAGGGCAAATCTCTGCTGACCAGTCATGATTTCTCGCTTCACCCCTAATTAAATCAATTTCATTTAATTTTAAGGGACCTAAAGATTCTCCATCTCTACCAAAAAAGTGACCATTCCAAGAAGTTGGAATTCCTTTAAGAGCTGCAGGAATTTCAAACATGATCACTCTCTTGCCCTCTACTTCCAATTCATGAATTTCGTTAAAAGTCAGCCCATTGGTCCGATTTGCAATTTCTAACTTTAATTGATCAAGCTGCGCACGATTTTCTCAATAATGTGTTCCTATGATCTCTCTCGTTTTATCCACTACACCAAATACCAACCACCCTTTAGATTGTGCTTTTAGATTGGCTTCGTTACTGAGTGCAGAAAAGTACTGACCAATTTTATCGAATGTGTAATCTTTCTTTGCCTCTTTAAATTCAAACCATTCATTTTCGGAAGGTAAAGAAATCAGATGTTGCAATATTCTTTTTAAATCCAAATCATTCCGCTCCCAACTGATTCTTTTTGAATGATTACTTCTCACAAGAACAAAATTCATCTATTCATCAGCTTTTTATTACTTTTTATTTCTAATGCAATATGAATTAAGTAATAAAAAAAGGCTTTAAATCAACATTTCCAGTATTTTTTTCTTTTTATTATAACTTATTTTATTACTAACTCAACTTTCGCAGAGTAAAACCCTAAACAATCCTTGATGTAATGGAGTTAGGATAGTTTTATAGACAGCCTTGGCCGGTGTACTATTGTACACTGATGAATTCATTTTTTTGTTCTTTTTTTGTTGCTGAATCTGATTGTTGGTCATTATCCAAAATGGAACAGCCTCCTAAGAGTATGGATAGATAACCGTGCCGCTTTAACAAGAACGAGTATTTCCATATATTTAAGTGCTTCAGAAAGTTTAGCAATTGTCATTTGAACGATCTGATCGCTATTCTTGATCGCTTATTCGATAGTTTTTCAGTAGTTTTTTTGCCAATTCTGTTCCTTCTTCCGAAAGGTAAACGGATTTCGCTTTGTGACTGCCGCTGAGCAGTTCCTCTTTTGCGAGTTCATTCAGTGTGTCGAAGTCATAGCCCTTCCAGCTTCTTCGATAGCTGTAACCATAGTCGCGCTCTTCCCATGAAGTCAAATACAGCAACATCAGTGTTAAGTCCTTTACTAGGTGTTTTTCAGGATCATTGCTCATGTCCGACGCTCCCTTTTGATTTTGTTCGATCCGTATCGCTTATTCATGTTGCTGATTACTCTATTCATTCTATACCTTCAATGGTGCAATCTGCTTCATCGGTCGCAAAATACGTTTGCTGGCTTAAGTTCAACGCGCATGTATCGATTAGTTAATGGTCAGTAGCGGGCACGTTCGACCAGAAAAAAGCGAATGTTTACCTAGGATCAATCATGTAAATGAATGATCTACTCTTTTTTGACAAAGCTGGTTGATCTCGATACGATGCGATTACGATCCATAAGCATTGATTAATTTTGAAGAAAGCCTGTGATCATGCATGATTTATCAATTAAAAATTGTTTTAAAGGAGTACGACCAGCTGCTGTGGATACGGCTGCAATTGGATGAAACCGTAACCTTTGCAACGTTATATGATGCGATTTGCTATGCGTTTGATTTGTCTGCTCAAGGGGCACATCACTTTGTGCTTTCTCCTGCTGATGCGCCCGACCGCTCGCTGCTGCAATGCGAGCATCAGTGTCGCTTTTCCGATTGCTTTTCCAATTCGCGCGGACTCATGGGACGGCTTTTCTATCAAGATACACTGCAAACTATGAAGTTTAATCTTTTCGTTGAACAGATTATTCCTCCGCAAAAAGGGATTAAATACCCAATGTGTACCACGGTTTCTAAGCATCTCGGTTCCTACATTGCGTATCATAAGCCATGGGTTTATGATCCCTATGAAAAAGATCTTGTTCAAGTCGATGAGCCGATACGCTCGCGGTCCGAACTCACCGCGAGTATAAACGCACACTTACACGAGGACGGATTAAATCCGTTTCTTGACCTTTAAAGCCGCAGCGTTGACTCGTCCTCTCTCGCCACCCTGTCTAAATTTGCCGGTTTCTTTTATAATAGAATTGGAAACCGTTTTTTTTATTGGCAAAAATTTAGCCAATTGATCGATTTATTTACCGGAGGTCTGGCGATGAACATACAATTAAAAATTTCGATAAAGGGCAGTAAGCCGCCGGTTTGGATGCGGCTTCAAGCAGACAGTATGGTTACAGTCGGCGAGCTGCATGCGTACATCAATGACGCCATCAGTTATCTCTATGAAGACGCAATCATTGAGCTGCCGAAACGCCTCGGCTATTCCGTTGATTCTGAAAAAGTTTCGGTTGCATTTGTCGATTTTGATCAGGAAGAGGATCCGCTGCATGGACCTAATTCCGGTATTTTCGACGAGGATACATCATTCGTTTCCGATTACCTAATTGAACCCGGAGATAAGGGGCGCTGTTTTCTTCTCGATCGACCGGAGCATATCGAGATTTTACTCGAACCTTTAAAAAGTCCGGTGGATGATCGCTTGCCTTGCTGCGTTAAGTGCGGTAAAGGGATGATCACTTTTTTAAATGATCAGCTCATCACGGATGATTCCGATAGGGAACCGATTCTGGATCAGCATGATGCGGTGAACGAAGTCAATGAATTATTAAGCAGTTACAGGAGGCGTCAAGAACAGAAACCGCTGCCTTTTTCGATTAAATCCGAATGGCAGAGCGCTTGGCGCATGCTTCTTGATGCTGTAGAAATGTATGCCGCACATGAACCGTGGCACTGGTTAAATTCAGATCAGATTTTTGCGTTTGAGCTGCCCGACGATTTGCGGCGTTACTATTGTTCCGTGCTTGGCGCAAATGCCGATGAGTTCGGACTTGCGGTCTATGTCGGCGATCAGGGCTTGGCAATGCTCGAGCAAATGTTCAGCGGCACGATGCGCGCCCCCGAAACAGTGCCCGCACAACTCTTCAGCCTGTCGCTGTGCCGATATGGGACGTTTCCAGATGAGGATCGGTTGCTGCTCGATGAATTCGGCGCCGATCTTGAGGCACGCAATTGTTGGCCAATGCTGCGTGTTAAGTCGCCCGGTTACCAAGCATGGATTCCTCAAGGCGGGGAAATCACGCAGTTCACGGAACTCATTCGTAAAGTGACGGCGATCGCTGTGGACAATCAAAAGGAGGCGGATGACGTTCCTTTTTATCAAGAGGGCGCACTTCTGCTTAGAAAATATGGACGAGACGCATCCGGAACGGAATCATGGGAAGAAGAACAGATTGAACCAAACGCGGAAATGGACGGCGCTTTGTTAAAACAAGATGCACCGCTCTACCCCAACCAGGTTGATCTTCAGCGCTTGAAGAAAAAGGCGCGGCAGAACAAATCCTGGGTCGAAATGGACGGGAACTTCACGCCCTTTTCGATTGCATCAACAAATGATGATCCAAGACCAACGCTTCCTTGGCTACAGCTTGCGGTTGATCACTTTACAGGGCAAGTCTTGCTCCACGATTTAGCGTCGCCGGATCAATGCTTAACCGCTGAGGACTTTACGCGCACTGCTCAGCAATTTCTCGTCACGCTGATTCAAGAGACAGGACAGCGCCCGAGCGGGATCCTCATCTCGAATCAAGATCTTTACTACGCGCTCGGTTCGCTGTGCCGGAAACTAGGCATTACCTGCAGCAAATCCGCTGAACTACCGAAACTCAGCGAAACGAGAGAAGCTATGTTTGCGGCAATGAACCGTTAGTCGTAAAGGTGTGTAGTGCTTGTTTTGATGGTCCCGCGTACAATTTCAGCCGATTACTTACTAAGAAAAGGGTGTCGTTAAACTCCGTTTTTAACTTTAAGACACCCTTTTTGAGTACGCAGATATTGTGTTTACGAAGAGGCTCGTGGTGCGCCCGCGGCAAGCGAGCAATCGGAGCGTACACAGAGAGAGTTAAGGACCAAGCACACTTGGTTTTTCTTATAATGATGGACCAACACATTTCCATTTTACAGGTGATTGTCATGACGAAGCAGTCCAAAATCATCGGCGGCTTTTTCTCACTTGAACTGCCGAATAAATCGGAATACCACCAGCAGGCAGTGCATCTCAACAGCGCGCGTTATGCGCTCGAGTATGTGCTGCGCGTGCGCCATTATAAAAAAATATATTTGCCTGCCTATCTTTGCGACAGCGTCCTGCAGCCGATCAAACGGCTGGGCGTGACGCCTATTTTCTACCCCATTGACGCGCGGTTTGCACCGGTGCTTGATCTGGATTTGGAGCCGGACACATGCCTCTATTATGTAAACTATTTTGGTGTGAACGGCAGAAACGTACGTGATGTCTGCCTTAAAAGCGACCGGGTCATCATCGACAATACGCAGGCGTTTTTTGAGCGGCCACTTGCGCATGCGGACACGCTGTACTCCGCCCGCAAGTTCTTTGGTGTGCCGGACGGCGGTTATTTATATACCGATGCAAAAGAGCGGATTGAGCTAGAACGTGATCCATCTTATTACCGATTCGATGCGCTCTTGAAGCAGATGGATTTGGGCAGTGTTTCTGCGGAACCGCTGTTCCAGCAAAATGAGCATTATCTGGACACATGCGGGCTGCATGCGATGGCACGCGCAACGCAGCGCATCCTGTCGAGCATCGATTATGCGCGCGTACGTACAGTCAGAAATGCAAATTTTCGTTTCCTGCATGAACACATTGGAAAATACAATCAGTTACAGGCTGATTTTCGTGACGTCAACGGACCGCTGTGCTATCCGTTTTTGATTGACCGCGGCAGTCAATTGAAGCAGGTTTTGATCGAACAGGGCATTTATACGGATGACTTCTGGGAAGAAACTGCATCGCGCATTCCCGCCGATCGTTTCGAACATCACTTAGCTGAAAATTTGGCTGCGTTGCCCATTGATCAACGCTACGGGCAGGCAGAGATGCAGGTGATCGCGCAGGTCGTTCAGAAGTTTATTCGCCGGTAAAAGCTTCAGCAGCACGCGCAATCATATAAACTCTTTTCCATCATTCACCACACCCGCAGCATCTCAGCAACTTTTTGCGGATCGGCACGACCGTTTTTCAGAAACACTTGCGGAAACCCGGCACCGTAGCCGCGAATATTTTCTTCTCCAAAAATAGCGGCAACCCGGCTGCACGTGCTGGCTAAACTGGCGTTGGGGTGCGCGCTGCAGAACGCGTGTAGCGCCTGGCCGTACATCCACCCCTCTTTTGCATGTGGATCAAAATTAATGATCGAACACTTAACCTGTTCCCCATTCATTTTCCGCCGCGCCGACAGCATGATTCGGTCAATAAAATCATCGTCCGGAAGTGAATAGCCGGCAAAAACAATATGGCGCGCATGTTCGATGGCAACACGCATATCGTTTTGAATTTCCTGAATGAATGACGGCTGCTCAGGTTTTAGTTGCGACTGCATCGCGATTGCCGTATGATGCGTCTCGGTGATCGTGCCGCAATACGTGCATTGAACCGCATCAAAAATCCCCGCCTCAAGCGCCTTTTTCTCCTCGCGTGAACGCGGTTTTTGCTGAGACAGCGACGGCAAAATTTGTGGCGGAAACAGGCAGGGCGAATCGATCCGCCATTCGTCGCCTAAATAAAAGGTCAGTTTGCCGCATTTCGGGCATCTGCGAAAGCCGTGACAGCCATGTGGAAAATAAAATTTTCCGATTCGAACCCGCCGTCCGGTCGGATAGCGCAGGTCATTGAGCTGCTGCACGGCCGTCTCGTTCATCGGAAACCAAGCAGCGGGCGTTGCGCCGTCAACTTGACGCACCGCAATAAAATGAGCAAGATCGTTAAACAATTTCATCGGTTCGTCGTATTTGCCGATTTTCTCGGCAGCTGCCATATTTTGTTCCTTATGACTGTTAAAAATCAGCCAAAGCAAAAGCGGGTCCCAATTCATTGAAACCACGGCATAACTAAACAAGTAAAAAGCGCGATCATCGAGCGAAATCCCCTTTGCTGCGCGGCTCAGCCCTTCTTCGTGCATACGCTTAGCAAGGAGCAACGTAAATTGATGGTATTGCTGATACATCAGGCGCAAGTTCTGATCATGCAGCAGCTTTTGATAACCGACGGCGTGAATCAGCTGCGTCAGCATCAACAACGTGCGTCTGGCAGCGATCAGCCGGTCCAGCGTGATAAACCGTTCCCCGACTTCAATGCCTTGACGCGCATAAATATGCAGATCCAGCAAATTAAAAAGGTCGTCAAGACTAAAGCGATGCTCTGAATTTCTCGGACAGCGCTCAATCACCAGTTTGACGGCGTTCCAGTCATAGAACATTTGCAGGTGATGCGCACGTGCCTTTGGAATGCCGAGCACTTCGATTGCCGTTTGTTCTCCGTCCGGATCCTCAAAGTTGATCAGCTTTAGTAGAGCATCTAATTCACGCCGCACCTGCTCCTCGGCTTCCGGCAGTGTCTGATCAATTGCCGCGCGCAAATTCTTGTTATGCTCCGCAAGCGTTTGAAAGATTTGACCAAGCTCGCTCGTTGTCTTGATGTTGAGCGGCTGTGTTGTTCCTGCACCCCAGAAAATTATCGTACTCGGCCAGTACGGGGTATAGTTCTTAACGTCCGACATTCATCTGTTCTTCCTTCGCGCTTCGTCCCGTATTCTGCGGTTAGTTTACCCGCTTGCCGTCCAATTAACCGCAAGATTCGCGTGATCGCCGCGGTTTGAATTTTATCTGCCAATCTTTTCGGCCACAATAAATGAAACATGGCGTTGCAGGAAACAGTATGCAATAAGCGCGTTAAACTTAAGGACACAGCTGTGAAAGGAAAGGAGCGACACGCGATGCAAACCGCAAAAATGACGCATTCACTGCTCAACTTGATCTTAAAAATACCGGGAATAAAAGTGAATCGTAACGATTTCTTTCAGCGTACGTTTGCAAACGAAGATATCGAACGCTTGCTTGCCGAAGGACCGCTGCGCTACTTCGGCCGAGCTGAGCTTGATCGGCAAGCCGCGCTGCTGATTAAAAATGCAACCTGGCGAAGCTCGGCGATCTCGTTTGCCACCGGTATTCCTGGAGGACTGGCGATTGCGGCAACCCTTCCCGCAGATACGACGCAATTTTACGCGGTTGCGCTCCGCCTTGCTCAGGAGCTTGGCTATCTTTACGGTCGCGAAGAGCTATGGAATGCATCGACAGAAAAAGGCCGTGAAACACTGCTGCTCTACTTGGGCTCTATGCTCGGCGTCAGCGGAACCGGAGCGATGCTGCGCGTTTTATCATCAAAACTCTCTACGCGCGTCCTTGAACGTATCCCGCAAAAGACGCTTGAGCAAACCCTCTATTATCCGCTGATTAAGAAAGTCGCCGCCTTTTTCGGTAAGAAGATCAGCAAGAGTGCCTTTGCACGCGGTGTATCCAAAGCCGTACCCGTATTAGGCGGCGCCATTTCCGGCGGGCTCACCTATGCGACCATGAGAACGATGGCGCGCAGGCTTCAAAAAGAGCTTGCCCTCGGACTGATCGATGCTCCAGCGACATTAAAACGCGATCTCAAGGAATTGAAGCGGCTCCATCCTCCGACCTGACGAGGATTCGTTTCATGCCTAAAGGTCTGTTGATGCAAAACGCGGGTGCTCGTCTAAAATCAGGCACATCAGAAAAAGGCTCGCCTCCCCAAGCAGGGTGCGAGCCTTTTCAATCATCTACCATTCAGCTAATGCGCCGATTCTGCTCCCGCATCTGACCAATCTCTGCTTCCAACTCCATCCGCCGTTGCTTCAGCGCATACAGTTCATTGGTGATCTTCTCGGTGAGTTCGACATTGCGTTTGCGCAATTGCTGATACAAGACCAGAATTCTGCGGTTCACATAGCTTAATTTTATACGCAGATCGGTTATTCTTTGCTGCTTGCGTGCTTCCGATTCTTCAAGGTAAGCAAGCAAATGCTTCTTAATCTCTTGCTGCCATTCCACATCCTTAATTTTCTTGGCGTAAAGCAGCAGATCCAAATAGTCATCGACTTTGTCACAATTTAGATGATTCATCATGGCTGTCATCCTCCTTTTCTCTCTCACTCATTGGAACAGTCAATGCGAGCAGCGATGTTGAAGAAAACAGGACAGAAAATTCGTTTCCTCATCTCAAAAAAATGTGTTTTGTCCATATTATTACGTCAGGAGGAAATTTGTTACAATTTATAATAATTCGAAAAATAAAAGAACAATTCAATTCTATGAGCAAAGCACGGCCAACATTCATTTGATTTGTTTCATTTTAACGCGAAGGCGGTTTTCTGTCAAAAACAATGAAACTTCTTAGCCAAGTGTTTGCCCGTTTAGAGCGACCCTTGCCTCACTATAGAGCCGCATAATTCCGACCGCATCGAGGAGCAGTTTCAATCCCGATTCCAAGCAAAATGTTGCGGTTTTCCGCCATTTGGATCCACCTCTTCCGTCCAAAACTTAATCGGACGCGGCTTATGTATTGCAGAACCTTGGCCATACACAACACCAAGTGAACATGCAGAGTGTAAATCACGTTCGTTCTCGATCCCCTTTAGGATCAGTTTGACATCAAACCGTTTGCAATAGCGGATAAGGAAACGTACATAAGCTTGTTTTTGAACGGACCGGGCTAAACCCTTCGAAAGATCAATATCGAGCTTCACATAATCGACAGCCAGATCAATCGTGCGGGAGATATTATCGCTGCCTTTTCCCATATCGTCCAATGCGATCGTAAAGCCCATTTTTTTCAATTGTTGTATGGCCGCTCTTAATTCAGAAATAGTGTCGATGGTTTCATGCGCAACAATTTCCAAAATAAGTTGTTTGGCGGGAATCGCGTAGTGATGGATGATCTGAAGAAGTATTGGAACGAATCGTGGATTCATCATGGTTGACGGATAAAGAGCGATAAATAGTTTTTCAGGCGGCAATAGCCTGCTTTGGCGAAAAGTCCGTACTGCCTTATCCAAAGCGCATACATCAAGTTCAAACAATTTATTTTTCTTCTTTGCCTGCTGAAATGCATGCTCCGGATAATGAAAAAAATGCGGACGAAACAAGGCTTCTAATCCGGCAATGTCTCCATTGCTTAATTTGATAATCGGTTGATAATGATGGGAAAAGTTCTTACCTTGAAGGAGTTGAAAAAGTCTCATCGTTCCATCGCCTCTTTTGATTCAAAACGGCGCCGAAATTGACAGCGGGGTACCAACACCATGAATTTTTTCGTTCGGCAGCCCGGCTACCCTAGCTCATTGCCTTAGGCCCGTGGCTTTGCGACCTTATCTTTCAATAAGTGTGCCATTTCGATTATACTATTGTGTTTTGTTTATTTTATCACTTTAGGACTATTGTTCCAAGACGGAATAACCAATGTTCCCATTATTGTAAAAAATTCTCTATCAATTACCTCGGAAAATGAAACACCCGATCCTTAATCTTCAACCATTTGTGATGGGCTCGTGTCTTTTCGGTGCTGAATCGTCGCTTCGGTTGCTCGCTGGCACGCTGTTCCCGCAGGCGTCTCGCGCTTTCGTGTCTTCTACGTTGTGCACAGGATGGGACACCCTTAGCAAATGTTCCTTTATAATTTAGCAGAAGCTCATCTTTCATGCCTCTTATTGTCGTACCGGCAATTTGCATGTAAATACGCAGCAAAAAACACGGGCGCACCCGTGTTTGGATTACTGCTTCTTCTTTTTCATTGCCTTCATCGCATTCAGAACATCTTCGGAGAGTCCTCCGTGTACGGCGTTGCTGTTCTCGTTCAGAATGGCTTCATAGATTTCACTGCGATTAACGTCAATCGATCGCGGCGCGGTAATGCCAAGCTTGACCTGGTCACCTGAAACAGAAACAATATTCACTTCGATGTCATCGCCGATTCGGATCGATTCGCCTTGCTTCCGGGTTAGAATAAGCATCGCTCACACCTTCTCTTCTTTAAGCGCTGCTGCAAGTGGTGTCTTTAGTGCATATTGAGAGCGCTCAGGAATGTACTGTTTCCCCAACTTTTTTCGTACATTCACAATAACCGGCGCTTTCAGGTTAACGGTTGATTTTGAGAATGGTTTCGCTGCACTGACAATCGCCCAAACCGCAACATCCTCTTGCGATTGAACGTCAAGCTGCTTAATGAAATGATCGGGTAGATCCACGCTGTAATCCTTAAAAAAGAGAAAAGGCGACGTCACAACGAAGGCAACTTTCGCGTCATCTACCGACTGCAGAATTGAAAATGCTTCACTGAACGACTGCAGGATGAAGCGTTTGTCTTGAGCGAATCCAGGAATGCCGGATGCAAATGAGATTATGTCGGTATCATTAACTTCTGACTCGCCAAAATACTTGGTTTGTATGATCATCGCAGATGGTTCATCCTTTCTCATCAACAAAAATTCCCACGGCTTGAATCTCAAGCGACGGGTACTGAGCCATCGAAGTCACGGCTTGTCCCGGCTGAAAGGAGGCTTCCGGGGCGTGCGGAACTGCCGATAGGATCGGTGCATGCGTCTGCCAGTCTACCTGAAGGCGTGCTGGTGAAACTTCACAATGAACAGCTTCGGACGCTGGGGTATTTCCGGTTTGATAATGGGTACCGATCACCGCGTTATGTGCATGATCTGCCGCTTGTTTGGCAATCAAATTTTTGCCCTTGCTGCGTTCAATGTGCAGCAATTCGTCTCCCTCTTGTGCCCGGCGCATAATTCCGTCACGTACGGCTTGGCGTCCGGCATCAGCCGCCTCCGCGATTCGAACTCGAGCCGATTTCAGGTCAAGATTATGCCAGCCATTGGATTGATCAATCGTGACTTGGGCTGGCGTCCGTTCGAGCGACATTTTCGCTTTAGGCTGCTGAATCGACTGTTCGGCCGGCGACTGATGAAGGGCGAGGTTTGCCCTTTCGGAATGAATCGCGATCTTGCCAAACTGCTGATGCATTTCAAGATGTGGGAGAATCTTCGTCATGTTCATCCCTCTTTTTCATTCAAACGATCAGCGCAGAAAATCAACGAGCGATGTTTGAATAATTTTCGCACCAACAGACAGCGAAGCATTATAAACATTCTGTTGGGTATTTAAATTAATGATGGTTTCTGCGTAATCTGCATCTTCATTGTTGGACATAATTTTCGTTGCAACCGTCTTTTGCTCGTTCAGGCGATTTTGAATCAAATCAATCCGATTCGTTTTCGCACCTAAATCTGCTTGAGCCGTACCCACTTCACCCAAATGCGTGTCGATTTCCGTGAGGTGCGCGCTGATTGTATTACCCGATGCTCCATTGTTCAGATCGGTCTTTAACTGATTTAGATTTGCAAAAAGATCGCTCGTAAAAACTTGGTTCGGATTCACATTGATCGCCATTTGAATGCCGTCATTGACCGCAACAGAGAAGTCCGGGTGATCTATAGCGGTTTGATCGATCTTAATACTTCCATCACTATTTGCAGTTAAAAGCGGCTTTGCCGAATCACTGCCGCTGAAGATATACTGGCCACCAACTTGCGTGTTGCCGAGCGTGACAAGCTGGTTGGTCAATTGATCGACTTCGGTACCGATCGCCTTGCGCTGATCGGCGGTGTACGTATCCGTACTGGCTTCATTAGTCAGCTCACGGATTCGGTTTAGAACATCGTTGACTTGCCCCAGTGCGTCATCGGAACTGTCCAGCCATTTATAAGCGTTGGTGACATTCTTCTGATACTGATTGACATGGCTGACATCGGTACGGTAGGAAATACCCATCGTGGCGACGACCGGATCTTGAGATGGTCGTGTAATCTTTTTGCCGGACGACAGCTGGTCATTGTATTCTGAAACCTTACTGTAGCCGTTCGAGATATTTCGCAGCACATGATTGGTCATCATGCCTTGTGTCACACGCATGGTTCATCAGCCTCCCATCCTATTGATTAATGTATCGAGTAAGGTATCCAAAGTCGTGACTACCTTTGCAGCCGCACCATAGGAATGTTGGAACTGAATCATGTTGGTCAGTTCTTCATCCAGCGACACGCCGCTGATCGATGAACGGCGATTTTGCGCCGCGTCCAGCATCGTCTGCGTATTGCTCGTGAATTGGTTTGCCGATTGCGCATTGACGCCGATTTGTCCGACTAGGCTCTGTAAATAATTCTTCAATGTGACGGTTTGGCCGCCTGAATCAATGGTATATGTATTGGTTGCAATCACATCGGCCAGCGCTTGTGCGCCGCTGTTGTCGCCGCTCGGCTGATTTTTATTAGCCGCCGTAATGTCGGTGCCGGAGAGGTTTTCATTCACGTGAATTGTTTTCGCTGTGAACGCTTCCGCTTCCGTTCCATCGTTTGTGCCGAGGAAGAAGGTACCTTTTTCTGAGTCATAACCGGCCGTCTGTTCATAAACAGCATTGAATGCACCAGCCAGTTTGCTTGCCATGTTGTCCAGGCTCTGCAATACACTTGGATAATCTTTAGTGTACGCGTCCGTCAGCCCTTGCAGTTTTCCAAAGAAGCCGTCAACTCCTTCGCCGTCAAGCGTGACCGCCACTTTAGGCTGCGACGAATCAGCATTTTCAATTGAAGCGTTAAGCGTCGCGTGGGTCAGCGTTCCGCCATTGACCAAAGTTCCGAGTGACTTGCCGCTTGCATCGGTTAGTTCAATTGTAGATCTTCCTTCGGCAAGCGGAGACGGATTGCCGTCACTTTTAACTTTTGATACTTTTATGTTAACTAATTGGGCGAGTTTGTCGGTCAGCAAATCGCGCTCATCATAGAGATCGTTGGCGAGAAAACCGTTGGCCTCCTGCTTGTTAATCTGCTGATTGAGTGAATTGATTTGTTCACTGTAATTATTGACCAGACCGACATTTTCGGTAATCTGCTGATTCAGATTATCTTGCACCTTGCCTAGGGAAACCGCCAAATAGTTCAATGTATCTGCAACGGCCGCTCCCTTTTGCAACACGACTGTACCTGTGCCGCTTGTTCCCGAGTTGCTGGCCAAATCCTGCAGTGATTGCCAGAATCCATCCAGACTCGTGGATAGGCCTGAGTCCGTCGGCTCATTCATAATGTCTTCCATCTGGCTGTAGGCATCGCCCAATGCGCTCCAGTAGCCGTTTTGGTTGCTGTTATCGCGCACTTGAAGATCAACAAACTGATCTCGGATACGGACAACCGCTTCATCATTTACCCCTGTACCAATCTGCCCCGCACCTCTAGCGGCATTAATCCCGGTACCCGGATAAGGAAGCCAAGTGGTCAGGTTAACCCTTTGACGCGAGAAACCGTCTGTATTCGCATTTGAAATATTATGTCCTGTTGTTTGAATTGCTGATTGTGTCACTTGCAATGCGCGCTGCATCATGTTTAAGCTCGAGAAAATCGGAATCACCGACGCACACCTCCGCTTTGATTATGTTCGAGAATCAATCCGTCCACTGAACACAGACGCCGGTGCTTGTCCGACTCTTGGATTGTGATAATTGTTCAATGTATGTGTTTGCGGCTTCAATAAGCCGAGATTTAGATTCACCCACAAAAGGGAATCACGCAAGAGCGTTTGATTCAAGGTATTGGCTTGTTTGAGCGCATAGACCCGGCTTGCCAGTTCCAAGTACAGCTTCTCCCATTCGTCGCGCTTCTCCTCGGGAAGGATGGCTGCCGCCCACTCGGAAAAAGATGCCTGTTCCGATTCAGGTCCAAGATCCTCGCCCATAACCTTTTCCCGCTGCGCTTCAAGACGACTTAGCGTTTCGACAAGTGGGGTTTCCTTTTCGGTGATGTTGCCGACTGCTTCGGCGTTTCCAGCTTTAATGGCGTCTCTTTTTTGCTCGGCCATTTTGTAAAGTGCATCGTGACATTGAATCATCGCTTCAAGAACTTGCTTCATTTGATTCACAGACATGTCGGTTCACTCCTTATTGCCGCATCTTATTTAGTGTTCCAGAATCCGTACATTTTCTCAGCAATACTTTTTGACGAGACTTGATACGCGCCGTTTTCGATTTGCTGTTTTAAGCGCTCTACTTTTTCTTGTCTGGCGCGCTCCAGTTTATCTGCACCCTGTAATCGTTTTGCGGTTGTCGATATTTCAACTTTATCACTGGTATTACGCGTGGTACTTGGCGTTTCGCCGCGTTTTGCCGCCTGATAATTATTCGTGTACTTTTGTATCGGCTGGTAGCGATTGATTTTCAACGGATTCACCTCATCCGAGCATCATTTTTACTTGTATTGTTTCCCCATTCTATATCGGTTAAGACGTAAACTTCTTTAGTTGTGCCGCGACTCCCCGCGTGTATGGTAGGTCTTGGCTCGATTCGCCTTAAGTGCCGCATTACGTTCGTCTTCATCCTGATCAATGTCATGTTCCAGTTTTTTGAGGCAGTCCTCGCAAAGTACACCGCTTTGAATCATTTTCCCGCACGAGCGGCATGGGTAGCCAAGATTTTGAAAGATCGATGGTTTTAATCTGCCCTCGCGAATCCATTGATAAATCAAATTCACGGATACATCCGTTGCTTCGTGAACTTGAGAAACCGTTGCCATTCGGTGCTCCTGCTGGCGAATATAGCGATAAACCTGTTCAAACTGCGCTTCCTGTTTTTTGAGACATGCCGGACAATAAGGAGAAGAAACGCGGACGAACAGTTTTCCGCATTCTTTACAATTTTCCAGTTCAGCCACTGTAATTCCTCCTAATTGATCTTTACCCCTTCATTTTATTATCGGCACAAATGCGTCATCCTTTAGCCATTTGGCCGGCGCTCCCGCAAACAAACAATTCCGCATAGTACGGCCGCTTATGATGGATAATAAACGCGTACCCGCAAGCGCCTCAACCTTTCTGTTCTAAAGCATTTTTTTATGCAAAGGAGATGGCTTGATGCAGGCGTTTCGAATTCATGGACTGCGCTTGTTCTTTATTCTTAGTGTCGCATGCGCCGTCCTGTTTGTCACGCTTCATTTACCGGCGCACGAGACAAAGAAAACAGAATGCGCGGTGACAAATGCCGCGTATAAAACGCCTCTACACGAAAACCACGTTGCCCGGGAAAAATCCGTTCTTATTCATGCACCGCATATTCGCCAAAATCCGGAGCTGCCGCGTGGTTGTGAAGTGACTTCACTCGCGATGCTGCTGCAGCAGGCGGGGGTATCTGTAGATAAAATGGAACTTGCACGGAACATTCATCACGTACCGTACCGGCAAAACCAGCGATTTGGCAACCCTCACGAAGGCTTCGTCGGAAGTATGGAGCATCTTCATGAACATGGGTACGGCGTTTACCACGAGCCCTTAGCTCGACTCGGGCGCGATTATCTTCCCGAGGCAGTCGTTGATTTAAGCGGAAAATCCTTCGACGACGCAGTACTTGCACAACTTCAGAAAGGAAAACCGGTTGTTGTGATTACCAATGCACATTTCCGTCCATTGTCCGAGCACGCGTTTCAGTATTGGCGCACCGACGCGGGTACAGTTAAAATTACCTATCAGGAACATGCGGTGTTGGTGACCGGTTATGACCAAAACCATATCGTCTTCAACGATCCGCTTGGAAAAAAGAATACCGCTGCCGATCGCAAGGCGTTCATTAAATCTTGGGAACAAATGGGCAGACAAGCGATCAGCATCCAACATTTAGCATAATCCTCCATTGAATTGGGTTGCCGTGTTCGATCGGTCAACCCATTTTTTTATCCATGGATTAAGGTCAGGGAGCGAATGGAATCAGGCCTTGCCGGTGCAAGTGCTTCTGCAGCAAGCCGCATGGTGGCTCCGGTCGTGTAGATGTCATCGATTAGCAGAATTTTATGACCCGAAAGGCTAACTGCGGCCTTCTCATTTAATTGAAAGGGTGTCGCACGCAAACGCATGCGCTCCGCCCTGTTTTTCTTGCTCTGTTTTGCCTCGTCTCTGACGCGCACGAGCGCCTGAACAATCGGTGCACCGATCTGCCGAGCAAGAACGTCCGCTTGATTAAACCCTCGTTCCAAAAGGCGCTCCGAACTCAGTGGCACCGGTACTAACAGAAAGGATGGCTTTCTTTTTAAAATGCCCGACTGCTCCCGCACGCAGTTGTGCACGATCCTCCGATACGCACGCGTCAACTCAGCCGCAAATCCATCGGCCAAACGGACATCACCGCGAAATTTAAATTGATTGATCATCTCTTTCAGAAACGGATTGTAATGATAAAGTGCATGATTGTTGACATACAGACCGTTTCGTCCGCTATTCGCCCACTTCACGCAGTCGCTGCATGTGCCTTCGGTAACCCGATTCCGGTCGAGGCGTGACAGGTCGCGTCCGCATAAACGGCAGCAATGCCGCGGATCGATCGGAACCAGCTGCTCCCGGCAGGAAAGACAAAATCCCGGTGCATATTCAGGGGAAAATAAATTGTGAAACGAAAGCGGATCACCGCGCATTTCACCGCAAAAAAGGCAGCGTTCCATCAGCGGTCGCCTTCCTGATTCATTTGAACCATATGCCGAACAGCGCGCACCATGGACAGCGTCTTTCCATTGTGAAAAAAGACCACGTCACCGTTTGGATATGCTGCAGAACGGCCCACGCGACCGGAAATTTGCACAAGCGCCGCTTCGTCAAAAATCGGATCATCTGCACCAACCACTCCTACCTGCACATTTGCGATGGTGACGCCGCGTTCCAGAATCGTTGTTGTGACTAATAGACGCAGTTTTCCGCTGCGAAAATCAGCGACTTTTTGATGCCGCAACGGATCCTCTGAATGCACACCGGCGCTGCGACTGAACCCGTTTCGCTGCAGCAGTTCGGTCAAAGCTGCAGCAGTACTCACCGAGGGAACGAAAACAAAGACTTGCTGCTGCGCCTCCATCTTATTCTTCAGCCATTCATGCAGCACGCTGGGCAGTTTGCCGCGCTGCACCAGTTTCTGCCATGAGCCGATCCAGCGAAAACGAGGAATGGGGAGCGGATGCCCGTGATAGCGTCGTGCCAGCTTTACGCCCTTGAGACTGCCGGACAGGAAGCGGTTTTTCAATTCCGAAGGAGGCGTTGCCGATAGGTAAGCAAAAGGCGTTCCCGGTTTTGCCGCTTTGTGCACGGCATACTCCAGCATCGGATCAAAGTGAAAAGGAAAAGCATCCACTTCATCAATAAACACACAGTCGAAGCGGCCTGCATAGCGGATCAGCTGATGCGCTGTTGAAATGACAAGCGGCGCACGCAAATTCTCTTCCTCACTGCCGCCATAGAGCCCGCTGATCGGAACATCGGGAAAGGCGGCACGAAGTCGCGGCAAAAGTTCGCGCACAACATCCGTGCGCGGCGTCGCCAGCGCGACATGATGCCCTTGCCGAAGCTGCCCTTCGATTGCCGGGTACATGATTTCCGTTTTTCCTGAACCGGTCACTGCCCACATGAGAAATGATTCACGGGCAGCGAGCGTACGCTTCATTGCGGTCGCTGCAGCCTGCTGTTCATTGGATAATACGCCATCCCATTTGCAGAGTGGCCGCCCATCGAGAAAGGCTCTGTCAAATCCCGGTTCAGGGCCTTGCCAAGTCACCAGCTGCGTGCACGAGCGGACAATCCCCATATTCAGACAATGGCGGCAATAGACGCATTTTTTCCCGCAGCGGGCGCAACTGCAAAAGGCAAACGCTTCTTGGTCGCGATTGCCGCAGCGGGCGCACAGCCATTTTTTACGGATACCCAGCAAATCAAAAATGTTTTCGTTCAATGGCATAATTCCCGGACGGAGCGAAATAAATCCATTTTTCACATGGGCACGAATGAGTTTTTCAGAAAATGGGAGATCCTCGGCACGAAATTCACGGCCAAACAGAAAATGCTGCACATCGGCGCGGTAGTTTGGTGCTTGGTCAAGATGACGAGAGAGTAAGAGCATAGGAAAACCTTCTTTCGGAGAATAAATGAGGGTGTCGCAAGACTGAGAGACAGGCGGCAATACGTTGATAAAAATGAGGAATTTCATTCTGGTGTATACACTACATGTTCGACAAAACAGGACAAAATCCTTTATCATTTTTTTATTTTCTTCTGAAGTTTTATTGCGGCTATTCAAAAATGTTTAAACTGAAAAAGAGAGTGTCTCGCATTTGAGACACTCTCTCGATTCTCGATCAATAGATTTTTACCCAGCCGTTTTTGATTGCTTCGACTACGGCTTGTGTTCGGTCTTCAACCCCCATCTTCTGAAGGACATTGCTGACATGGTTCTTAACCGTCTTTTCACTGATGTAAAGATGCTCGCCGATTGCTCGGTTACTTTTTCCATCGGCCATCAATTGCAGGACTTCACATTCACGATGGGTAAGAATATGCAACGGTGGGCGGTACTCCAAATCCCTGAATCCTGAAGGTTCGGAGGAATAGCCGCGCGTTGCCAAACGTCTGAATTCATTCACAAGATTATGCGTGACTTTCGGGTGAATATAAGCGCCGCCCTGTGCCACAATGCGCACGGCTTCAATCATTGAATCCGCATCCATTTCTTTAAGCAGATAACCGAGTGCTCCGGACTTAAGCACATGCGTGACATAGCTTTCATCATCATGAATCGATAGAATGATTACCTTTAAATCGGGATGATTGCGAATCAGCTGCCGCGTTGCTTCGACACCGTTCAGTTTCGGCATGTTAATATCCATCAAAACCACATCAGGCTCTGTTTTCTCAATCAATTGTTCCGCCGTAACGCCGTCATCGCCCTCGGCAACGACTTCAAAATCGTTTTCCATATCAAGGATTCGCTTAACGCCTTCACGAAAAAGGCGGTGATCATCAATTAATGCAATTGTTGTTACCTTTGGTCGCACATTCGTCATGTTTCATTCTGTTGCAAAACAAACGGCATTTTACCGCTTATCCCTGGCTGCAGCAGTTTTTCACCTCTCTTTTTTACCGATCCCGAATGAACTACGGGACTGTGCCATTCGTTGATCTTGTTAATCGAGCTTGTCTGCCCTCTGTAATGGTATATAAATCAGTACCTTGGTCCCTTTTCCAGCTTTTGACTGAATGATGAGCTCTCCATTCAATAGTTCAGCACGTTCCCTCATTCCGATGAGTCCATAACTACCTTCTTTGGATTCGGACTGATCAAAGCCAATACCATCGTCGGTAACCAAAATAAGAACCTTATCTGATCTGTATTCGATCCTTATATTAATTTGTGTCGGTTTTGCATGGGCGCAGGCATTTTGAACCGATTCTTGTATCAATCGGAATAGCGCAGCTTCGATTTTCGACTGAAGCCTCTTTTCCTTTCCAAGCGTCTCAAAATGAATCTCAATCGATGGAAAATCTCCGCTCACGCGACGCATGTACTTTTGCAGTGTTGGTACAAGTCCTAAATCATCGAGACTCATCGGTCGCAGATCATAAATAATTCTGCGTACTTCGCCCAGCGCCCCTTGTACCATTACCCGATATTTTTGTAGTTCTGCCTGTGATGCTGCCATTCCTTCTTTTTTTCCGACGCGGTCAACCACATCGAGCCCAAGCAGCACTTGTGCCAGCGTTTGTGCAGGTCCATCGTGAATCTCACGTGCCAGTCTTTTTCTCTCTTCTTCGAGCGCTTCAATCATTTGAAGTCCAAACGCCCGCTGCTCCCGCGCACTGGCGACCACTTCACCTACTTGCTTCAAATCACTCGTTAAGTAATTCAGCACAACCGTAACTCTTCCAATCAAGGCATCGGCCTTCTCGATGGTGGTCGACAATTGAATCAGCCGGCGTTCGATTTCATTGCGCCTGTGCTTCATCTGTCGTTCCATTTCTCGAACGATCGTCAATTGGTTCTGAATGGCATTTGCCGTTTCATAGGCGCTGCGGATGTCTGCTTCTCCGAACTGATTAAAAGCACTGCTGATCTCTGCTAAATGGTTTCTCGACTTTCGTGATTCAACTTCAAGTGCGTCGCTTCGTTCAATAATCCCTTTTAACTCTTTTTTTACAAGGTGGAGTTCTTTAACCAGCGCATCATGCTCTTTGCGGGACTCTTCACTAATCTCAAAGATTTGAGATTTGCTGTCGCTGACATTTTCGATCATACTATGAATAATATGATCCAAATGTGCTGCATCAAGTGCATCGTTTATTGGTTTGCTGGT
The DNA here is from genome assembly GCF_006539285.1 of Sporolactobacillus inulinus. GTDB lineage: Bacteria > Bacillota > Bacilli > Bacillales > Sporolactobacillaceae > Sporolactobacillus > Sporolactobacillus inulinus. Next base: position 26,252 of record NZ_BJMS01000043.1, read on the forward strand.
TGACATAATTTGCCTCCATAATAAATGTATCGGAACAGGCGCCGAACCGCTAGCCACAAAGTGCCTATCTATGTATAGGTAAATCGTACTATTTTGTCATTATGCATCAACCAAATCTTGGTGCAGCAAGAACGCTGCAGCGCAAAAAAGTATGGAATTATGCGGATCCGAGCTTGTCTGTCCCATTTACGAGTACCTATACCCATTGTTTCTTAAATTGAATCGGTTGACAAGTGCAAATGTTACCATGGAAATAGAGTGAGAGAAAACGGCGCAAACGAAATAATTTTCAAGGTACGGTCGCAATACTGTCAACATTTGTCGAATTAAGGAGTAGGGAGCGTTTGCTTACCTCCCTCTCTTTTCATACGGCGAGCCCACTTTTATTTTCGGCACTGACGATGAACTTTTCAAGATATATGCTGAAAAGTTGTGCAGCCCGGCTAGTATGCCGAAAGAAAGGAGCCCATTTATGACTTTGGACGCATACATTACCGTTCGAAAAGACGCACAAGCTGAAATGGAAATCAAACGTTCTCGATTCATAAGTGCTGTATTCGCGGTAAAGACGGAAGAAGAAGCAGAGGCACATATTCAACGTGTGCGCAAACAACACTGGAAAGCCAATCATAATTGCTTTGCCTATATCATAGGAAAGAAGCAAGAAATTCAAAAAGCAAGTGATGACGGAGAACCGAGCGGTACAGCTGGTGTTCCGATGCTTGAGGTGTTAAAAAAACGCGGCGTTTGCAATGTTCTTGTTCTCGTGACCCGTTATTTCGGCGGAATCAAGCTCGGCGCCGGCGGTTTGATACGTGCCTATGCGCACGCGGCAAGTCATGGACTGAACGCTGCAGAAGTCATCCGCCAAGTGCCTGCTGATGAATGGTCGGTAACCGTCGACTATCATCTCAGCGGTACGCTCGAAAACAAACTGCACGGATCCATCTATCCTTTGAAAGATGTCCGATACAGCGACAAGGTCACCTTTATCCTTTATTCGAACCAGTCGGACTCAGAGGCATTCGTTGACTGGATGACTAATCTGACAAGTGCCAAAGCGGTAATAAAGAAAACGAGCACACTCTATTTACAAGAGCCGGTCCCAAATCCTGGGAAGCAGCCTGATGATTCCTTATAAGTCGCTCGCAAAAAACATGGTCAATGTATTTGCTCCTGAATGCTCTGCTCAGCTTCTGCGAAATTTGCCGAAAAAGTTCAAATTTTTAATTGCTGGAAACAGCCGGCTTCGGTAAAATAGAGCTATTGTAAATTGCGCTGATTTGCGAACCGAACGTATTTTTTACGTTGCTCATATCTGTGAAACCTAGTACATGAAGGAGAATACGCGAACCATGACATTGAGCAGAACAGACAGTCAAAAGAAGAAAAAGCACGGCAAACGACGAAAGATCCTGATTATTGTATTAACCGTTCTCCTTGTATTAGCAGGAAGCGGCGCTGCTTACGGCTATCATATAATCAAGAAATTACAAAATGTGACGGATAATGCCCAGAACCCGCTGGCACGCGGTGCGAAGTCGAATCTCCGCGCTGAGAAAGTTGATCCGGTTAAGGATGACTTTTCAATTCTATTTATTGGGATCGATAAACGAAAAAATGAACCCAGTCGTTCCGATGCCCTTGTTCTTGCGACATTTAATCACGAAACGAGCAAGGTGCATATGGTCAGCATTCCGCGCGACTCAAAAGTTCAAATCATGACTCCGGATGGTCCGAGCAGCTACGGCATCTCAAAAATTACACATGCGCATGCCTATGGCGACGCCAACAACAATGAAGGTGCGGATTACACCATCGCCACAGTCGAGAACCTATTCAAGGTGCCGGTTGACTATTATGTGCAGGTAGACTTCAATGCGTTCATAAAAATCATCAACGCACTCGGCGGTGTTGAAATGGATGTTCCGGTCAAGCTGGTCACCCAGAACAGTGAGGATAAAAAAGGTAAAGATGCAATTGTACTTGAACCGGGTAAACAGGAGCTTAATGGGGAGCAAGCCCTCGCCTTGGTCCGTAACCGTAAATCACCGGGCGCTGGCGGCGATTTTGGCCGCGGAAAACGACAAATGCAAATGATTGAAGCCATTGTCAAAAAAAGTGGGCAGCTCTCTTCGGCAACAAAATACAGCAAGATGATCGATTCGCTTGATCATAATTTTGAAACAAACCTAACCTTCGGCCAATTGCTGAATTTGCGGCACTACGCAGGTTCCCTTTCATCGATCAAGATGGAACAGCTCAAGGGATTCGATGACAGCAGCACCGGAACCTATTATTTTGCGCTTGACGAGAACTATTTAGCGACACTGCGCAACGAACTTCGCGCGCAGCTCAATTATCAGACGACAGCAACAAGCGACCCTACTGAGAGCAGTACGAATACCGACACAACCAATAATCATGCTGCCGGCACGGGTTCATCAAACGAAGGTCTTGCAACAGATTCCACTGAATCACCGAATAATTAAGCGATTGAACATATAATCGAG
>NZ_BJMS01000044.1 GCF_006539285.1 Sporolactobacillus inulinus
CCCTTTCGTTAATCCTTAGTTTAACTAAAATGTGTCCGTAAAACTATCCTAACATCATAATGAAGCAAGGAAAATCCATAAGAAAATAGAGGTGATACTGATGAATTGGCAGTTTTTAAAGGATAAAAAGGTTATCATGGGTACATGTTTATTACTCATTTTACACACCCTTGGCTTTATGCTTGCTGTTACTAATAATGAATATTGGGGGACAGTGATTGTAGTTGCAACCATCATCTCAGTCCTTACTATTTTTAGGGCAATTAAGGTACGGAATCAAGAGTAATGCAAGTTTTCACTGTTTTGTCGCTGCTGTGGATTGAGTCCAGTCTCTGTTAATGTTGTAGCAAGTTGCTCAATAGTCACACTTAAGAAGTAAAATAAAGAGCTGAAAAGCTAGGTTCTTTTTTTGCCCTAATTTCCGCTTATACGGCAGAAGCTCTCTCGCAGATCAGCTCTCAGACAAACCGAGACAGCCAAAACTATCCAGCTTCCTCTATTTCGTTGCGACTCGGTACGCACGATATGAGCCGACTACATGGTTGAGCTTCTCAGTGCCACTTCCCGACCTAAAAACTTCACAGGAACCCAGCACAGCGTGAGCTTTCTGCAAATATTCTTGACCCGTGTGCAGGAAATAATGTAATATAATCCTGTACAAAGCTCATAGTGGCTTCAACCCTTGTGTAGTAACGGGGCATTAGCTCAGCTGGGAGAGCGCTTCGCTGGCAGCGAAGAGGTCAGCGGTTCGAGCCCGCTATGCTCCATAAACGATGAAAACAGCAAGGATGTCGGCAGAAGCCCTCCTTGCTGTTTTTTTTGGTCTGATTTGGTACGTTTTGTACGTTTTGCTAGAGCCGACTCTTTTGATTTCCTAATCATTTTTTGATGAGATACGATTTAGGTTGTTGTGAGTAAAACGCTTTAGTTCACAACCCCTTTACCACTAATCACGGGACGATGCGTTAATGAATTGGGGAAAACCCAAATATGAAAGCGTTTACAATTTTTACCTAAAATGTTATACTAACTCCGCTGGTGTGATATAGGTCACACCAAATTGCAAATGCATTCATTTTAAAAGGAGATGCACGATTAATGAAAGCAGCTGTTCTCGATAAGTTTAAAGAACCGTTAGCTGTTAAGGAAGTCTCTGATCCAGAATTGACGTCGGACGGCATTATTTTAAAACTGAAAGCCACCGGTGTCTGTCGAAGTGACTGGCATGCCTGGGAAGGCGAATGGAATGGATTTATCCCGCCGCTGCCGCATATTCTTGGGCATGAAATGAGCGGCACCGTCGAAGAAGTTGGAAAAGACATTAAGAATTTCAAAAAAGGGGATCGCGTCATCGTTCCATTTACTCAAGGGGATGGAACTTGCCCGCACTGCCTCGCCGGACATTCCAATGTTTGTAATCATCAGGTGATGCCTGGTTTCACGTATAATGGGGGATTTGCCCAGTACACACATATTCCGAATGCAGATCGTAATTTGATGAAATTGCCGGAAGGTGTTGATTTTCTGGAAGCCAGTGCAATGGGCTGCCGATTTATGACCGCATTTCATGGCGTAACAAGCAGGGGCAAAGTAGCTCCAGGAGAATGGGTTGCTATTTTCGGTGCCGGAGGAGTTGGACTTTCGGCCACACAAATTGCAACCGCTATTGGTGCCAATGTCATTGCGGTCGATATTGCCGACGACAAACTGGAATTTGCAAAAAAGGTTGGCGCAGTCGCAACAGTCAACAGCAAAAAAGAAAATGCACCGGAAGCAATAAAAGAACTGACGCATGGCGGTGCCCAGGTGGGTATTGATGCCCTGGGCATTCAAGCCACAATGCTTAACTCCGTCCTCTGCTTAGACAAACGTGGCAGACATGTCCAAATTGGCATGACCTCTTTTGGAGACGGCGGCATGATGAACATTCCTTTAAACGAAATGGTCAGCCGTGAAATTCAGTTTTCCGGATCATTTGGCATGCCGATCTCTGAATACCCGGGCATGCTGCAGATGGTGGAAAAGAAACGCCTTCAACCGGGGAAGCTCGTTAAAAATACCATTTCGCTAAATGGAATTGACAAAGTCTTTCATGATATGACCAACTTTGCCGGACTAGGCGTTACCGTAATCACCGACTTTGATTGAAGCACTTCTGCAAAGGATGTCATTGAGTGATTCGTTAAAATTACAAAATCCAAGTCAAAATCAACTGTCCTGAGCTCCGTTTGTAGCCCGGAACAGTTTTTTCTATAATTGAACGATCAGATCGATAGCCGTTTTTATCAGATTCACTGTATGGTGTTTTGCTCGTTTCGTCCTTGTTTTCTAACCATGATCTTTTTGATTTGATAGTCGTCCATTTCCTCTACTGTAAACGTTGTATCGCCGTAGTTAACCGTTGTACCGATTCTCAAATTTGGATTTTCACCAAGCAGCCAGCCGCCAATCGTATCGAGATCATCGTCTTGAAGATCGAGTTGGAATTGCTGGTTGATTTGCGAAATGAGTACTTTGCCATTGACAATTGCTTGATTTGCATTAATCCGGGTGATCATCGGCTCTTCGTTTTTGTCAAACTCATCGCGAATTTCACCAACGATTTCCTCAATGATGTCTTCAGCAGTCACCATGCCCGAGGTGCCGCCATACTCATCGATCAACACCGCCATGTGGATCCGCTCCTTTTGCATACTCTCAAGCAGCGAACGAACCGGGGTTGTCTCAAGTACGGTAAGAATGGGCCGTATATAACTGTCCAGTGTGTTGATTTTCTTATCGACAAGGTCCATGTAAATATCCTTGATATGCACCATACCGATGACGTGATCCTTATCTTCTACTACAACCGGAAAGCGTGTATATTTCTCGTGATGAAGGGTGGCAAGCGTCTCATCGATTGGGTCCTCCTTAAAAATACAGACCATCTCTCTTCTCGGAACCATCACTTCTCGCGCCGTTCGTTCGTCAAAATCAAAAATCCGATTCATATAGCGCAGTTCGCCTTGGCTGATTTCGCCGCTGTTGAAACTGTTGGAAATAGTCATGCGCAATTCGCCTTCGGACAAGGCTTGCTCATGATCGGCATTCGGCTCAAGACCGAACAGGCGAATCACACCATTTGACAAAGCGTTAAGCCCCCAGATAATCGGGAAAAAAAGTGCGTGAACCCACATCAATGGATAGACGAGCGAAAGCGTCAACTGTTCCGCTTTCTGAATCGCGATTGCTTTCGGTGCCAGCTCGCCAAGAACCACGCTGACCATTGTCACAATGAAAAAACCGACAATCACCGACAATGTTGTGGTAATGGCTGCGTTGAACCCGAGTCGTTGAAACAACGGATGAAACAAATGAGCAATGGCCGGCTCCCCGATCCAACCAAGAACCAAAGCCGTAACGGTAATGCCCAGCTGAGCGGTGGACAGATATGCGTTAAGGTCATTAACAATCTTTTTGGCTGCTGCAGCACGCTTATCGCCTTGCTTGATTAATTCATCCAATCGTGTGGCGCGAACTTTCACGATCGCAAATTCCGCTGCGACAAAAAAGGCGGAGATATAGACGAGGACAAGGACAATCACTATGCCGAGTATTGGATTCAAATTAGACCCATGCACCGCATTCAATGCATGGAGTCACCTCCTTAGTCACATGAGATACGATACATTTTGCATTTCATTCGATCATTCATGCTGCTTCCTTATTATGTTCGTTTACACAGGTTCTTATTAAACGTGAAGTTGCAGCTGCTCTGCACTCTGCGCTTAAAACTATGCTACACTGTTTCTAAACCAATGATGGACAGAGGAGTGGTGCAACGATGGTTATTGAAAAGAAAACCGTAATGCTTGAGGACTTAGAGGAAGGTTCGGTTCTGAATCACTGCGACATCGAAAGTACAAGTGAACGAAAACTGCTGAGCGGCATTCAATTCAATCACTGCTCGTTTCTCATTGATGATTTTACGAAAACGGAGATTTTAGATTGTTCTTTTACACATTGTGAATTTTCAAAATTCAATTTCCACAAGGCCATTCTCTACCGCGATACATTTTCAGTCTGCAAATTTATGGGCACAAACTTCATTCAGTCAACCTTCAAAGACACAACGTTTACCGATTGCCTGATGACTTACGCTAACTTCAGTGAGGCAAAATGCACCGGAGTCCGGTTTGAAACAAACAAAATGAATGAATGTTCGTTTCAAAAGGTTCAGATGAAAAAAATGGAGTTTGACCGTTCATGGATTGACGGTATCGACTTTAGCGAAACCGTTTTAAAAGAGATCAATCTCTCAAGTTGCGACTTCGAAACGATTCGAATTGACGTCAACCGAGCAAAAGGTTTAAAAATTAATCAATTTCAGGCTACCGCGCTGATTGCTTCGTTTGGTATTCGCGTTGTTGAATAACATGAAGCGTATTGCGCGCGGCCGATGAAGGCGAAGTGATGCAGTTTTATAAAAAAACAAAAACAACACAGGCCGCTCATGGCGCTTGTGTTGTTCTCATGTATCCGCTTTCTAAAACAGTCAGAGCTTACCTGACACTTTTATTACGTACCGGGATTGTTGCTGCACGACGCTCGTCCAGTTTGCGTTCGATCCGGTTCAATTCATGACGATCGCTTAAAATTTCTTCCTTATTTTTCTTCACGAGCTGCATGTACGTCACTTTTCGTTTCATCTAGATCATCCTTTCTTGTCTCTACCTATATAATAACCGATTTTTTTGAATTTAACACCAATAAATGATGTGATTTTTTTGACATTTTGTTTGGATTAGAAAAATCAGATTGACCAGATCCTACCTCCGCAGAATGCAGGGACTTTCACGTTGTGCACGAACGACACTTCAGCTGCTCACTTGCCGCGGGCGGTTTCGCTTTAACTTCGGGATTTCGCTTTAACGTTCGGGTGTGCCGTTGGTCTGTGTCTTGATGGTTTTGCATCAACGCTTCGGTTGCTCGCTTGCCGCGGGCGATCCGGAAGCCTCCTCGGACACGCTATTGCCTGCGGGGTCTTCCCTGGCTCGCATCAACAAAGCGCGATCCCGCAGGCGTCTCACGCCTCCGCTTTGATGCTTGGCCAAGACACTAGGTTATGGCGAATGTATGAAGGTCAGGATTTCGTTTTAACTTCGGAATTTTTCAGGCGCAAGAGTGCCTCCGCTTTTGACAATCAAGGCAATGTTTTGATCTTGAACCCGTTTTGAACCCTTCGCTATGCTGAGCATTAAACAAAACCGGCTGTTGTCCATATTTTCAGGGCAAACAGCCGGCTGTTTGATGCGCTTTCGCTTATTTTCACTTTTTGTTCGTTTTCTTTTTCGGCTTCTGATCCAGATCGAATCTGAAGGTAAAATTGTCTTTGTTTTTCTTAAACGCATGCGTCTTGTTCACTTGTGGCGAAAAGGTGCGGACATACACCTTGTCATGGGTAAGGTCAAAACCCATTACCCGAATATAGCCTTGCCCGCCTTTAACCGATTGATAGTCGGATAGGATCTGCATGACTTTGCGATCCGGTTTCCCGTCACGGTTGTCGTCAATGGTATCGACACGTCGTGCTGCGCCATAACTGTGACCGTTCATTACCATGCGCACATTGCGATTCGGCTTGACCACTTTTTCAAACAGCATCTGCCCTTGTACGGTGCGTTTTCCATAGCTTCCAAGGTAGTCATGGACAAATAGAATAGCAATACGGTCACGGTAGGCATGAAGCACATGATTCATCCAAGCAATTTCCTGACCGCCAATCCCCCAGCCCATTCCTAGCATAATGTATTTCTGGCCATTGGTGTTAATTAAATCAAAATGGCCGCGATTATTTTTATAAGAGCCGCCATACCATGGATTCCACAGATAACGTGTTTCGCCAAAATAGCGGTCAAACGGTCGGTAGTCTTTCTTAAAGCCAACATCATGATTTCCGGTAATGATACCATATGGAACTTCTGCGTCATCGAGTATTTTCATTGCTTTGTTCGCTGTTTTCCATTGGTAAGGCTGGTCGTCATTATTAACGATATCGCCTAAATGGAAAATATAGCGCAGCTTGAGCGTATCCCGATTGGCGACAAACCATTGATTCATCCGTTTAAAAATATCGGGGTGTGAACGGCTGTAATACTGAGTATCGGGCAGTACACCAAACGTAAAGTCAATTGAATCAATACCTTTAAACAGTTTGTGCGCAACCTTAGGCTCGGGCCTTGCGGGTTCCGGTCTGTTAAAGAAAACAGAATGCATCAATTGAGCGCCTCCGGCGTGGCGTGCTGCACCGGCGGGCTGAAGATTTGCTTCACTTTGCTTCCCGGGAGGAAAAATGCTGAACACTCCTGAAATCACGCAAGTCAAGAACATGAGAACAATGATTAGTTCAATGGCAAGATAATCACGCCATTTGCTGCGTTTCATAACGATTTCTCCCTTCCTTGACGGACCATTAACCGGGAGGGCATGCTCGCCAAGTTCAGTTTTCCTTCCGGTGAACATGTCAACGTACTCCTGCGTCCATAATCAATCTTAAATTGCGCAGATTAGGAGATTTTCATGCATGAAAAAAGGAACCTTCGCTTAAATTAAAGCGAAACGTTCCTTTTAGTGGTGCGATCAGAATGTAGGCGGTGTGACGTTGCTTGGAATCAGACATTCATAGACGTCTCCGGCAAGCCGTTCCTTCAATTCTCGTTTTGCTTCTTTGAGCAAGTCCGGATCTTGTACCGCCTTTAAAGCGGTGCAGGCCATCGCTTCGGCTGCGAATAATGCAGCATTCAGCGCATAATCTTGCGTGCCCTGTGCAACCACTTGCCATGTATGCGGGACGGTTGCAAAAGCCCAGGTTGCCGTGACGCATTGTGCGGTCGGCACGTTCCAGCTGACATCCGAAACATCGGTTGACCCTTCCATAAACAGATCGTGTTCCGGGCAAGGAAATACCCAATCTGCAAGCGGCGCTTGGCCAATCTTATCTTTTTGCTGTGCATTCAGCTGTTTCATTGCAAAGGTTTTCTCGGGTTCACCGAGTGACGCATAGATCGCTTTGATAAAGGCTTCATCTTTCACCGACAGCTTGGGATAGCCGATTTCTTCCATAAATGCTGCCATGACTTTATGAAGAGCTGTGTTAGGAATCAGATTGCAGCAGCCGCCTTCAATTTGGACGCTCATTTTCGTGTCCGTCATAAGCGCAGCACCTTTGGCAACATTGACGACGCGTTCAAACAGCTTCTTCACTTCATCCGGCTTTGGCGAGCGAACAAGGAATCGCTCCTCAGCAATCGATTGCACAACATTTGGCGAAACGCCGCCGCTATTGGTTACCGCGTAGTGAATGCGTGCTTTGTCTGCCATATGCTCCCTTAAATAATTGACGCCGACATTCATCAGCTCAAGGGCATCGAGCGCGCTGCGGCCCAGTTCAGGCAAAGCGGCTGCATGAGCGCTCACCCCTTTGAACGTGAACCGTGCTTCGATAACCGCATTGGATGAGAGATGCTGAACTGCGTTGCATGAATGCGGATGCCAGGAAAACGCTGCATCAACATCGTTAAAACAACCTTCCCGTGCCATATAAGCTTTACCGTTGCCGCTTTCTTCCGCGGGACAGCCATAGTAACGCACCGTTCCCTTTAACTGATGTTTGATCATGTATTCCTTCGCCGCAAAAGCAGCCGCCAGCGACCCGACCCCGAGCAGATTATGACCACAGCCGTGTCCGTTTCCGTTCGCTACAATCGGATCATGGACGGTTCGGTCTTTCTTCTGGCTGAGACCGGCAAGTGCATCAAATTCACCGAGAAAGGCGATTACCGGTTTTCCGCTTCCGTAACTGCCGATAAAACCGGTCTTCAATCCTGCGACTCCGCGTGTCACCGTGAAGCCTTCGTTTGCCAATGCTTGACTGAGCAATTCCGCCGACTTGACCTCGCCGAAGTGCATTTCGGCATAGTCCCACACCTGTTCACTAAGCGCTTGATACGTCCTTCTTTTTTCATTAATGATGCATTTGATTTCGTCAGTGAATGTCACGATGAATGCTCCTTTATTCAATTATTCGGCGGCAAAATCAGTGAGTAAATAAGCCATATGCACACTGCCGTTTACATAATCATTCATTCGAATCGATTCATTCGGTGCATGCGCTTTTGATTGAACCCAGCCGACACCGGTGCTCACAATCGGCAGATGCAGGTATTCATTGAATGCGTACATTGGACCGGTGCCCGCCGAATTGGGATACATGATGGCTTCATGCTCATACGCCTCTTCGGCTGTTTTCTTAACTAGGTTCAAGAACGGATCATGAATGTCTGAACGGTAGGCACGTTGCGATTCAATCAAGTCAACCGTAATGTCTGAGAATCCATGGCGAGCAAGATGACGTTTGAAGCAGGCAAGCAAATGCTCCCCGGTCTGTCCCGGAACCATCCGGCAATCGATCTTCACCTTTGCCTCCTTAGGAAGCACCGTTTTCGCACCTTCACCGGTATATCCGCTCACCATCCCGCAGATTGTAAACGTTGGCGCAAGCATCAGCGCATCTTGCGGTACCTCGCCTCGCGCGGCCGTGATCAGCGGCCGCGTGAGTTTATAAGTATCACGCAATGCCTCTTCCTCAAAGGGAATGGCGCGGACAAGTTTGATCAGTGCTTCATCCGGCGCTTCGATTTCATCGTAAAAGCCTTCAACGGTAATGTCGTTGTTCTGATTTTTCATGCTGCTGAGGGCTTGGACAAGCCGCCATGCCGGATTGTCCACAACCGCAGCCAGTGAGGAATGAAGATCAATGGCTGCACTCTTCGCATGAAATTCATAATAAGCCGATCCCTTAATCCCTGCATAGAGCTGAACACGTTCTTTGGCATCGGTACTGCCGAATTCCCAAATGCAGGCATCTGACTGGAAGAGCTCTGCATATTTTTTCAAATACACAGGAAGATTTGGACTACCGATCTCTTCCTCACCTTCAATGAGAAACTTCACGTTACACGGGAGACCGCTCGTTTCCTCAAGTGCTTTGATCGCTGCGATGCGCTGCATCAGCGTGCCTTTATTATCAGCCGTACCGCGAGCGTAGAGAATGCCCTCCTTGAGCGTTGCCTCAAAGGGTTCAGTATCCCATTCATCGAGTGGATCCGGCGGCTGAACGTCGTAATGATCATAGAATAGTAACGTTTTCGCCGTATTGCCGCCATCGCCGGCAGGCAAGAATCCATAGATCACAGGATTGCCGCCAAGATCATCCAGCACCTTCACCTCAGCACCGATTCCGTTCAGCAAATCACTCACGAAGGCAACGGTTTCCGGAATGGCTCGATGCTGCGCCGATACCGATGGCAGTCTCAAATAGTGATACAAAAGCTCCAGCGATTGGTTTGCTTGGTCGTGCACGGCATGCTTTAATTGCTCTCTCATGTTGTTGCTCATCATTCATCGCTTCCTCATCATAGTTTCACGTCGAACGCGCATTGCTCGATCCTTGCCTGTCGAACTCCTCGCGTTTCCTGAAAAAATTTAAACAGCTGACTCAAAGTGAGCAGCTGTTTAAATAAAGATCATTTCAATGGCTACGCATTATTTCTTATAAGCCCATTTCTGGAAGTTGGCTACTGTACCTGGCCAATAAGCTGACGCACCGCCGTAGGCAAGGTCTTTGCTCTTTACAACCACTTCATGGTCTGAATAAAGCGTAATGACCGGCATATCTTTTTCCCAGATTTTTTGCAGATTGCTGTAAATCGTTTTACGTTTTGCACTGTCTGGTTCTTCTTTACCTTGAGCAATCAATTTAACTGCTTCCGGATTATTGTATTTCATGAAGTTGTAAGCTCCGTTTGGTCCGTACAGAGCCGAAACATCCGGGTCAAGGTTGAATGTAAATCCGATCAGGAGCAGGTCAAAATCACCAGCCTTACCTTTTTGCATGATCGTTGGGAAGTCATACGTTGTTTCTTTAACTTTAACGCCGATTGCTTTGAAGTTCTGGACGATGATGTCGGCCGATTGTTCACGCACTTTGTTTCCGATTGGTACCACGAAGTTCAGCGTCTTGTTGAAGTCCCATCCGGCATCCTTCAGCATTTGTTTTGCTTTCTTAGGATCGTACTTGATCACGTTTGTGCTCTTATCAAGATAAGGGCTCTGTGATGTGTACGGTCCATCGACAATTTCGCCGTTCCCTTTGAGCAGCTTGTCTACAATTTGCTGACGGTCAATCGCATAAGCAAGGGCTTGACGGACTTTTGCGTTTGGCAGCGTCTTGGTGTTGTACTGCATCGTTTGGAAGCCGATCTGTGGATGAATTTCCGTTGTTACATTTTTCAGCTTCTTCGCTGTTTCAACATCTTGGAATGGCAAGTTGCCAATACCGCCGGACGTATTCGCTTGAATCGATCCGGATTGAAGTTCACTTAACAGGTTTGGTGCCTGCATGATTTTGATAAAGAATTTAGGTGTTTTTGGTTTACCAAGATAGTAGTCATTGTTTGCTTTGTATTGAATGTACGCATTTTTGTTATAGGTAACAAATTTATAAGGTCCGTTGGTTACATTCGGTGCCTGTACATATTTGCTCTTTGAAAAATCTTCAGGAGCGATATCTTTAAGCACATGTTGCGGCATCGTAATGATCTTCGAACCGATCATTTCTTTGATGTAGTTCGGGTCTACCGGCTTCTTTGTTTTGAAGGAAACCGTATGTTCGTCAATCTTTTTCAAGTTCGGAATCATTTTCGCGCCGCCCGTTAATTTACCGTTATCGTCAAGTCCGGTCAGTGTCGAAATGTTCGAGCCTACGGCAACTTCAGTTTTTGGGTTTGCAATTAGATTAAAGGTAAACACCACGTCATCGGCGGTTACCGGTTTGCCGTCGGTCCATTTTGCCTTCGGATTCAGTTTAATTGTATAGGTCTGATTGTCCGATGTATCAATCGATGTTGCCAATTTCGGCTGGAACTTCAATGGTGAGGTCATGTCAAGGAAAGCATCCAGCATCACGCGGATCGCGAACTGACCGCCAATATCCCCGGTATTAATTGGGTTAAATCCGCCCGGAGGATTGACTGTACCGAGGTAAATCGTGTCTTTTGTCTTACTTCCCGATGTGCCCGAACCGCCCCCACCGCAAGCGGCAAGAAGCAGAAGAGACATCACCATTAATGAGGTAATCACATAATTCAAAATCCGTTTTGGCATCGATTTGTGTCTTTTCATTGTGTTGTTTGCATCCCCTTTTTTATCTGAATTTATTTCGCGTTTTGCGACTCAATGGCGTCGCGGAGGCCGTCACCGATAAAGTTTACCGAAAGAACGGCCAGCAAGATCATCAAGCCCGGCGGAATCCACAGCCAAGGCTGTGAGGAAAGTACCGTGATCGATTCCGCCTGTGTAAGCATGTTCCCCCAACTTGCTGCCGGAGGCCGAACCCCCATCCCAAGGAAGCTTAATGATGCTTCCATGATGATGGCCGAAGCGACACCGAACGTTGCGTTTACTAAAATGGGTGCGAGTGCATTCGGAAGAATGTGCTGAAAAAGAATCTTTGGCGTCGAATAGCCGAGTGCAACACCTGCCTTTACGTAATCCATTTCTTTTATTGAAAGCACACTGCCCCTGACTAAGCGGGCAATGGCCGGCCAACCAAGAAGACCAATGACAAGCGTGATGTTAAACAAGCTTGGTCCGATGATACTCACCAGCACAAGAATGACCATGAAATATGGGAAAGACATAAACACATCGGTCAAGCGCATGATGAGCATGTCGACCCAGCCGCCAAAATAACCGGCAACCAGACCGAGGACAATACCAATGGCAACATAGATCGCAACAGCGCCAATACCAACAGCGATCGAGACTTGCGCACCAAAGATCAGTCGACTCATCACATCACGGCCGACCGGATCGGTGCCCAGCCAGTGGGCTGCAGAAGGCGGTGCCTCAAATTCATTGAAAATTTTTGCCGGATCCTGAGGCGCGATCACCGGTGCCAAAAGAGCAATGAGCAGGATTAAGAGAAAGACAGCAACGCCTACGCACGCAAGGCGATGCTTCAAAAATCTCCGCATAACCATATGCAGATAGGTTTCTTCTTTTTCGAATTGAACGACCATCTGCCCAGACGTTTCCGTACCGGTCATTTCCGGCACGTTCTTGTTCGGATTTAATTTCATCCCCATGTGACCTGATCCTCCTTAGTCGTACCGTATTCTTGGGTCCGCGACAGCATAAAGGATATCTGTCAGCAAGTTCGCAAACAGTACGGTACATGCTGCAAGCAGATTAATCGCCATCAGTGTCGAATAATCCCGGGACGTAATCGATTGAATGGTCAGCAGTCCGAGACCCGGCCATTGAAAGACCTGCTCGGTGACAATCGCACCGCCAATCAAGAGCGGAATGTCAATACCGATTACGGTGATGATCGGGATTAAGGAATTCCGAAGTGCATGTTTATTTGTGATCAAAAATTGTGACAATCCTTTTGCCTTGGCTGTTCGCAAATAATCCTTGCCCAGCACATCCAGCATACTGGAGCGAACATAGCGAACCATGTTGCCGCCGATCCCTGTTGCCAGTACCAGAACTGGAAGCACCAGGTGATTAAACGTATCGATAAAGCTGCCGTCTCCGCCGAGCGTGTTCATACTTCCGGTTGGAAACCAGAGCAGTTTGCTGGCAAAGACATAAATAACACCAAGTCCTAAGAAAAAGTGCGGTATCGAAATACCGAAGAATGAAAAGCCGGTAACGAGGTAATCAATCCATGAATTTTGCTTTCGCGCACAGATGATGCCGAGCGGAATCGCAATCAAGTAACCGACAATCAGTGAAATACCCATCAGCAGAACGGTTGGCCCGACATGAGCCATTAGGATCTGCGTGACCGGTTCACGCGTTGAATAGGAGAATCCGAGATTGCCGTGAAGCAATTGAACAAGCCAGTTCCAATATTGTGCCCAGACCGGTTGATCAAGGCCCAAAGCGTGTTTTGTCGCGGCAAGCTGTTCCGGAGTTGCGGACGGATTGACCATCATATCGACCGGATTTCCTGGAGCTAGATTAATAATGAAAAAGTTCAGTACGGTTACCCCAAAAAGCACGGGAATGGCGATCAGAATTCGCCGTATGATGTATTGAAGCACCTAAAATCCTCCTTTCAAGCTTTTCCTTCATCAATAGGGAAATGACAAGCAACAAGATGATCTTTACCGGTCAATCCCGGTGCCTTCTCACGGCAAATATCCTTTGCGAATGGACAACGCGTATGGAACACGCAGCCTTTCGGCGGATTTGCAGGGCTTGGAACATCGCCTTCAATGACCATCTGAGTACGATTACGCTCATGCGGGTTCGGTATCGGATAGGCATTCAGCAAAATTTCCGTGTACGGGTGTTTCGGATGTTCGAAAATTTCTCGTGTCGTTGCCAGTTCCATAACCTTACCCAAATACATCACCGTAATCCGATCGCTGATGTACTTTACGGCGCCAAGACCATGAGCAATAAAGACATAAGTCAGATTCAAGCTTTTTTGAAGATCCTTGAGCAAGTTAAGTACTTGTGCTTGAATCGACACATCAAGTGCGGAAACCGGTTCGTCGCAGATAATCAATTTTGGTCGCAGCATCAGTGCTCGAGCAATGCCGATACGCTGGCGCTGACCACCGGAAAATTGATGCGGATAACGGTTTTTGTATTGTTTTGGAAGCCCAACAATTTCCATAATCTCATTAACTTTCTTTTCTGCTTCCGCCTTCGTTGCCAGCTTGTGTGCGAGCAGCGGTTCCGCAAGCAAGTCGCCGATGCGTTTTCTTGGATTCAATGAAGAATAGGGATCCTGAAAGATGATCTGCAGATCGGTGCGTAGCTTGCGCATCTCTTTTTGCGAGACCGTTGCCAGATCCTTGCCCTGAAAGAGGACTTGTCCGGCTGTCGGATCTTCCAGTCGCACCAAGGAACGGCCCGTTGTTGATTTGCCGCAGCCGGACTCGCCGACAATTCCCATCGTCTCACCAGGGTAGATATCGAAGCTGACATCATCAACTGCCTTGACGTAACCTACTGTCCGCGAAATAACGCCCTTTTTAATTGGATAATACTTTTTCAAATGCTTGACTTGAAGTAACGGCTTTTCCTGATCCAGCGGCATGTTCACGAGCTCACTTCCTTTTCAGCGTGCTGCTTTTCAGCATGTTTCTTTTCATAATCCTTTTCTTCCTCTTCATAAAGAAAACAACGAATACTGTGGGCCTGTTTGTCTTCAATCGGTTTAAGCTCCGGCTTTTCAGCCAGACAACGCTTCATCGCATGCGGGCAGCGATCGTAGAAGCGGCAGCCTTTCGGCATGTTGCGCGCACTCGGGACCGATCCTGGAATCGAATTAAGACGCATATCATCCGGATTGGTAATATGCGGGATGGATTTCATCAAGCCGAGCGTATACGGATGTTTGGGATTATCGAACAGCGTGTACACATCGGTTTCCTCAACAACCTGTCCCGCATACATAACCGCGACCTTATCCGCCATTTCCGCAACGACGCCGAGATCATGCGTAATCAAAATGATCGCGGTGTTGGATTCATCGCGCAGTTTCTTCATTAACTTAAGGATTTGAGCTTGGATCGTTACATCGAGAGCGGTTGTCGGTTCATCGGCAATCAGCAGTTTCGGTTTACAACTGAGCGCCATGGCAATCATCACACGCTGCCTCATTCCTCCGGACAGTTTGTGCGGATATTCATCGATGATGCCTTCTGCTCGCGGAATACCGACTTTTTTCAGCATCTCAATGGCATAGCTGCGTGCTTCCGCTCTTGAATAGTTCATATGTAAGCGGATGCCTTCGGTAAGCTGATCGCCAATGGTAAGCACAGGATTGAGTGAAGTCATCGGTTCTTGGAAAATCATTGAAATGTCATTTCCACGAATCTTGCGCATTTCCGCTTCGCTCGCATGCGCAAGATCCTTATCTTCGAAACGAATCGACCCTTCGGTGACCGAACCGTTTCGATCAAGCAGGTGCATGATCGACAGAGAGGTTACGGATTTCCCGCAGCCGGACTCGCCAACAAGGCAAATCGTTTCCCCCTCTTTCAAATCAAAGCTCACTTCGTCAACGGATGTAACCGGGCCTTTATCCGTTTGGAATTCAGTTTTAATCTTGTCTACCTTTAAGAGTTCACCCAATGCGTTGTCCCTCCTTATTATTTTCCGGCAGCTGCAAATTCGGTGAGTTCCGGGATTGCGCTGTTGCACAAATACTGGTTAACCAGCGACAAGAAGGCCTTTCCCGCAACCAGCATTACCCGTTCATCAAAGTTGAACTTAGGATGGTGATGCGGGTAGCTGGCGCCGACTTCGGGATTGCCGGCACCGGAGAACCAGAACATGCCCGGTTTCTTCAAAAGATAATGCGAGAAATCTTCGCCGCCCATTTGAGGGGCTATTTCGACGGCTGTACCTTCGCCGAAGGTTTGATCCATGACTTTTTTGAACACATCGGTTTCTTTTTCATGGTTGTAGACAGCAGGATAACCGTCCCGATAGTCAACAGAACCTTGTGCATGGTAAGCAGCACAGACATTTTCAACAATGGATGCAAGTTCTTTTTTTACCTTCTCACGCACGGTGGGGTCAAAGGTTCGTACGGTTCCTTCCATTGTTGCCGTATCGGCAATCACGTTCGGCGCCACACCGGCGCTAAATTTTCCGATCGTCACAACCGCCGCCTGCTGTGGATCAACTTCACGGCTGACGATCATCTGAATCTGGTTGACGACCTGAGAAGCAACGGCGACCGAGTCAACCGACAGATGCGGTGCCGAACCATGACCTCCTTTTCCTTGGATATGGATTTTCAAATAGTCGGCTGCAGCCATGAAATAGCCTTTGCGGTAGCCGATTGTACCAAAGGGAACCGTGCTCCAAAGATGCGTTCCGAACACCAGATCAACATCCTCAAGGCATCCATCCTTAATCATGGCTTGGGCGCCTCCCGGTGGAAATTCCTCTGCCGGCTGGTGCAGCAGCACAACATCCCCGGCAAGTTCTGCGCGATGGGCTTGAAGCACTTTTGCCGTACCAAGGAGGGTCGCGGTATGCCCGTCATGTCCGCAGGCATGCATGACATTCGGAACCTTTGATTTATAAGGAACGTCGGTTTCTTCGTTGATCGGAAGTGCATCGAAATCAGCGCGCAGGGCGACGGTCAGTCCCGGCTTTGCTCCGTGAATGCGGGCGACAATGCCAAAACCGCCTACATGCGTTTTAATGTCGGTAATACCGAAGCTTTTTAATTTTTCTAAAATAAACGCTGAAGTTTCTGCTTCTTGGGTCGAGAGTTCCGGATGCTGGTGCAAATATCTGCGCCATTCCACCATCGTTTCATATTCTTTTTCTAAGTCATCAGACCATGCCGCGCTCATTTTCCCGCCCCCTGGATTGATTTAATTGTCTTTAGTGAATAACAATAAAAATAATAATCTATTTTCTGAATTCGGAAAATCTATATCGCAATTATAATCAACTAAAATCTAATAGTCAAAAAAATTCTTAATATAATAAATCATTTTTATATCATTTATGTCATAATTCCTCACATTTGATGCGGTTTCTACAGCGGAAAAATTTTTCAATCGACATTTCTTTAATTCAAGAGCATTATTTGTTGAAACATGATAGAATTTATTACAATAATAATAAATTATTACGATTGAGACAATAAAAAAAAGAATAAATTGTCTAAATTAATTGTTCGGTGTATTCTTAATTTGTCATTTTCAATGACTCGCCTGTTCCATTCAGCACATCGATAAAGGTATGACTAACAAGGAGAGATCACCATTGAACGAAAAGAATAACACAGACAGCAGCGAAGTCATCCGTCAATTACGTGCTGTTCCTGCTGTGCAGCAAGCATTGTCCTTCCTTGTTGAGGACAATGACCGCACAACCGCTGAGCAAATCGCGTTGACTGCTGTTCCCGCTCCACCATTTAAAGAAAACGCCCGTGCTGCTTGGATGGCGGATCATTTTCATGCACTAGGGCTGAAATCCGTTTATACTGATAAAGAAGGAAATGTGCTTGGCCTGCTTCCAGGAAAATCGAATGAACGGAAAATCGTTGTTTCCGCTCATTTAGACACTGTTTTTTCGGAACAGACGTCCATTGACCCGATTGTGAAGGACGGCGTTGTCTATGCTCCGGGTATCGCCGATGACGGCCGAGGGCTAGCGGTGCTGCTCACTTTGATTCGCGCACTCAATACTTCCGGAATTAAGCCGCAGCACACGCTCCTGTTCGTCGCTACGGTCGGCGAAGAAGGCCTTGGCGATTTACGCGGCGTTAAATCCTTGTTTCAAACACGGAACGATATCGGCGGGTTTCTTTCAATCGAGCCGGGAACGCCGGAACGGATCACGGCAACCGCAGTCGGCAGCCATCGCTACAGAATCGTAGTCAAAGGCCCCGGCGGTCACAGCTTTGGTAATTTCGGTACCCCAAGCGCGATTCATGCACTGGGGCGTGCCATTGCGAAAATCAGTGAACTCACGGTGCCGAAAAACCCGGTCACCACGTTCACAGTGGGTACGGTGAGCGGCGGTACGTCCATCAATTCTATTGCCGAGCATGCTGAGATGGGGCTCGACATGCGTTCGGTCGCCCAAGATGCACTGCTTGAATTAGAAAAACAAGCGTTGGCCTGCATTCGCCAAGCCGTTAAAGAAGAAAACGCGCGCTGGAAAAAAGCGGACGTAATTCAGGCAGAAATCGAGCGTGTCGGCGAACGTCCTGCCGGAACGCAGAAAGAGACAGACCCTGCCGTTCAGACAGCGGTTGCGGCGATTCGCTCCTTCAATCTGGAACCCCTGCTTGAACCAATGAGCACCGATTCCAATGTCGCGATCCACAAAGGCATCCCCGCACTGACCCTGAGCGGCGGCGGAAGATGCGGCGGCATGCATACACTCGCCGAATATTATGACCCGAAAGATGCTTCGATCGGCGCACAGACCGTTCTCTTAACGGTACTCGGCTTTTCAGGAATTGAAGACGCCGTGCCGTCGGTTCTAGTTGCAACCTAAAAATGTACGTTTCGCTTTAGTGCACTAATAAGTAAAATCATATTAAAGGAGTCTTCCCATTGCCAAATATCGTTACAGATACTGAACTCGAACAAAAATTGATTGATTGCCGCCGTCAGCTGCATGAACATCCGGAGCTGTCGTTTGAAGAATATGAAACAACGAAGGCGCTGAGTGGTTGGCTCAACGAGGCGGGCGTTGAAACGCTTGAACTTCCGCTTGAAACCGGCGTGCTGGCCGTCATTCGCGGCGCAAAGCCCGGCCCTGTCATCTGTCTGCGCACAGATATTGACGCGCTGCCCATTCAGGAAGAAACCGGACTTCCATTTGCGTCAAAAGTTCCGGGCAAGATGCATGCTTGCGGGCACGACTTTCATACAGTATCTATTCTTGGCGCAACACTGCTGCTTAATGAACGCAAAGCAGAGTTGGAAGGTACCGTCAAGGTCATCTTCCAGCCTGCCGAGGAAAATGGCAACGGTGCGCTAAAAGTACTCGAAACCGGCGTTCTCGATGATGTACAAGCCATTTTCGGTATGCACGACATGCCGCATCTGCCAACAGGAACGATCGGCATCAAGCCGGGGCCGCTCATGGCTGCCGTTGATAAATTTACGATTGATGTCGAGGGAATCGGAACCCATGCAGCCGCACCTGAAAAAGGAATCGATTCGATTGTCGTCGCCTCGCATATCATTACCGCACTGCAAACTATTGTTGCGCGCAATGTTTCACCGCTGAACAACGCGGTCATCAGCGTCACACGTCTTGAAGCCGGAAACACTTGGAACGTGCTGCCGCAAACCGCTCAGATGGAAGGCACCGTACGTACATTCCAAGAACATGTTCGCGATGGTATCCCGGCAAAGATGCAACGTGTCGTTGAAGGCGTTGCTGCAGGACTTGGCGCCAAAGGAACTCTGCATTTTACAAAACTTGGTCCGGCAACAATTAACAATGAAAAACTAGCGGAATGGTCCATTGACACCGCGAAGGCTTCAGGGCTCAACGTGATCACACCGACACCGTCTACAGCAGGCGAAGACTTTGCCGAATACATGAAAAAGATACCAGGCGCCTTCTACTTTATGGGTGTATCCGGAACCTCAGGACTCCATCATCCTGATCTGATCATTGATGAAAAAGCCATTCTTCCTAGTGCTAAATTTTTTGCGAATCTTGCCATTGATATGGTGAAAAAAGTACGTGCGTTGTAATGAACGGATCGATCGGCTATTCGACTTATGACGCGCGCGATCGGAGCGCAGGATAAGCTTCGCGCAGCACCGCAGCAGCCTCGCATCATTCAAAGCGCATTGAAATCATAAAACGTGTGAACATTAAGAAGAGGGGACCTCATCGTCATCGACGTTGAGATCCCCTCTTCTTTGTTTTATTACGATTCCTGTACTTTTTTCACTTTGCTCAGATAGCGGTAAATTGAGGCTTCCGACGTACACAACTCTTGCGCAACAATACTGACAATCCCTTTCAACAGAAAAATACCGTTCTCGTTTAATTTCTCGATAATCTCAATCCGCTCCTCCTGAGACATACGCTCTGGAGGAATATTTACCCCGCCGACAATCTCTTTAATGCTTTCCTTTGCCAAGTCCTCAATTGACGGGCTCAGATGTTCGACGGCCGGCGGCTTTTCCTTCTTCTTCTCGATCGGTCGCTGCACGCCGACAAATTGACTCAAGTACGCAATGACACGCTCCATTTTTCGATAGTCGCTATTGATGCAGAGCATGCCGATAATATCGTCTTGAGTGTTTCTTATGAAAAATGTTGATGAGCGCAGTACCGTTCCATCCTTCGCCACACCTTCATAATTGGTGATATAGCTTTTATTTTTGGAGCGGCCCTCCTTCAGCATCTTCAACATTAAATTGGTCACTGGAGCGCCGAGTTTGCGACCGCTTAAATTCGTTTTACTGATCGCAACCACCGAATGTTCAAGATCAGTAACGTCATGAAGGATGATCTCGGTATCATCTCCAAGAACCTCACTTAGAAACCCAACCAACGCTCTGTAACAGTCTAATTCCGCGTTAATAAAATCACCGCCCTTACTTCTCAAAACGAAAAAAATATAATAAATAATTATTGTAATGATAAATGATTCACACTTATTTTTCAACTGCACCTTGCTGTTTCATTGCTTACAAAGATGCGTGTGCCGATCGTTTTCCTGCCGCATTTCGAGACACTTCACGCCATGCATAGATGCATATGGCGCACCAAATGAACAAAAAGGAAAGGAACTGGATCCGATCCATCGATTCATGAAAAAGAAACACCCCTATCAGAAAAGCAGATGAAGGCGTCATATATTGGAAGAATCCAATCATTGTCAAAGGAATCCGCTTCGCTCCTTCAGCGAACCAGATCAAGGGAAGTGCAGTCAGAATTCCGGCACCGATAAGCAGAAGTGCGGTCGTACCCGAAAAAGCGGTCTGCAGGCCGGGTGTTGCATAGGTATGTACCGTAAGCACAACGACAGCAATCGGAATAATAAGCAGCGTCTCAATGCTCATCCCGATCAATGCATCAAGCTGAATGATTTTTTTACAGAAGCTGTACATGCCTGAAGTTGCTGCAAGAGACAGCGCAAGCCATGGGACGACGCCAAAATGAACGGTCACCAGCAGGACACCTGTAAAAGCAAGTGCAAGAGAAAGCCATCCCCAGGCATCACTCCGTTCTTTAAAAAACAGAATCCCGATCAGCATACTCACAAGCGGAATCATGAACAAACCAAGACTTGCATCTAAGACATGCTGATGGCCGACTGCCCATACATAGAGCATCCAATTTGCACTGATTGCCAGTGAACCGGCAAAGACAACGAGCAGTTGTTTCGGTTGATGAATGAGCCATACCGTTTTCATACATAAGCCTCTAAATTGTCCGCGCAGGGCAATGACAAGCAGCATAAATATAAAAGCCCAAAGTATTCGATGCGCAAGCACTACCCATGAAGGGATTGCTGCAAGCCATTTCCAATAAACCGTGAGAAATCCCCATATGGAAAAGGCGGAAAAAGTATAAATGATGCCAAGGCGACGATCAGACAAGCTATTCACGCTCCACTCTGCTCAAATCAAGAGGATTACAGCCCCAGTTCATCTCGCTTCTCCCCCATCAGCGAAGAAAATCAGCAGCGATTTTCTTATAGATCTGAATGGAGTCAAAGAATGGCTTGCGCGCCACATATTCATTGGGTTGATGAGCCGCCGGTGGGTAACCCGGACCAACGACCGCGATCGGAAACGATTTTTTCACTTGTGAAAAAAAAGCTCCATCCGTATACCCTGAAAATCCATAAGGCTCAATCGTCTTCCCGCGAACCTCCTCAACGGCCTGAACCAGTTGTTTCACAAAAGGATGATCTTTTGCTGTTTTCACCGGGTGCATGTCGTTAAGAATCTCGATCGTCGTTTTTAATTGCGGAATATCTTTTTGGACGGAATCAATGATCGCTTGTATCGACGCAATGATCTCTTGGTGATTTTGCGAGGGCAGCGTTCGCATATCAATTTCCACGGTGCACTTGTCGGCAATGACATTGGTACCGTTTCCACCACGGATTACATCAATGCTAGAGGTCGGTGCGCTGAGCAAATCATCCGGTTCAAACGTGAATCGAAACTCCGATTGAAATTTCGAGAGAAGCGCAATCATATGTTCATTGGCATTAATCCCGCAGCTCGGTGTTGAACCATGTCCCGTTTTTCCATATGTAGCTAAGCGCAACCACAAAGCGCCTTTCTCTGCAATGGACACTTCGTTATCCGTCGGTTCGCCGATCAGCACCGCATCGAGTTCGTCCGCATAACCGTGCTTGACCAGCTGCTCGGCACCAATTGATGACGTTTCTTCGCCAACGGTCGCGATAAATTTAAGGGTGCCTTTTAACGGCGTCCCTTCTTCTTTCAGTTCAATGAGTGCTGCAATCATCGCGGCAAGGCCGCTTTTCATATCGGAAGCGCCGCGTCCATAGATCTTGCCGTCCGCTTCTTCTGCTCCGAACGGATCATGATCCCAGGCGATCTCTCCGACCGGGACAATATCCATGTGACCGGTAAATGCCAGTGTCTTGCCAGGCTCCGCGCCTTTTAGTTTCGCGATCAGCTGATGCCGCTTCTCACCATAGACAATGACTTCGCTCGGAATCCCCGCCGCCTCGAACGTTTCCTGAATAAGTGCCGCAGCCTCCGCTTCATTTCCCGGTGGATTGGTCGTATTTATCTTCAATAACTTTTTTAGCAGCGCTAGCGCTTTCTCATCGTTCATCGCCGATTCCTCTTCTCTTAAGATGTAATCTGTTGTGTTTATTCGTTGTTTTAAAACGCTGGCATACAAACGTCGTGGCGCATCGATTCGCTAAGAAGCGATGCTGTGTCTATAAACCGCCAGCATCGCTTCTTCCGCAATGAATACCGCAAAATACAGCACTCGATGGATTAAGTATAGCAAAATTCAAATAATTTAGGCAGTCGTTTTGCTCAAATCGCCTCAAAATTTTCGAATTATATGAACAAAAATGTCAAAGTCTGTGCAAAAATGTTGCATTGTTGCGGATTTAGAGGAATCCGACTTCCGCAGGATGCGATGGCTTCTGAGTTGGGCACGAACGACACTCCAGCTGCTCGCATCAACAGGGGCGACCGAGGGCAGTCCAGAAACCGCCTCAAACATGCTGGTAATCTGCGAGATCACCTTAGCCTGCGATCAACAGAGACGCTCCGTAGGCGCCCGAGCGCTACCATAGGAAATCGGAGTATTAGCGAGGCAAAAAAAGTTCCTGCCATAAATGGCAGGAACGCGTGGATCAAGAAAGTCTTGTTTTAAAATTTTCGTAGCTAAAGGTTTTGATCGTCTGCAATCCTTCTTGTTCGCTATACTTTACAAGCGAAGGCAGCGCGATTCCGTTGAAGGTATTGTTTTTGACCATCGAATAGATGGCCATATCACAGAAGACAAGGCGGTCGCCTGCTTTGAGCGGCTGATCAAAGGAATAGTCGCCAATCACATCGCCGGACAGGCAAGTTGGCCCGCCGAGCCGATAGGTAATGGCGCGTTCCCCAGGTTTTCCCGCACCCAAGATCTCCGGTCGATAGGGCATTTCCAGTACATCCGGCATATGACAAGTCGCCGACGTATCCAGAATCGCAATCGGCATTCCATTTTCAAACACATCGAGAACGGTCGTCACAAGATAGCCGCTATTCAAGGCAACCGCTTCGCCCGGCTCCAGATAGACATCAACATCATACTTTTCTTTCACCGATGTGATGCAGCGTTCGAGCCGTTCCAGATCATAATCCTTGCGTGTGATGTGATGACCGCCGCCAAAGTTGATCCACTTCATGCCTTTGAGGTATTTGCCAAACTTGCGTTCCACAACCTCCAGCGTATGTTCCAGCGCGTCCGAATTCTGTTCACAGAGCGTATGGAAATGCAGTCCGTCAAGTCCCTCTAGAGCATTCGGATCAAAATTCGCTTCCGTAACGCCCATGCGCGAGTATGGCGCGCACGGATCATATAGCCCGGTCTCAACCTCCGAATATTCGGGGTTGACACGCATCCCGCATTCTATCGCCCGAGGCGCTTGCTTCACCTGGTCTTTAAAGCGCGCCCACTGGCCGAATGAGTTAAAGACGATGTGATCGCTCACCTCGAGAATTTCAGTGAAGTCTTTTTCATCATAGGCGGGCGAGTAGATATGCACTTCCTTGCCCATTTCTTCACGGCCAAGTCGCGCCTCGTGCAGTGAGCTTGACGCGACCCCGTTTAAGTAGCGGCCGATCAACGGATAAAAGGCGAACATTGAAAAGGCCTTTTGTGCAAGTAGGATCTTGCAACCGGTCCGTTCCCGCAGTTGTTTCAAGCGTTCAAGGTTTTTGACAAGCAGCCCTTCGTCAACAATGTAGCTCGGTGATGGAGCTGCAGTAAAATCAATAGCCATCGGCACGCTCCTTTAGTCGACCAGCGTCGGGGCAAAATCTTCGTGCCACGGCAAACCAAATTGATTTAACGCATCCATAAACGGATCCGGATCGAATTCTTCGATGTTGTAAACGCCCGGACGTTTCCATTTTCCGGTCATCACCATTGCTGCACCAATCATCGCCGGTACACCGGTTGTATATGAAATCGCCTGAGAACCGACTTCTTTGTAGCATTCCTGGTGATCGCAGACGTTATAAACAGAATAGGTGCGCGGCTTGCCGTCCTTGACGCCTTGGAAGATGCAGCCGATGTTCGTCTTGCCCTTCGTTCGTGGTCCAAGTGAAGCCGGATCCGGAAGAACAGCTTTCAAAAACTGCAGCGGAACGATTTGTTTTCCTTCAAATTCAATCGGTTCGATCGAGGTCATGCCGACGTTTTCCAAAACTTTAAGATGCGTTAAATAGCTTTGTCCAAAGGTCATCCAGAAACGGATCTTTTTAATGCCTTTAATATTTTGCGCAAGGGATTCCATCTCCTCATGGTGAAGCAAGTAAATGTCCTTCGGTCCGATCTGCGGGAAATCATAGACACGTTTGATCGCCATCGGCTCGGTTTCGATGAATTTGCCGTTTTCAAAATAGCTGCCGTTTGCGGTCACTTCGCGAATATTGATTTCCGGATTGAAGTTGGTCGCAAATGGATAGCCGTGGTCGCCAGCGTTAGCGTCGAGAATATCGATTGAATGAATTTCATCAAAGTAGTGTTTCTGAGCGTAGGCAGAGAATACACCGGTCACGCCCGGATCAAAACCGCTGCCAAGCAAGGCGGTGATGCCGGCTTCTTTGAAGCGGTCACGATACGCCCATTGCCATTTGTATTCGAATTTTGCCGTATCTTCCGGTTCGTAGTTTGCCGTATCCACATAGTCCGTTTTCGTTGCCAGACATGCATCCATGATTGTTAGATCCTGATAAGGGAGCGCAACATTGATCACAATGTCCGGGTTCACTTTTTCAATTAATGCAATCAATTCCGGTACATTGTTCGCATCTACTTGAGCGGTTGTCACCTTTGTCTTGCCGCCGTCCAATTTTTCTTTGAGCGCATTACATTTGGAAAGTGTACGGCTTGCGATACAAATTTCTTCAAATACCTCTGAATTCTGGCAGCACTTATGTGCCACAACCCCTGCGACGCCGCCTGCGCCGATAATCAAAGCTTTACCCAATTTACGAACGCCTCCTTAAAAATAGCCTGTCCACTGCAATGACTCATTAAAATGGATCAGACACATTTATTCCATTTCTTCAAGCAACAGCTTGACATAGTTCGGCAGCGCAAATGCGCCGACGTGAATTTTATCATTATAATAGCGCGTTTTAAGGTTTCGTGCCTTCCATTTCTGTGCATCAAAGTCCTGAAGCGGATGGTAGTGCTTCGACGCAAAGCCAAACAGCCAGTGGCCGGATGGATAGGTTGGGATATGCGCCTGATAGACACGACTGATCGGAAAGGAATCAACGATCCGTTTATGGGCGCGCTGCATCGCAATTGCGTCAACCGGATAGAATGGGCTTTCATGCTGGTTGACCATTGCCCCGGTTTCAGTAAGTGCCTTGAAACAGTTTCCATAGAATTCCTTTGTAAAAAGGCCTTCACCGGGGCCAAAAGGATCGGTTGAATCGACAATAATCAGATCGTATTCATCCTTTTTTGAACGGACGAATTTCAAACCATCCGCCTCGTGAATCGTCACGCGTGGATCATCTAATTTTGCTGCGGTTTGCGGCAGATATTTTTTACATGCCTCAATGACTTGAGCATCAATTTCAACTAAATCAATCTGCTGAATTTCCGGATAGCGAACAAGTTCGCGGACCGCACCGCCGTCTCCCCCGCCGATCACCAGCACCTTGTTCACTTGTGGCAGGATGGCCATCGGTACATGGACGATCATTTCATGATAGATGAATTCGTCCTTCTCCGTCAGCATCATGTACCCGTCAAGCGTCAAAAAACGCCCGAATTCAAGCGAATCGAAAATATCGATCCGTTGAAACTCGCTTTGCGCGCTGTACACTTGTCGGTCAACCTTAATCGACAGTTTCACGTTATCGGTGTGTTTCTCGGTAAACCATAAATCCAAATCGTTCACTCCTTCACTGTCTGGATTGCGTTTACATGACTGTCTTGTGTACCGGTAAGAAAACAGCCTTTTTCCTTCGCGTACTGAATATATTCAAGTACCTTGGCCGTCACTTTTTCGCCCGGAGCGAGAATTGGAATCCCCGGCGGGTAGCACATCACGAATTCGCCGCAGATCCGTCCAAGACTGTCCTCAAGTCTTGTCGATTCGCTTGCCGCATAAAAGGCTTCTTGAGGTGCAAGAATGACTTCCGGACGAATGTATTCCTGACTTAACATACCGGTCCGATCCTTGGCATAGCGCCGCTTAATCTCCGACAAAGCCGAGACGAGCCGTTCAAGATCCATGATCCGATCGCCGATTGAGAGATAAGCGAGAATATTGCCGATATCGCCGAACTCGATTTGGATATCGTATTCATCGCGGAGAATGTCATAAACTTCAATGCCGGCAAGACCGATATCACGCGTCAGCACGGACAGTTTCGTACGGTCGAAATCATAGATTGAATCGCCATTGATCAGTTCCCTGCCGTACGCGTAGTACCCGCCGATCTGATTAATTTCCGCACGCGCGTACTCGGCCATCTGAGCAACTTTCTCAAAAATTGCGCGGCCGCGCAAGGCGAGATTGCGGCGCGATATATCCAGAGAAGAAATCAACAGATAGGAGCCGCTTGTTGTCTGCGTCAGGTTGATGATCTGACGGACGTAGCCCTCGCTTAATCCGTTAACAAGCAAGAGCGAGCTTTGCGTCAGCGAACCGCCGGATTTATGCATGCTGACTGCAGCCATATCGGCACCGACCGACATCGCCGAGGCTGGAAGCCCTTCTCCAAAATAAAAGTGCGTCCCGTGCGCTTCATCAACAAGTACCAGCATATTGTGCTGATGTGCCAGTTCTGTAATCGCCTTTAAATTTGAACAAATGCCATAATAGGTTGGGTTATTGATTAAAACCGCTTTGGCGTCCGGATTTTCCAGAATTGCTTGCTTCACATCGGCAACCGACATGCCAAGTGAAATACCAAGCTCGTGGTTCACGCCCGGATTGACGTAAATGGGAATTGCTCCACTCAGAATCAGCGCATTAATCGCACTGCGATGCACGTTGCGCGGCATAATGATTTTTTCACCGCGTTTGCAAGCACTCATCACCATGCTCTGCACAGCGGAGGTTGTTCCGTTCACCATAAAAAAGGCGTGTTTCGCCCCGAATGCTTCGGCCGCCAGTTCTTCTGCTTCTTTGATCACCGACACCGGGTGGCACAGATTATCAAGCGGTTTCATCGAATTCACATCAACGGTCAGGCATTTTTCTCCAAGAAAATCGGTTAATTCACGATTGCCCTTGCCGCGTTTGTGTCCCGGCACATCAAAAGGCACAACACGCATCGCTTTATATCGATTCAGCGCCTCAAGGACCGGCGCGCGTTCTTGTGATAAGTTCATAAGCAGCACTCCAATAATTAAAAAATATTCGCCCCGCTGTAGATCTCAATCATTTCCCTGCGGAGATTGCTGCTGATCTTCAAACGTTCCTTCGGCGGGATTTCAAGTACATCGCGATTAAACAAATAGTTCTGTAAATCAAGTTCTTTAATAAGCATTTTCGTATGGAAAAGATTGGCTTGATAAACATTAATGTCGACGGCATCATAGTTCTCAAGTGTTTCGTCATCGATATAATTTTGAATCGATGTTATCGGATGATCCATAAACAATTTCTTCCCATCGACATCGCGTGTAAACCCGCGCACGCGGTAATCAGCCGTGATGATGTCGGAATCGAAACTGCCAATCAAGTAATTGAGTGTATTCAATGGGGAAATTTCCCCGCACGTAGCCACATCGATGTCGACGCGGAAGGTGGCAATCGCCGTGCCCGGATGAAATTCCGGATAGGTATGCACCGTTACATGGCTCTTATCCAGATGGCCGACAATGGTGTCCGCATAGTGACCGAGGTTGCATGAGCGATCAATTTGATCCCTTGGGAACTCCTGCTCAGCGATCAGTACGGTAACACTCGCGCCTTGGGGATCGTAGTCTTGTTTGCTGATATTGAGCACATGGGCCCCGATCATCTCCGTGACGTGGCAAAGAATATGGGTCAACCGCTCTGAATTGTACTGTTCATCAATGTAGGTAATGTAATCGCGTTGCTCACGTTCACTCTTCGCATAGCAGACATCGTAAATATTAAAACTTAGTGACTTCGTGAGGTTGTTGAAGCCGTACAATTTCAGTTTGTTTTCCAACCCTATCCCCACAACCTTTCCCGGTTCTCTACTCACAATCGATGGCATTCGCTACAAGAAAAAAATAAGCCGCTACGGCGATAATTGTCGAATCGTCACACACATAAAAATCTAATTTAATTATATAGACAACCCC
>NZ_BJMS01000045.1 GCF_006539285.1 Sporolactobacillus inulinus
AGAATAGCCCTTGGAGTTGACCATGATTCTTTCATGGCGGCTTATCTAAGGAGGTTATTACTTTATGAATATCATTAAAAGGCTGACGGCGATGACGAGCTTAGCAGTATGTCTTGGTGTCATTACACCAACGACAATTGCTTTCGCCAAAACGGGCAGTACGAATGATAGTCACGCAAACAAAAGTAAAGATCCTAAACAGAGTCAGGCAATTGGTTTTGCAGCAAACACACCGGCTCTTCAATCAGACAGCCAGGAGATCAACATAATATTTGGGAATAGTTTGATTCAACAAGGTGATTCAGGACCGGTAGTTGAGAAGCTACAAGCGGAGCTTCAAAAACTAGGCTATTATGACGGAGGAGATCACGGTGTTGTCGGTGAATCCACTCTGTCGGCAATCAGTGCCTTTGAAACCGATTCAACCAATGATTCAAAAGGACTCATTGGTGCGGACACAAAAACGGTTCTTTACACGGTATATCGTCATACCAGCGAAGCGAAAGAAAATCAAGAAGGTCTCGTTGCGCTTAAGATTCAGAAAAAAAAGCAAGCCAAAGTACGTGCACGTAAGGCAGCTGAAGAAAAAGCAAAGAAAATTGCTGAAGAAGCCGCACGTAAAGCTGCTGAAAAAGAAGCGAAAAAGCAAGCTCATAAAGATGCTGAAGCAAAGGCTGAAAAAGAAGCTGAGCGTGCCGAAACAAATAAACCGAAGGTAAGAAAAACTTCCGCTCAACCGGCACAAGCGCCAAAGTCAGCACCCGCTAAGCAAGCCGGTCGATCGATAACTGTGGAGGCGACAAGTTATTCTCTTGGAGGACGGTCCGCTACCGGGATTGATTTCTCCAGTAATCCGAACGCCAAAGTGATTGCTGTGGATCCAAAAGTCATTCCACTTGGATCAAAGGTAAAAATCCCCGGGTACGGCGTCTTTGTCGCCGGGGATACCGGAGGAGCGATTAAGGGAAAGCGAATTGACGTTCATTTTCCATCGCGGGATCAAGCTTTACAATTTGGCCGTAGAACCTTAACCGTTACCGTACTTAACTAAGACAAGAAGCTTGCTCCTTAGCTGGGGCAAGCTTCTTTGTTTTACATAAAGAAATGCGCTTTCCTTGAAATTTCGACACGTTCTTATCGTACAAAATAACCCCCAGTTGGCTCAATCAGCCATTCTGGGGGTTTTCTTGATGCCCTAATTCAGCACTGAATACGATAATGGATCTTCTGCTTGTCGTCATGCCGCTGTAACCCCAGATCAATCAACGTTTCAATTAATTGCGGATAGGACAATCCAGTATGCTGCCAGAGTAAAGGAAACATGCTGAACTGAGTAAAACCAGGCATTGTATTTAATTCATTAACGACAATGCTTTGATCTTTCTCTCTGAGAAACACATCGACACGCGCAAGTCCGGACAGATTGAGTGCTGCAAAAGCACGTTTTGCTGTTTCTTCGAGTTCCGCCAATACCTTTTCAGATAAATGAACCGGAATAACAAGCGTGCTGTTTCCTTCATGATACTTAGACTGATAATCGTAAAAGGCTGCATTTTTCGTAATGATTTCACCCGGAACCGAAACGGAGAGCTCATGGTTGCCGAGAACACCGATTTCAATTTCGCGCCCATTAATATGCTCCTCAACAATAACCTTTGAATCGTAAAGAAGTGCCTCTGTGATCGCCGCCGACAGTTCCGTCTCGCTGACGCACTTGCTGATCCCGACACTGGATCCTCCGTTTGCCGGCTTTACAAAACAAGGATAGCCGATCGAACGCTTAATGGCTAGAATCCGGCTTGGTGCATCGCTTTCCCACTCAAAACGTGATACCGACAGATAATCCGGACCCTGAATCTTATGCGTCTTTAAGACATCTTTCATTAATACCTTATCCATACAAACACTAGAGCCGGCAACACCGGATCCTACATAAGCAAGATTAAGCAGTTCCATCAAGCCTTGCACCGTTCCATCCTCGCCATTCGATCCATGAAGAAGCGGAAAGACAATATCCGGACGAGCGCTTGTTGCATCCAGCGGGCTCGACGGTGCAATCCAGTGCTCCACCGCGCGTTCCGCTTTAACGTTCTCGTGGAGCAGCAGCTGATCCTTTGACTCAAGTTTTCCCGTGATTTCACTGCCTGGAATCCAACGTCCGTCCTGATTAATATAAACGGGCAAGACGCGATATCGCTTTAAATTGATCGCATTGATTACTGAAAAGGCAGTGAGCAGTGAGATTTCATGTTCTGTAGACTTTCCACCGTACAAAACAGCGACTGTCTTCCTCTCATTTGCCATCGTAGATGCCTCAGTCCCTTTATCCATATTGTGAAAACGCTTTCCATCTTACTTTATCATATTCACAAAGAAAGGAAAGCGCCCTTTGAATGATGCCATCACCGATTTAATTTCACATGCTCTAAATAATCTATTCGCTCAAGCATGGTTGGGTGATCGTACTGAATCCATTTTACTAACGCCGGTGGATTCATTTCGCTAAGGCTGGATACGGACAGCTTCTGAAAGGAACGAATCGCCGCCTTACGGTCTTGCGTCATCTCAATCGCGTATTGGTCGGCTTGCCATTCAAAATCACGGGAAATCATATTTTGCACCGGTTCGGCAGCAAATGAAAGGAGCGACAGAATGAGAAGTAGCATCGGCAGCGCAGTTAAGTCGCCTGGATGGGAAATATTCATGCGCACGCCCCAGCGAATGCTTGCCCATAAATGAATTTTCGCAGCGATCCACAGCGTCAGCAGAAGTCCAATCAGTGCCGAAACGGTACCCCATATGATATGGTGCATCACATAATGGCCCATTTCGTGTGCCATAATAAACAGTACCTCTGAATGACTCAGACGATTGACCGTTGTATCCCATAGGACAATGCGCAAATGTGCGCCGATACCATTCACGTAAGCGTTCATTGCATTCGTCTCTCGCGACATGTCTGCTTCATAGACATTATTCGCCGGGATGCCTGCTCGAGACGCCATATTCAGAATTTCAGTTTTCAATTGTCCATCTGTTAGCGGCTGAAAATGATTATAGAGGGGATCAATGACAACCGGCTGTACGTACATCATAAACAGAATAAATGGAATCGACAGCAGCCAGGCCGGCAGCCACCAATTCTTTGGAAAACGCCGGACCAGAGCCATTACCGCCATCATGACGATCAACCCAATCAATGTACTGACTGCTGTGCTAATTGCTTGATCCTTGAGCCAGTCTGCAAGTGGCTGAACCGAAATGCCAAAGTGAACGGATAACTGGTAAGACGTAAATGAAACCGGTAGAAAAACGATGAGCGTGATCAATGACAGACCAACATAACACAGCACCATTTGAACAATAAAAGAACGAGACAGCCGTTCTGAACATTTCTTGATCCATAATGAAAAGCCTCCGACAAGCACAAACAGATAAACACCCCAATCGAGCGGTATGGTTGCGAAGGAAAGGAAATGACGCCATGCATTCAGTGTGCTGCTTTCAGCAAGCTGTTGTTTGTTCATGAATAAAGAAGGATCGGCCGCGGTCCCTTTCATTGTCATCGGAATTGATGATTTTGCCCAAACAAAAAAATAAGCAGCCATGGTTAGCAGATAAATCCCGTATAAAATGATAAACCACCCGAACACTTTTTTATGTTTCAAGATGGACCCTCCTCTTTCACATCCACAGATTGTCCGTCTCTCATAACAAAAGGACGGGCTATTATCAATTTAGTCCGCAGCTTCTTTGTTTAGAACATCAATCCCGCAAAAGGCCCGGCGCGTTTGATTCGCGGTCTGAGCTTGTCGCTTTGCTGTCAGAAAAGTACAGCAAGCAGTTCTTCCGCGCCAATTTTTCCAAAATAATAGTGGCAGTCAATCGATTTCAGTTTTTGATCAAGGATGTTTGGGTCATATTTTAGCCCAATGAGCTGCTGTTCAAACGCATGAACATCCCCAACGCCAAAAAAATCACCAAAAATCGACAATTTCTCAATCATTCCTTTTTTGACATTCATCCGGAAATCGACACGTCCGCCTGGAAAACGGCGCGCCTTCTGTAGATTAAATTCCGGCGATTTTCCATAGACCCAGTCCCAATTCCGGTAGCGACGATTGGCGAGTGCAATAATTTTTGTCCAGTCCTGATCCGTCAATCTGTATTCCGGCACATGATCTTGTCCTTCAAAGATATAGTGCAGTAATTCTTCCTTAAATTGATGAATGGTTCTATCTTTTGCTAAGTGTTCGCGAATATTCGTTACTCTGCTTCTCACGGACTTAATCCCCTTAGACTCGAATTTCGCCTTGTCCGGATGCAGTGCCTTTGAAACCATGTCCAAGTCGACATCAAAAAGCAGCGTTCCATGACTGAAAATACGCCCCTGAGTGACAAATTGAGCATTTCCGGAAATCTTTTTACCCGCTACCGTCAAGTCGTTGCGCCCTTCCAGTTGTGCATCTACCCCCATGTGCGCCAACGCACGAATGACCGGCTCGGTGAATTTTTTATAATTATTAAAGCTGTCGCCGTCGTCTTTCGCAATAAAACTGAAACTGAGGTTGCCCGGATCGTTATACACTGCACCCCCTCCGGAAAGACGCCGCGTGACCGTCACGTCATGTTTGTTGATAAAATCCATGTTTAATTCTTCAACGGTGTTCTGATTGCGTCCAACGATCACTGTAGGCGCCATACGGTAAAACATCAGATAGGTCTCATCGCTTGGCAACTGTTTGAGCGCATATTCTTCAAGAGCGAAATTGAGTGTTTGATCAAGTATGTCCCGGTTATTTATATAGATCATCATTAGTCTCCTCTCAACTTATAGAAACATTTCTTCTTTAATCATAATTCCCGCAGCCACACACGTCTAGATACAAGCAATTTTCTTGGAAATTCCCGGTTATCCTTTGCAAGTCTTGTTAAATTACGCTAATCTATAGAAGATTGAGTACTAAGGAACAATTCGGGATACCCAGAATAGGAGGTACCTCATGAAAAGCATTTATTTCGTGAGACATGGCCGAACATTATTCAACCAGCTTTGGAAGGTACAAGGAATTTCAGACACGCCGCTTACAGAACTCGGTGAGAGAAAAGCGGCTGAATTAGGCACGCGAATCAAAGCAGAAAAAATCACATTCGATGGTGCTTATTCAAGTGACCTAGGGCGTACACGTCGGACTTCGCGGCTGATTTTGGATCATTCAGCAAACCCTGAACTTATTCCCGTTGAAACAACGGATTTACGGGAAGTAAGCTTCGGCCAATTCGAAGGCGATCCTAATGATTCAATGTGGGAAGCTGCAAGTGAAGCCGTGGGTGATTCGGAACTTCGCGGCGATTCTCCGGATGAGTTGAAGATTAAAGCACTCGATGGCTTGAAACGTTTAGATACAACCGGATTGGCCGAGAACTTCGAAGACGTCAAGACGCGCATCCGCTCCATACTCAGCGTCATGGCACATAGTGACGAACAGAACATTCTTGCAGTCAGCCACGGTTTATACATCAGCTGTCTTATTTATCTGTTATCCGATGCTAAAATTCATGTTTCTTCTATTGAAAATACGAGTGTCACCAAAGTTATTTTTGAAAATGGCGTCTTTAAAATTGCTTATATTGGCAGAACTGAAAATCTGTAAGCCCGCATACAGGTATGCGCGTTCTTCCGCAACAATCGATGATCCGTTTGGACAAGCTGCGCCTCAAACAATCAATAAGAAAAACCGGGCAAAAAGCGCCCGGTCCTTACTTCCGCAGGATGTGGTGACTTCGTGTCTTTTCGGTGCTGAATCGTCGCTTCGGTTACTCGCTTGCCGCGGGCGCCAGAGCACCTCCGCTTTGATTCTTGGCCAAGACACTAGTCTATTGGTTTGAAGCCAGGGCAAATTCCATACTTTCTTTACCTGTCAAAAAAAAAAGATCATCAGACCTTAAATTCAGGCCTGGTGATCTTTTTTACTTGAAACTTGAAACTGAAAACGGTTAACCTACTGTAGTGCTTCTTTCATTTTTTGCTATGATCTTTTTTTGATCGCGATGAAATTTGATCGTAAATGTAACCACACTTAAGGCTAAACCAAGCACGGCGTAACCAACCAATATCCATGAGTTTTGACTGAGCATCTGCTGCTGGTGACCATCAATAATATTTCGAAATCCGTTGACACTGTAGGTCATCGGCACAAACTTTGAAATGGACTGAAGTCCTTCTGGAATGAGCTGAATCGCATAAGCGCCGCCGCATGAGACGAGCTGAACGATCAGCAGAATCACAGCCACGAATCGGCCCTCATTATTAAATGAACCGGCAAGCCATTGAATGATTGCCATATAACTGATACTGGTCAAAAGCGTAAAACCGACAAACGTCCACGGATGGGTCACTTCTAGATTTAGTCCTTTCAAGACAACTGCATCAATCAGTAACGTTTGACCAAGTGACATCAGAATCGTGATAAAGAATTTGCTGAGGGCAATGTTCCACCCTGAGGTCGCAAGTCCGGCCGGTTTGCCAAGATCATAGACAATGGTAAGGAGCATCGCACCAACATAAAGACCAAGCGAAATAAAGTATGGGGCAAAACCGGTCCCGAAGCTGCTAACCGCTTGATGTGACGCATCAACAGAGGTCACCGGTTCCGCAAATTTAGCCGCATGAGAATCGTTTGTCGGCGTTTTTGCCAGTTGGTGATGAGCGTCTGCAAGATTACTGCTCAACGTTGTATTGCCCTTCAGCAGGTTCTGTGCACCATCATTTAATTGATTCGTTCCGCCGGCAAGCTTCTCCTGACCCGAAAACAAATCATTCAATCCGCTCTGCAAAGCATTCATATTGGCTGCTAATTTTGAACTTCCTGAAACAAGCTGTCCCGTTCCGGTTTGCACCGTCTGAATACCACTGACCAGTTTGGGCCAGGTTTGGTTTAATTGCGCATTGCCTGCAGCAAGTTGGCTTGCGCCTCCGTTCAAAGCTTTTGATGCGCCTGGAAGCTTTGTTAAATTCTGCTGCAGCTCGGTCATTCCGCTTGCAAGCCGCGCCTGACCCTCTACTAACTTTAAGAAGTTCGTTTGTAACGCTGTCTGCCCACCGCTTAACTGAGTCATTCCATCAGATAATTGTGAGACGCCTTGAGCGAGCGTATCATTCTGTTTTTCAAATTGAGCCATACCATGATTTAGCGTATTCACGCCTTGAGCCAGAGCTGTTGATGCATCGACTAGGCTTGGTTCGCCATTGATTCCTTGGCTAAATGCTGCATCGATCGTTGCCGCTCCTTCAGCCAATTGTTTGATTTGGGTCGAATCTATGGATGGTACGGAAATGTCTTGAATGCCTGTGTTTAATTGTTTTGCACTATTCTGCAGGGCCTGCAGCTGCTTCTGGTCAATGCTGCCGTTGTTTTGCTGAAGTTGACTCAGGCTTTGATCGAGCCTTGCAGAAGCCTGTTTCAGCTTTTCCACTTGATCTGCATTCGGAAGCCCACTTGCTTGTTTTGCAACACTGCTCATCCCTTCGGATAACTGTTGCGTATAGGGAGCCAGTTTTTGAATTCCGCTTG
The DNA here is from genome assembly GCF_006539285.1 of Sporolactobacillus inulinus. GTDB lineage: Bacteria > Bacillota > Bacilli > Bacillales > Sporolactobacillaceae > Sporolactobacillus > Sporolactobacillus inulinus. The sequence goes on from NZ_BJMS01000045.1 coordinate 7,575, forward strand.
AAAGCTGATCGGCACCATCATTCAGCTTAGAAACGCCAGCTACAAGTTTGTCGATTTCCGGTTTGGCCTCACTCAATTGCTGATTCAGCGTGTCAAGGCCATCCTTCTCTTTATTCATGCTGGTTTGGAACTGTTGCAATCCCTTAAGATACTGTTCCATGCCGTTGCTCAAACTCTGCTCTCCACTATTAAGTTGACCGGATCCGCTGGCGAGTTTCTCAGTACCCGCGTTCAGCTCATCCAGCTTATCAGCAAGCATGCTTGCACCATCTGCCAGTTGTGCAATATTTGCGCTGTTTGCACTGGTCTGATCATAGAGCTGACTGGTTCCGTGAGCAACTTGGTTCAAGCCACTGGTTATTGCATCGGCACCGTCCGCCAACTTCGCTGAACCGTTTTTTAACTGACTGGTACCGTTCATTAACGATTTAAAACCATCGCGTAAATGAACGATTCCGTCGACTTCTTTCTTATTGCCCTTGGTCAAGTCAGCGGATCCCTTAGCTGCATTCCCTAATCCTTTAGTCAATTCATTTATTTGCGCATACATCGTTTTCGCATAGGTTTTCGTTAGCTCCTCCGACACGCGTTTCTGAAGTTCCTGTACGCCCGAACTTGCGATACGTCCAGCAATAAAGTTGTAATCGGAATTAATTTGATAGCGAAAATTCGTTGTCTTCAAGTGATCATCCGCTAAAGTCACTGCATTTTCTGAGAACGTTCTAGGAATTGTGACCACCATAAAATAACGATTCTTTTTAAATCCGTCTTCAGCCGACTTTTCGCTTACAAAGCGCCAGTCAAAATCCTTGTTGTCTTTTAATTCATCGACTAAGTCCGATCCTGCATGAATCTGTTTACCGGCAAGCACTGCACCGTCATCATGATTGACCACGGCAACGGGAAGGTTGCCCGACTTGCCGAACACATCCCAAAATCCATAAAGAAACATTCCTCCGTAAATCAACGGAATACACATCACACCGAGCATGACAATGATATGATGCGGTTTGGTTACAATTGCTTTCAGCTCGGCACTGATTAAGCGAATTACATTCATTGTGCTTCCACCTGCTTTCTGTCGTTCCTTCCAAGATAAACACCCGGACGATCTTAGTGACTAAATGGGTCACTTGGTCAATTTTGTTTAAAAAAATAACAGCTGCAGCTATTATTTTTTTAAGCCTTGTACCAAGTAGAGTTCAAATAAGTGAGCGATTTCTTCTTTTGATAAAGGCTGATGACGTTGTTCCCATTCAAAAATAAGCGATATATACAGGTGGAGGATAACAAAAGCAGTCACTTTAGGGTCGCACGACTTGATTTCTTGCTTCAACTCGGCATGACTGATGAATTCCTCCATAAATCCGAGTATGGCATCCTCGATATTGGCCAACGCTTGTTTCGCTTGAGCGGTTCCGATTTCACGTAGTTCTTGAGTCAGTTTGATTGTGAGCTGATGCTCTTTGCGCAATTCAAGCATTGAATAGAGTGCGCGATGCAAGTTGACGAAAAAATGATCATCATCATGTATTGCATTTGTTGCTGTCGCCTTTATTCGCTTGATAAACTGATTCATGATTTCATTGAAGAGCTCTTCCTTATTTTTAAAAAAGGTATAGATCGTTCCTTTTCCAACATTGGCCAAACGCGCAACCAAATCCATCGTTGTTGCTTTATAGCCAAAAGAAGCAAAGGTACGTTCAGCAGCACTTAATATCATTTTTTTTCGATCAATCGCCACGGGTATCACCATTTTCCAAAAAATGACCGTATGAACGATTTAGTCATTTTGTTCTTAAAAGAATTTTATCACAGACGCTTTGGAACAGCAAGGGCTCGGCGAAACTTTTTTCATCCATCACTCAAATGCCTTTAATACTGTTGAAGCAAGGGCATCGATAAAAAGAGGATTGGTATCCGGCATCTGCGGACGATGATACGTTCCGCCCAATGATTCAACGAGTGTTCGGCATTCACGATCGTTATCATACAGCACCTCTAAGTGTTCGGCAACAAAACCAATCGGACAAAAGATAAAGTGCTTAACGTGCTCCTCTTGTTGAAATAATGTTCGAATCTGGTCCAGTACATCCGGGCCAAGCCAAGGGTCGCCTGTTTTCCCCGCACTTTGCCATGCTTGCGTATAATGGACGAGATTTGCCTGATCGGCGATCTTTTCGGCTGTTTCGCGAATTTGATCCGGATAGGGGTCGCCATTGTTTAAAATCTTCTTTGGAAGGCTGTGTGCCGTAAACAGAACAACAGTCTGATCCCGCTCTTCTTCGGGGATCTTTGCGAGTTGATCTTTAACGGAACGCACCCAGAAATCAATAAAATGGGGCTGATCATACCAGCTCTTAATCGATGTTATTGCGAGTTCACCGACTTCTTCAGCTTTCTTCTGTGCACGTTCCGTGTACGCTTGTACGCTGAATCTGGAGTAGTGCGGTGCCAAAGCGATTGATACGGCGTGATCAATGCCATCATCATGCATCTGTTGAACCGCATCTTCGATCAACGGATGTATATACTTTAAACCAAGATACGCTTTGAACGTGTATACAGATTGCTGTTCATTCAAGCGCTTTTCGAGCGCATCGGCTTGTGCTTGCGTCAATTCAGCAAGCGGTGATATACCTCCGATCGCCTCATAACGGCGTGCGAGATCAGCAATTTGTTCGTCACTTGGTCTATGCCCATGACGAATTGCCGTATAATAGGGCACGATATCTTCCTTCTTGTAGGGTGTTCCATACGCCATGACCAATAATCCGATTTTTTTCTGATTCATCTTTTCAAACCTTTCCAACATCATGCTGTTTTTATATGTAATGAACTCTATTAACTCAATCAAACATCCTCTATTCTAGTACTTTTACGAACAAATGACGAGAAACTGGCACCAAACCGCTTTCTTTTCGTGCAAACACAATACCTGCGTCTATTGGATTAAGAAAAACCGGGCAAAAAGCGCCCGGTCCCTACTTCCGCAGGATGCGGTGACTTCCGCGTTGTGAACAGGACGTACTTTCACAGGATCCACGCCTTTAGCGGAAGTCCCTTTACATAGTAGAAGTTTCACTTTTTTTGCCGCTGATCGTCGTACCAACAAGGCCAAAAATAGCCCCCCTAAAGTTGTGATCGTCCAACTTCAGGGGGGCAGCCCGGTTCTTTACCAGCTTCTTATAATTTTGAGAACCAATTAATCTCGACCGATGGAGAAGCGTCACCGGTTTGATTCGTCTGTGGATTATAGGGCACCACATAGTACGTTTCATTACTCATAGGATTAACGAAATCAATCCGATAATTGGTTTGCCCTTTGACCTCACCTTTGAGCGAACGCCGTCCATCTTTTTCTGCGTAGATCCGGTAAACAATTCGTTTATCCGTATTCCCCTCCCAGTTAAGCTGAAGAGCAGGCAATGCATATTTTCCAAGTACACCCTTTGCACGCAGGCGCGAGACCGAGGCCATTCGAATCGGTTCATCAAGATCCGTAACGCCGTCAGGTTTGCTGAAACTCAGCTTTTGTTCGCCGGGCATGCTGTTGATGACCGTCTTAAACAGCCGAACCGCATCATTGCTGGAGCCGGTCAGATATTGATTTTTATTCGTCTGGTCGTAACCGATCCATACAGAGCCGACCGCATCAGGCGTATAGCCGACAAACCACGCATCGCGCAGTCCATTTTTCGAATATGCCGTGGATCCTGTCTTACCGGCAATCTCCGCTAGACTGTACCCTGAACGACCGGTTCCGTTTCTCATGACAGCTTGCAGCATCCGCGTCATATACCAAGCGGTTTGTTTCGAAAAAATCTTTTTCGTCTGCGGATGTGCCTCGCCAATCTTCTTGCCTTGATGATCATAAATGGCTGAGATAAAGTACGGTTTCGACTGAGATCCGTTATTGCTGAATGTCGTGTAGGCGGCTGTCATTTGCAGCGGCGTGACGCCCTTGCTCAGCCCACCAAGCGCAATCGCCAGCCCATGATCTGAAAGATTAATCCCCATTTTTGTTAAATAGCTTTTACTTTTCGCAATACCGATCTGATCGAGCAGCCAAACCGCCGGCGCATTTTGTGATACGGTAATCGCATCGTACATCGTCATTGTGCCTGTATATTGGCCGTTGTAATTCGTTGGTGTATAGGTTCCATAGCTGACTTTTTTATCTTGGAGCATCGAATAGGGCTGATACTTGCCTGAATCAAGTGCTGGTCCGTAGACAGCCAGTGGTTTGAAGGCAGAACCGGGCTGCCGTTTATCATTGACGCGGTTATAGCTTCCACGAACATAATTTCGCCCACCTTGAACCGCGAGCATGGCACCAGTTTTATTCATCAATGTGAATGCGCCTTCCGGTGATTGATTGGGATTGCTGCCTTGAAAATACACATTGTTTTTGAATGCATTGTAGGATGCCGATTGTGCTTCTCGATTCATGGGCACAACAATTTTATAACCGCCGCGAATGAGATCCTCAGAAGAAATATGATACGTTTTCTCGGCCTCCTGCTTCACAAGATCCATGTAGGAATCATACTCCGGATGGGTTTGAATTTTATGGACATTCAGCCCAAGTGTCTTTCCTTTTAGACGCACCGTCTGTTCTGCGGATAAATAGCCGTTCTTCTCGAGCAGCGAGAGAACAAGATTTCGGCGGGCAAGTGCTTTTTGCGGGTGCAAAATCGGTGAGTAGCCGTTAGGCCCCTTCTGCATCGCCGCAAGCAGCGCTCCTTCGTCTTCTGTTAAATCGCTAACGTCTTTATTAAAGAAAAATTTCGAAGCCATCTGAATTCCATAAATGCCATGACCAAAATACACCTGGTTTAAATACATCTCCAGGATCTGCTTCTTACTATATTTTCGTTCGAGACTGATCGCAATCGTTGCCTCTTTGAATTTTCGAAACCACGTTTTTTCATTTGAGAGATAGGCATTTCTAGCCAATTGCTGTGTGATGGTACTTGCTCCCTCGGCTTTGTTGCCGGCCACAATATCTGTAACCAGTGCACGCATCACGCCGCGTAAATCGATACCCGAATGCTGATAAAAGCGCAGATCTTCGGTCACGATAAACGCATTCTGAACCTGCTTGGGAACCTTATTTAATGAAACCGGTTCACGGTTCTCAGCATAGAGTCGGGAAAGCTCATGACCTTGTTCATCCACAACGACAGAAGTCCTGCTCATCACCAATTTCTCATCATCCGTATAATGATTGCCGATCAGAAGAACAACAAAATAGACAAGCAGCCCGACGATTGCTGCGCCGATAACGAAATAAGCTGCCTGGAATAACCGTTTGTACAGCTTTCCTCTGTCCATTTGTCCTCCACCTTTCTAAACACTTCGATACATAGATAGTCTTTGCAATATCTCTATACACATTAGCAAAAAAAGAAAAATCCGTCCTGTTTTACGAAAATTTTTGACAGGTTTCCCCGGATTAGATGGTTCAAAGCAGGGATTAAAGAAATGGTATGTAAGTTCCTATGTCCGAATGCTGCCGCTTCATGCCTCTTAAACAAAAAAATCTCCCGACACATGCACACATGCTCGGGAGATTGAACCATTGATCTGTCTAACCGGATTAACTCAGTTCTGCACTTGCTCTTCAACGCCGCTTTTCGCGCGAAGCGCACTGTGCTTATAGCTATAGGCAAAGTATACGATCAGCCCAAGAACGAACCAAACAATAAAACGGATCCACGTTGCCGGCTGAAGCCCGGAAATCAGATAGCCGCATGAAAGAATACCGAGAATCGGTGTAACCGGAAAGAATGGGGCCTTGAACGAACGCTGGAGATCTTTGCGTTTGTAACGGAGCACAATTGTACCGGCGCAGACAATGATAAAAGCAACCAGTGTCCCGATGCTCACCAGCTCAGAGACAATGCCGATTGGGAAAAGTCCTGCGGTCAATGCGCAGACCGTTGCCACAATTGTCGTTGAAACGGCAGGCGTTTGATGTTTTTGGCTGACACCGCCAAGCACCTTAGGGATCAGACCATCTCTGGCCATCGCGAAGAAGATACGTGACTGGCCGAACATCAACACAAGGCATACCGATGTAATCCCGCAGATTGCGCCAACCGAAATAAGCGCAGCACCCCAATGAATACCAATCAAGTCAAGCGCGTAAGCAACCGGTGCATTGTGTCCTGCCGGCGTTTTGTAGGCTGTATATTTTACAATTCCCGTTAAGATTGCGGAAACAGCAATATAAAGAACCGTACAAATCAAAAGCGAGGCTATAATTCCTCTTGGCATATCTCTCTGCGGATTGCGCGTCTCTTCAGCAGCCGTTGACACTGCATCAAATCCGATATAAGAGAAGAATACAACGGCGGCACCGGAGATAACTCCATTGAATCCGTATGGCATAAACGGTGTCCAGTTGCTTGGTTTGACATGCCATACAGCTAAGACAATGAACAACAGCACAACCGCAACTTTAATAATAACAATCACGCCGTTAACGCCTGACGTATTGCGGACACCACTAATCAGCAGCCAAGCAATCAAAGCAATGATCAACATTGCCGGAACATTAATGACACCGCCCTCAAATGGTGAGGATGTGATTGCCTTCGGCAGAACGATTCCGATATTATTGAGAAGGTTGACCACATAGCCTGACCAACCAATCGCAACGGTCGCAATACCAACCGCATATTCCAAAATCAAATCCCAGCCAATAATCCAGCCCCAAATTTCACCTAACCCAGCGTAGCCATATGTATAAGCACTACCGGCAACAGGAATCATCGAAGCAAATTCTGCATAGCAAAGCGCTGCGAAGCAGCAAGCGAGTCCGGCAAAAACAAATGAGAGGACCAAAGCCGGGCCTGAAAGATCCGCGGCTGCAACACCGGTTAATACAAAAATACCGGTACCAATAATACAGCCGATACCTAGCATTGTCAGATCAAGCGGTCCCAATGCTTTTTTAAGTCCGGATTTCCCTTTGGTCTCTGCGATGAGACTGGAAACGGGCTTCGTTCTGAAAATATTCACTGAAAACATCCCCTTTTCCATATATAAAAATAATTTCAAATACGATTATACCTCTTATGTAAGAAAATGTGACCCTAAAAGTATAACTTTTCTCCATTTTTATAGATTTTTTTATTTAAACACCCTTTTCCAGGCATTATTCAATGATTATCCCATTGCATCGAAATGTATTTGTTACGTTTTTTTCCGTTTCAAATACTTAACCCGTATTTTTCTATTTTGGGGTTGACCCTATATTCCTTGAGCGGTATAATCTGTATCGTATTCTTTATGGGGCATTAGCTCAGCTGGGAGAGCGTTGCCTTCGCATGGCAGAGGTCAGGGGTTCGATCCCCCTATGCTCCATTAAAAATAAGCGTCATCGTGTTGCAGTACATACTGTTCATGTGTATCACTCGTTCGTTGCACAAAGAAACCGCCGATTATCAATTAAATCGACGGCTTTTTGATTCATTTTTATTTTCGTTTATTTCTAGCCTTACGTTTGCTGACCCGTTTCTTGATTCTTCTGCGCTCTTCTTTCCACCAATAATGCTTCTCAGGATTATCCATAATATTCTTGATTTCTTTCTCTTCAACAACTGCCGGTGCGGAGCCTCTCAGCGCCTTACCGGACGTATTGTGGACAAAGAACGTCATGACGATAAGTCCGATCACGCAAGCAGCCATCATGTAATAAGCGGGCATCATCGTGTCGTTGGTGGCGTGCGTCAGCCAGGCCAAGACCATCGGCGTCGTACCGCCGAAGAGCGAAACAGAAATATTATACGTAATCGCCAGACCCCCGTATCTTACCGATGTGAAGAACAGAGAGGGCAGCAACGAGGGTACCGTGCCTTCAAAACAGGACAGGAAGATCGCAAGGACAAGCAGTCCCGTAAAGACGAGTATACTGTTTCCGCTTCCGATCATGAAAAAGGCTGGTATTGACGCAAGAATCAAACCGACAAGTCCAATCTGAACCACCCGTTTATTCCCAATTCGATCGCCGAAATGCCCCATTAAGACGACAATTGGGATCATGATAAACATGACAATCAAGATCAAAAGAAGTCCTTCAGTTTCTCCATAACCGAGTACGGCACTTAAATGGGATGGCATATAGGAAAGCAGCAAATACTCGACAAGATTAAAGAAGCATACGATAACCGCGCAGGCAATCAGCGGTCGTAAGTGATACAGAAAGATCTCCTTAATCGATACCTGTTTATCTTCTTTCTGATGCTTCTTTTTCATGGCTTGGAAAGCCGGGGTTTCTTCAAGATGTTCCCGCAGATAGAAGCCAATCATGCCAATTGGCGCGGCAATGAGAAAAGGAATGCGCCAGCCCCACGACAGCATCGCCTCGCTGCTTAAAAAATAAGTGAGCAGCGTTACAACACCGGAGCCGGCAATGTAGCCGCTGAGCGTGCCTACTTCCAAACTGCTGGTCATGACTCCTCGTTTTTTATCCGGCGTCGACTCAGCAAGAAAGGTCATTGCTCCGGAATATTCACCGCCGGTCGAGAATCCCTGCACCAAACGTGCCGCAAGCAATAATAGGGCGGCTGTCGGACCAATCGCAGCATAAGAAGGGATTAAACCAATACTTAACGTCGAAAGTGCCATCATGATTAGCGTTACCGTTAATACCTTTTTTCGTCCATAGCGATCGCCCATCATACCAAAGACCAAGCCGCCGATCGGACGCGCGATAAAAGCAATCGAAAAGGTTGCAAATGTATAAATCAATTGAACAGAATTACTCATTTCCGGGAAAAAGACTTTGCCCAAAGTCACTGCCAGATAAGAGTAGATCCCGAAATCAAACCACTCCATCGCATTGCCAACGCTTGTGGCAAACACTGCTTTGCGCGCTGTTTTTAAATCAATGACCGTAATGTCATCTTTTTTTACAGCTTCATTTTCTTTTCTTTGCATATTCCTGTCTCCTTCAGTCATTTGTTCGTTTTCGATGAAATATGCGTTTTTTTACGTACGCTGCATCGAAAACCTCATTCCCCCTTATTTATTAAATTTCCCGTTTTTGCAAATTCACACACAAACCGGGTATGGATTTTTAAGGTTAACAATGATTCATGTCCCTGTCAAATTTTTCTTTTCTGGTGTAAGGGTTCAAAATGCTGTTTTTATGCGGCCCTCACCCTCTTTTTAGGATCAAACAATCCGGAAAGACCATGCGTCACATAAATAGAAAAAGCAGAAAGTCGCCCTCCTGCTTTTGTGCATTTCATCGGTTTATTTCATTTTCAGCATACTAAATATTTTTTGAATGCCAAACCCGATAATACTGTACACGATCAAGGCAAATAATGCGGAAAGGTCGAGGATATGTTTCTTATAAACGATCGGATGGAAAATACCTTGAAACGGATTAAGGATCGGTTCACTTAAGCTGTTCAGAAAATTAACAAACGGCGTCGGATTTGCTCCAAAAAATTTAAGCAAAAGATATAAAGCAATGACAACTTGGACAAAAGTCAGCAAAATGCTGATCAGTTTAGGAAACATCCCTGTTTTATTACGTTTCACACATCCTCTATCCTTTCGTGCAATCAGTTAGAACTCGTCTTCTTCGTGAATCTCTGTTTTTATGTTAAGCGATAAAGCGTTGATCGTCAAACCTGCGCTTCGCAGAAGTCGCGCCCATATGTCGGCTAAAATCGTATAATAAGAAAAGACCGGGCAAAAAGCGCCCGGTCCTTAATCTCCAACCATGTATGATGGACTCGTTCGGTGCTGAATCGCCGCTT
>NZ_BJMS01000046.1 GCF_006539285.1 Sporolactobacillus inulinus
GTTAAAAAAGTTTCGCCGTCAATCGGCGAAACTTAACGATCTTCCTTTTAAACATTTTGCATTAATGATTCAGACGCGCTTCGAGTGTTGCCTTCTCCGATTCATAGCCCGGTTTGCCAAGAAGAGCGAACATGTTCTTCTTATACGCTTCAACACCCGGTTGGTTGAATGGATTGACACCGAGCAGATAGCCACTGACAGCTACCGCTTTTTCGAAGAAATAAATCAAATAGCCAAAGTGATAAGCCGTCAATTCAGGAATCGAGACCACCAGTTGCGGCACTTGGCCGTCCGTATGAGCAAGACGAACGCCTTCAGCTGCTTTCTTATTTACGTAGTCCATCGTTTTATCTGCCAAGAAGTTCAAGTTGTCCAAATTTTCCTTTTCCGCCTTAATGGCTACATTCTTTCTTGGTTCATCAACAAGCACGGCCGTTTCGAACATCACACGCCGGCCTTCTTGAACGAACTGGCCGAGCGAGTGGAGATCGGTACTGAAGTCCGCAGATGATGGATACAGACCCTTGAAATCCTTGCCTTCACTTTCGCCAAATAGCTGCTTCCACCATTCTGAGAAGTAGTGCAGATGCGGTTCGAAGTTAACCAACATTTCAACCGTTTTGCCCTTGTTGTACAAAATATTGCGGACAGCCGCATATTGATAGGCTTGGTTCTTACTCAGTTCCGGTTCGCTGAAATCATTTTGTGCGTCGCGCGCACCACTCATGAGCTCATCAATATCAATGCCTGAGGCGGCAATTGGAAGCAGCCCGACAGCCGTCAAGACGGAGAAACGTCCGCCCACGTCGTCCGGAATAACAAACGATTCATAGCCTTCCTTATCGGCAAGTGTTTTTAAAGCGCCTTTTGCCTTGTCTGTTGTTGCATAAATTCTTTGTTTCGCTTCTTCTTTTCCGTATTTGTTTTCTAGGAATTCGCGGAAAACACGGAATGCGATCGCCGGTTCGGTTGTCGTTCCCGATTTCGAGATCACATTGACCGACACGTCCTTGTCCTTTAGAACGTCGAACAGTTCGTTGAGGTATGTCGCGCTGATGCTGTTGCCTGCGAAAAATACTTGAGGTACTTTACGTTCCTCTTTAGGCAGCACATTGAAAAAAGAATGGTTCAGTGTTTCAATAGCAGCGCGGGCTCCCAAATAAGAACCGCCAATACCGATAACAACCAGAACGTCTGAATCCGATTTAATTTTTTCAGCTGCTTTCTTAATTCTCGAAAATTCTTCTTTATCGTATGCAGTCGGCAAGTCAAGCCAACCCAAAAAATCATTGCCTGCGCCCGTTTGTTCATGAATTGCTTTATGGGCAGCAGAAACTTGTGACGTCATATAGTCCACTTCATGCTGTGCAAAAAAGGAAAGCGCATTACTGTAATCAAAAGCAACTTTCTTGCTCATCTCATCGGCCTCCATTATTCATTATCATTCCTTCTTAACTGTACAAGACCATGGGCGCAAATTCAAGTCATCATGGATGAATATTCCTCGATTTGCAAACGATTTCACAATGTGATCATATTTTGTTATCAATCGCCTCAATCCAATTTAAATGAATACTTTTGCTAGAAAAAGACATGATAGGGATGCACGCACATAAAAGGAGGAACAGTTATGAGCGGTTTGCAGAGAACATGTCTCGTCTTGCTTATTATCGGAGGAATTAACTGGGGGCTGATCGGCTTCTTTCGCTTTGATCTCGTCTCCACCATTTTCGGAGGCGCAGGATCCGCTCTCTCTCGTCTTATTTATGGTATTGTCGGACTCTGTGCCTTGTATTGCCTAACAATCCTGTTTCGCCCAAGCGAAAGTGTGGAACACGAACGTGAAACGCAAACACGTTAAATGATGCACACCAATAAAAAGGATCTCAGCCGTCATGGCGGAGATCCTTTTTATTATTATACTTGAAAAGCAGGTTCAGGGTGAACCGTCACCGTTTCCTCAATGAAGATCTGATGCCAGAGCATGAACATCAGTATTGTCCAAATTTTTCGACTGTTGTCGGCTTTGCCGCTGCAATGATCATCCAGCAGTTTCAGCGCATAAGATTTATTGATCAATGCATCTGTATGACTATCATGAATCAAATTTACCGCCCAATCGTGCAGTTCGTCCTTAAGCCAGATACGGATTGGAACCGGGAATCCTAATTTTTTTCGAAACAGAATCGAATCGGGCACAATGCCGCGCATCGCCTCTCGGAAAGCATATTTCGTTGTTCCTTCTCCAGTCCTCAGCGCAGTAGGGAGGGTCCGCGCTGCTTCAAAGACATGTACATCCAAGAATGGGACACGCAGCTCCAGCGAATGGGCCATTGTCATGCGATCGGCAACAGTAAGAATATCGCCACGCAGCCATGTCTTAAGATCAACCAGCTGCATCTGGTCCAATTTGTTTTCAGAAGCTTGGTTATAAATTGGATCCGTTATCTTCGTGAAACGCGCCTGATCAGAGTACGTTTTGAGCACAAATTTCTTCTCTTCCTCATCAAAGATGAACGCGTTGCCGACATAGCGCTGCGAGAGCGGTGTCGTCCCACGGAGCAAATAGCTGCGCCCTCTCATTCCGACCGGCATCTGCTGAGCAATGGCGTGTAGCAAATTTTTGCCAAGTTTCGGAACCTTGTCAAACCAGTTTAAAGCTAGCGGCTCACGGTATATATTATACCCGCCGAATAACTCGTCGGATCCTTCGCCCGACAAGACAACTTTCACTTGTTTTCGCGCTTCACGCGCAACAAAATAATTGGGTATTGCTGCTGGATCCGCCACTGGGTTATCCAAATGCCAGACAATCTTCGGTAATTCTTCCAATACCATTTCCGGTGTGATCTCCAGCGAATCGTTCTGAACGCCTAGCTTATCTGCCGAGTCCTGAGCAATATCAATTTCGTTATATCCTTTGCTGGCAAAGCCAACGGTAAATGTTTTGATTTGCTCATTATAACGCTTCGCTAGTGCCACAATGGAAGTCGAGTCAATGCCGCTGGACAAGAAGGCGCCGACCGGGACATCACTTCTCATGTGAATTTTCACTGAGTTGATTAACGCGTCCTGTATCTTTTTCTTAGCATCCTCCAATGTCTGTTCCACAGGGGCAAAGCTTGGTTCCCAAAATGCCCCCTTGGTCATCGGTTCACCGTCTTTTTTGAGCAGATAATGCCCCGGTTCCAAGCACTTAATATCCGCAGCAAGTGTCTGCGGCTCCGGAACAAATTGGAAGGTCAGGTAATATTGCAGTGCTTCTTCCGCGACCGGATGCGTGTTTTCACCAACAAGCATACTCTTCATCTCAGAAGCAAAGAAGATACCCTCCTCTTTTTCCATATAATAGAACGGTTTGATGCCGAAATGGTCGCGTGCAGCAAAAAGTGTCCGTTCCTCTTTGTCCCAAATAATGAATGCAAACATCCCCCGCAATTCATTCACGCAGTCGATTCCACGATCCGCATACAGGGCAACAATAACTTCGGTATCTGAGGTCGTCTCAAATTGAAAGCCTTTTTTCTTTAATTCATTTCGCAGTTCAACGTAGTTATAAATTTCACCATTGAAAATGATGTAATAGCGTTCGTTTTCATAAGGCAGCGGCTGATGTCCGCCCGCCAAATCGATGATGCTTAATCGGCGAAAGGCAAGTTGTACTTGGTCATCTGTATAATAGCCTGCATCATCAGGACCACGGTGATTAATGATCTCTGCTCGCGCGGTCATTTTATTCTGTTTGTGATTCCCCGGTTGCAAACGATGATCGTTTGCAATATAGCCGCAAAATCCGCACATATCAATTCTCCCTTTCAAAGGAACGATAGAGTCACTAGGCCGATCGGTTCGTATCTCTACTTCATTCACTAAATTATTTCATCCTTGTTTTAGTTTATCATCAACACGAACAAAATCAACGTTATGTATGCGTTCCATCAACAATCATTTTCTCCACTCTTTTTATAAATCATCCTTTTTCATCCATTCCTTCTCTTTCCGTAAAAAAGGTTTCAATCGGTTGGTTCAAAACGGTTGCTACCTTTGCAAGCATTTCTGCGCTAATCTTACTTCGCCCGCTTTCCAAGTAAAAGTATCCATTGGCGCTCTGATAACCGATTTGCCGTGCCATCTCTCGTAAGGACATTTGCGATTCCCGTATCTTTTTCAGCTTCGCTAAATCAACAGTCAGCATAGGCTAACTCCCTCCAAGCAATTTCCTTATTGGTAATTTTAATCAAAATTATAGCATATTTTTCGCTAATATTCTCAATAATTTTTCCTATTTGGTAAATAAAGCGCATGTGCAATGAGAACATGATACTATTTTCTTGTTTATGTACGCCGTGTAATGTATGTACAGGAGGAACCATTCGGAATGGAAAATACACTCGGCAGCCGGATTCGCTTTTTGCGTGACGAGCAAGGCTTATCTCAGTTGGAAATGGCACGTCAACTAAATATTTCCAATGCGCAGCTCAGCCGCTATGAATCAGGCGCAAGGAAGCCGGATCCGGATATGATTGTGCAAATTGCCGATTATCTGAATGTCTCCACCGATTACCTGCTTGGTCGTACGCTCATGGTTAACGAGCCGGAAATAAGCTACACAACCCTTGAAGATCAAGTACTGTTGAATAAGCTAAAAAGTATACCCGGACTGGACCGTTTGATCGACCAAATGGCTGAAGAGCCGGAAAAAGCGGCAACATTGATCAAAATTTGGTCTGTTCTTCAATAATTAATAAAAAAAGCTGTACCGCTCATTTCATCCGAGGTACAGCTTTTTTTAATGCACTTTTCTAAGAAATTGCATGATCTATAAGAACAAACGCCTTTGATCAGCCGGACGGTTAATCAAAGGCGTTTGTTCTTGGTTCCCTTTACAGAAGATTTAATTTGCCCTTCTTCAGAACGAGCGGGACTCCGCCAAGCATCAGCAAATAACGGTCGTCAATCACTTTTTTCATTGCTGCAGCCGGCTTTCCGGTCAATTTATGATCAAAGACAACGCCAATGGCCTGTTTTTCACCAAGTGAAGCAACAGTACCCTTTGGTTTATAAACAAAAGCCTCGGTCTTTTCTCCATGGAGAATATGTTTGATGTTCTTAGCAAGATTCTCAGCTTCTTGAATCGCAATCTGCGCGGTTGGCGGGTAAGGACGTTCTGCATCTTTCGGGAAGACCACGGCGACGTCGCCGACAGCAAAGATATGATCATCCTCTGGATAACGAAGATCCTCAGTTACCTGGATCTTGCCGCGGTTTGTTTCGAATCCGGAATCAGCAGGAATATGATTGGCTTTCACGCCTCCGGTCCATACCACCGTACCCGCTTGAATCTCTTCCAGTTCCTCGCTATCTTTTTTCTGTACTTTAACACCTTCAGGGGTTGCTTCTTTAATAAAGGTACTTAGTTTAAATGTAACGCCCTTGCTCTCTAAATAATTCTGCGCATATTTTGCAAGTTCACGATCAAATGGAGGCAGAACGAAAGGCATGCCTTCAACATCGACAATTTTGACCTTGTTCGGATCAATATCGTATTCTTTGCACAGATCAGGAATTCGATCCACGAGTTCTCCAAGGAATTCAATACCGCTGAGCCCGGCTCCGCCGACAACAATGGTCAGATCACTGTCCTTAGCATCCGGATCATTGTTGTAGCTTGCAAATTTATACTCTATATGTTCACGGATTTTGCGCGCTGTATTTACACTGCGAATGGCAAATGCATTTTCTGCCAATCCTTTAATACCGAACGTATTCGATTCAAACCCAAGGGCAACAATGAGATAGTCGTACTCGATCTCGCCGTTTTTGAGCGCAACTTTCTTGTTCTCCCGGTCAATTGATCCTACTGTGTCTTGGACAAATTTAACGCGCTTTGTGTTTATGACATTCTTAATCAACATTCTCGTGCGGTCATGATGAATGGTTCCCGCTGCTGCTTCATGCAACCAAGTTGTTTGGTAGTGATAATTGTGCTTGTTCACCAGTGTTATATCGGCATCCTCCGCTTTTAATTCCTTTTCGAGGCGTACGGCTGTCATCATGCCGCCGTATCCGGCTCCAAGGATCACAATTTTGGGCTTGCTCATGGTATTCACTGCCACCTTTTTTATAATATGAAAGAAAATAAAGCCTTTGTCTAATGAATGGACTCATCGTAGGCCTGAATGATCACGTGATGATCCAAGCAGACAGAAAATTCTATGCGATGATTTGTTTTTCCTCATTAATAATATGTCTTTTTTGTTAACATTTCAAGGATAATTTGTGTCGAAATCAGGCGATTTATGTATTTTATTAAAGAACAGGAAACGACCTTTAACGGACGGAGCAGAGCAGATTCGACTGACCGAGAACATTTATTAGAAAAACCGGTCAAAAAGCGCCCGGTCCTCAATCTCCAACCATGTGTGATGGGCTCGTGTCTTTCCGGTGCTGAATCGTCGCTTCGGTTACTCGCTGGCACGGGCGCACCGCGAGCTTCCTCAGACAGGGCAGGAATCTGCGGGGTCTCGCTGGCACGCTTTTCCCGTAGGCGCCAGAGCACCTCCGCTTTGATTCTTGGCCATGACACTATTTTATTGGTTTGAATACATGGCAAATTTTATGTGCTTTCTTATCCTGTGAGAAAACAAAAAACCATCTTCTCGTTAAATACGTTTCAAGAAGATGGTTTAGCGTCTCTATTACCGATGAAAAAGTTAGTGAGCGATCAGCAGTCGCACTGCTTTGCCGGCTGACCTTCATTATCTGCAGTCTTAAATGAATGACCGCATCCGCATGAAGAAATTGCATTCGGATTGTCGATTGTGAATCCTCCGCCATCGAGATTTTGTTTAAAATCAATGGTAACGCCATCGAGCAATGGTGCGCTGTTTTGATCAACAACGACTTTAAAACCTTGTCCTTCAAAAGCGAGGTCACCGTCAATCATTTTATCATCAAATCCCATGCCGTACGTCAGTCCGGAGCACCCGCCACCGCCGACACCGACACGCAGGAACAGATCTTCTCCCGGTTCATTTGCCAACATTTCTCGAACACGAAAGCTTGCTGGATCGGTCAACGTAATATTCATTTCCTTCAGCTCCTTATGTGAGTTACTAACATTATATCCTGATGTGCGATGAATCACAATCAAAGTCGATTAGAAATGGTTTTTTCGTTCATCCTCAATACAGATGAGTCAGTGCTCATAAAAATACACACCGTCACAAATTGTCTTCGCCTCTCCGGTCATCAGTACATGATTGGTTGTGGATTGCCATTCAATCGTCAGATCGCCACCGTCAAGATGAATCGTGATCGGTATATCCTTCCGCGCACGCTCTTCTAAGATCGCGGCAACCGCTGACGCACACGCGCCGGTGCCGCATGCTTGCGTAATTCCTGAGCCGCGTTCCCAAACACGATAGTTCAATTCGTGATCGCTGAGCGGTTGAACAAAGCCGATATTGGCACCGCTAGGAAAGAGCGGAGCGGTGTCTGCGAGCAGTTTTCCCAGCTGATGAATCGGTGCTTCTTGAATATGATCCACAAAGAACAGGGCATGCGGATTCCCCATTGATACCGCCGTAAATCGATAGACCTCGTCCGCGATAGTCAATGGCTCCTCAATAACGCTCTGCCCTTTCGGCGTTCCGGCAACCGGAATCCGCTCCCGCTCAAGGATCGGTTCACCCATATCAACCGTTACCGTTTCAACAATTCCATCTTTTGTATGCACGGTTGCCTGCTTGTTGCCGGAACGTGTCTCAATCAAAAATTGCTTGCTGCGCACCAAATGGTGGTCATAGACATATTTGGCAACGCAGCGAAGTCCGTTGCCGCAGTTCATCGCCTCGGAGCCGTCTTTATTAAAGATGCGCATTTGCACATCGGCTGAGTCTGAAGGCAAGATGAGGATTAAGCCGTCTGAACCGATCCCTTTATACGGATCGGATACACGGCGTGCAAGTTCAGGAAAAGACGAAACCGTCAGATCCCGCGTGATTCCGTCCAGATATATATAACAGTTGCCCAGCCCATGCATTTTCGTAAACGGTACGTCTTGTCTCACAATTATCGCTCCATTTCTCGGATTCAATCATTTCTAACGCAGCACCTGCGTAGCCCAAATATAATCGCGATCCATTGTCTCAATCACGATTTTCTCATGGCAGCAAGGCATGACGAGATTGGTTTTTATTCCTTGGAATGCACGTGCTTCCGCCTCCTTTTTTAAAGAAAGCAGAACCGGTGATTCATGACAAAAGGGGCACTCTTCAAAATAAAGATCACTGGCCACTCGTTCATAGGGCCAGCTGTGATGAAAGTCAAGCATGCGGCAATTCCCCCCATTTTATTTTGATTCTTTATGATCAGAATGCTGTTCCTTACTCCTTGTTCTTTCCACTATTGTCCAAGGGAGTCAACCCGCTGCGAATGCAGAACTGCACGATCGGTTTTAAGGCAATAAATCCCTCGCCAAGCACTTCATCTTCATGTACGACCAATGGGTAAAAAAAGTCATCAGCAAGAATCTTCGTGCAGTACACGCGATCCTTCTCTGTTTCCGGCTGATAAATATCAATATAACGGACAAGAACTTTCTCTCCGAATTTGCGGCTTAAGGCGGCATCAAGCCATTCCGCCGTCGTTTTTGACGGCGGCGCTTGAACGCAGCTTGCACATACGGCTTCTGCACCATAGACGGTGAGCTCCACTCTGTTCACCTCTGACTTGTTGTTGAATTATAAATTAATATAGCAAATTCAGGCGCTTCCGTCACTGATTTGATTTCCATCTTTCTCATTCTCGAATCAAACGTGCGCCGCAATGAATCGAATAAATAGATTTTCTGTCTCAAAAAAGATATAATGACCCTATATGTGATAGTTAAGGAGTGAGTGTATGTATCAACAAGTCGAAGAAGTATTGGAGAAACTTCGTCCTTATTTGCTTCGCGATGGCGGAGATGTTGAATTACTTGAGGTTGAGGACGGCGTGGTACGCGTTCGACTGCTCGGTGCATGCGGCAACTGCCCGAGCTCAACGCTCACATTGAAAGCCGGCATTGAACGGGCACTCATTGAAAATGTTCCCGGAATCAAAGAACTGGAACAAGTTTTTTAAAATAAAAATCGTCCGTAAACAAAGGCCGCTCTTCATGAGCGGTCTTTGTTTCTCATTATGGACGTATCAACCATTCCGGTGCGTGCATGCGTCCTTCATAACGATCGATCACACCCTTTAAAACCCGCTCGCGCTCTTTTATTTTTTCTCCGCACCGGCGCAGCTGAAGCTCAAGCATCCGCTGGTCATCGCCTTGGTTGGCGAAATAACGCTCACAACATTCGATGAACGCCAGGGGATAAAGCAGCCGACCAACCATCCGCTCAATCACCGGTTCGCTGAGCGGAAAACGCGCTTCATACGCATCAAGAAAAGCATTTGCAACGACATCTGCGTCACCAGCACCGCGCCAGGCAAAAAGACGCATTGCTTCGGCTAAATCTCTTGAACGGTCATCGATCACCCACTGCGAAGGGTCTTCTGTCATTTCCTGTTCACCGATTGAATAACGATAGTGACCGACACACAACTGCTCCTGATTCGGATAATCAATGGCATCGTCGGCATACATTTGCACAGCATTCTCAGCGCAACACGAAAAATAAGGAAAGAGTTCGATAAATGTTCGCTCGAAAGAAGACGGATCTTCTTCACTGCGGCATCGATCATAGTAGCCTTGCAGTGCATCCAGTCGGCCCGACAATTTTTCTCTTCTTGAAGCAGCCGGTGACTCAGGGAAGGCTTGCAGATTTGCACCGATTGTCCGTGCATGCAGTTCGCCAAGCAGATCCGCTGACGAGCGGCGCTGCTGGCGGGGTTCAAGCTCCGGTCGGCTCATTAAGACCCATGAACGCCCATTCATTTTCGTCTCGTAGCCGCCATCGCGGTTAACCATTATGCGCGACACCGGAAAATCGGCCTTTTCAGACAGAAAGTCTGCGACACGTGCCAATTGTTGCAGATTTTGATGGTAAAAGCGGTTCAATGGTTGAAAATAAAGCATGACTGGCGCGTTCAGATCATCCAAATCATAGTAGTAAGCAGCGGTTTTTCGCACATCCGGCATCTCCACGTTCTGAATCCCTCCAGTCGTTTTGCCAGCCATAATCCCTTTCTATTCATTTTATCGGTTAATCTGCGAACTATGCCTTCGCTTTTCTGCAATCGTCACTCCCACTGGCAGCTTTGCTGTTCCGCCAAGGCACTGTTTCTACCGCTGCACGAGCTCAACGGACTAAAGTCCATAAGAAAAGACCGGGCAAAAAGCGCCCGGTCCTTAC
>NZ_BJMS01000047.1 GCF_006539285.1 Sporolactobacillus inulinus
AACCAACGAATGATCGGTTTTATCGGAATTGGACTCATGGGCAGCCGCATGGCCGGCCGCCTGCTCGATGCAGGAAATGATCTTGTCATCTACAATCGTACCCAGTCAAAAATGCAGCCACTGATTGAGAAAGGCGCAAAGGGTGCGTCATCCCCTAAGGAAGTCGGCAGCCAAGCAGACATCGTGTTCACGATGCTTGCCGATCCAAAAGCAGTTGATGCCGTTGCCTATGGCGAACAGGGACTGCTCGTCGGCATGAAGCCGGGCAGCCTTTGGATCGACAGCAGCACGATCAGTCCGACACAGTCGGTACAGTTAGCAAAACGTGCTCATGAGAAAAAGATTCGCTTTCTAGACGCGCCGGTTGCCGGGTCAACGGGGCCAGCTGAAAAGGGCGAACTACTCTTCTTTGTTGGCGGCGATGCCGCTGATCTTGAAGAAGTTCGTCCGCTGCTTAATGTGATGGGCAAAGCCGTCCATCATAAAGGGGCAAATGGAGCCGGAACCGCGATGAAGCTCGTCAACAACCTGATGCTCGGCCAATCGGTTGCCGCGTTTGCAGAAGCAGTAGCTTTCGGGGAGAGTCTCGGTTTAGACAAGGAAGGCGTCATTCAATCGCTCTTCGCCGGACCAACCGCAGCACCGATCCTTCATTTCAAGGAAAACAAGATGTTGAAGGAAGACTTCGAGAATGCCGATTTTAAAGTCAACAGTATCTATAAGGATATGGAACTGGCTTCTGAAGAAGCATACGGACATGGCTTTGCGCTGCCGCTATCGAATCTGGTCAAAGCGTTTTACGGACTTTGCCAGCAGCAGGGAAAAGGTGATTATGATTTTGCGACCATCTATGATTTGCTGAAAAAGCACTAATTGAAACGATTAAGGAGCAAGAGGCCGTAAACCCCTTGCTCCTTTTTATTTGATACGTCTTTTTTTCCATTTTTTCACAGTGGCGCGTCGTTGCTGCTTTGCCTGCAGCAATTGATCCGCTGCCCGCTTGATCTTTTCCGGCAAGGCAAGCATCGGATCAGGATCGATCATCACATTCACATTATGCGTTTTGGCAATCGCCGCTGCTTGCAGGGCAACACCGACCGCCGCATGCTGCAGCAGTAAAATCACGCTGCTGCGCATGATGCTCCGTTTCACAATCGGCAGTTCCTCTTCTCCAAGCGTTTCCCCGCTGCTGTGCAGAAAAAATACACGCGCCGTTCCTTGAGTGCAGCTGCTGACCACCGCCGCTTTTCTACGGTTGCGGTGCGCGCGGTTGGCAATCTGCACACCTGCAAACGGAAGCGTACCATCTGAATGTGAAGCGCCAACGACCAAGATTGTCGGCCTTTTTCGCTTTCGCCTCATGTTATACCGGATTGGAGACGATCAAATCCATGGTGCCGAGCAGCTGCAGTGTTTGAACCGCAGCCGGTACAACCAGATGATCGCCTTTTTTCAGATCATAGCTCGTGCCCTCGATTTGCAGCGTGCCTTTCCCATCAAGAACACTCATTAACAGAAACGGCCAATTCTTCTGGATTGGTTCGGTGCGGCCGCGTACATCCCAATGCGATACGGTAAAAAGATGCTCACGAAGCAATTCGGTGAACTTTGCCTCCGCTTCTTGACGAACATGGTAGGTCAGACTTGGGTCAACATGCGGACAGTTGGCAACATCAATCGATTGTTGGATGTGCAGTTCGCGCGGTTTTCCATCTGAACCCGGACGGTCATAATCATAAACGCGGTAGGTTGTATCCGAGCTCTGCTGCGTTTCAAGAATCAGACAGCCGCCGCAGATGGCATGAATCGTTCCGCTTGGCACATAAAAAAAGTCGCCCGGTTTCACTTTGACACGGCGCAGCAGGCTGTCCCACTTTTTCTCAGCAACGGCCTGCTTAAATTCTTCACGTGTTTGCGCCGTATGGCCATACACAATTTCTGAATCTTCATCACAGTCAATGACATACCAGCATTCGGTTTTGCCGAACGGTACATGTTCGTGCGCTTGCGCATACGCGTCATCCGGATGCACTTGTACCGACAGATCGGTCCGCGCGTCCAGTATTTTCGTCAGCAGTGGAAAATCATTGCCTGAGTAGTTGTCGAACAGTTCTCTATTTGATGCCCAAGCATCGGCCAAGGTTTTTCCGGCAAGCGGTCCGTTTTTAATCACGGCAGGTCCGTTCGGATGCGCGGAAATGCCCCAACATTCGCCGGTCGTTTCACTTGGAATCGTGTAACCGAACACATCACGCAGACGCGATCCTCCCCAGATTTTTTCATGAAGCGCAGGTTCTAGAAAAAGCGGTGTTTTATCCATCTCTGAAATCGTCCCCCGTTCTATACAATCCGTTTTCTATTATACCATTCTTTTTGTGACAGGAAATCAATGGTTATTCGAACCTATGGTCACTTTTCTCAGACCTTATGAATAAAAAAAGTGCCTCACCGTCAAAAATGACGTTTGAGGCAACTTTTTGTACTATTTTTTGTTCGTCTCGTAGCAAATGGTAGAGATTAATGCGCATCCGTCACCGCTGCATCGGATTTTACCAAGCTGCGGTTTGGCATGAGTACGCGATAGACAACGCCTGTCACGAGGACGCCGATCGGCCACGAGAACGCAGCGACTGCTGAAAACGCAGGGAGCAATGCCAGAGGAACCGTAATCACAACACCGATCAGAAACGCAGCAAATGCTTTCATGTGATACCCTTTCGTATACCAATAGGCATGATCGGCTCCTTCTTGGTACAAGTCCTGAACGTTGATTTTCCCGTGTTTAATTAAATAATAGTCAACGATAATAATCGCAAAAATCGGACCGAGAAAAGCACCTAGACCGCCAAGAAAATAGTTTACGGCAATCGGATTCGCATACACTTGCCATGGCATGACGACCACCGACAGAACCGAAGTGATCATCGCTCCACGCCGAAAGTTAATTCGTTTCGGCGCAACATTCGCAAAATCATAAGCAGGAGAAACGAGGTTCGCAACAATGTTGACGCCCATTGTCGCAATGATGAAAACAAGCGCACCAACGATCAGGAAAAACGGATTGTCGACACGCTGAATCAGCAGCACCGGATCGGTAATCGCCTTTCCGAAAACGGTTATGGTTCCGGCTGTGATCACCACGCTGGCCAGTGAAAATGCCGTAAAGTTGACGGGAAGCCCCCAGAAGTTGCCGCGTTTTGTTGTTTTTACAGATGGAGAAAAGCGAGTAAAGTCGCTGACATTGAGAATGATGGTTGAAAAGTATGCGATAACAAGCGAAATGGCACTGAAGAATTGGACAATTGCTTGGCCGGAAGAAACTTTTACCGGACTGGCACCGATATCGATTTTGCCGCCCGCCTTAAATGCAATCCATCCAATTAAAATCAGCATCATCGCATAGACAACCGGTCCGCAAAAGTTATCAAACTTTCGGATAAATTCCATTCCATAGTTAAAAATGAAAAATTGCAAGGCCCAAAGGAAAAGAAAACCGATCCAGCCAGGAGCAGACAGTCCGAGAAAAGTTGTACCCATCATCGACTTCATATCAGGAAAGATCAAAAGCAGGATTGCAACAACGGCGACCGAAGACAGATACGTTTGAATGCCATACCAGAAAATAGCAATGACCCCGCGAATCAAAGCCGGCACATTCCCGCCAAACACACCGAACGAAATACGCGAGAGCACGGGATAAGGAACCCCGAGCTTCGTTCCAGCAACACCGGTCATATTTGCCAAATACATTACGACAAACGCACCAATGATTTCCGCAACAAGCACTTCCCAACCGGTTAAACCGAGAAAAAAGAGCCCCGCCGCGAACGTATAGGTGCCGATGCTGTGCACATCGGACATCCACATCGAGAGCAGACTGTAAGTCGTCCAGCGCCGCTCACGTGCCGGTGCTAAATCTTCGTTGTACAAACGGTGACTGGCGCCTGAAACCGTTCCTGTGAAAATAGCTTGACTGGCTTTCTCCATCCATAACCCTTCTTTCAGTTAAATGAACAAACACGTTCCGCAGAATTCAGCAGCTTTATTGTTCGAATTTCTAACAACTAGCGTTATTAATTTTCACAATATATAGATTAGTACAGAAAATTATACTCGTCATTAGTTAAGACAACTAAATATTTTTCTTGAATTAATTAATTTAAACAAAGGTTAGATTGATCGCGTTATATTTTCTTACATTTTTCAACGGAGGGAAACCGGTTAAGAAGCGCGCGGTCGTTACTTCCGCAGGATGCGGTTTTGAACCATCACTCTGTGCACGAACGACACTTCAGCAGCTCGCATCAACAGGGCACGACCGCAGGTGCCCGAGCGCATACGTGTCTTCCCCATTGTGCACAGGACGTATTTTCACATGATGCGCTGACTTCCGCGTTGTGCACAGGACGTATTTTCACATGATGCGGTTTTGAACCATCAATAATAAAATAGCTCGTAAAATAAGCGGAGATTTTTCGGTTATATGCGGAGTAGAGCTCATTTCAGGGGTACATAAGGGGAGGTTTTCCGGTTATGCAAAGCAAAATCCCTCCTTTTCACGTTTTTCACGTTGATAAGCGGAATCTCTCCGTCTATTAAGCTGTTATTTAGTTTATTTTCTAATTAAGGGGAATTTTTCCGTCTATATTACATTCGCAGGACGCGCTGACTTCCGCGTTTCGCTCAGGACGTACTTTCGCAGGATGCGGCTTGGAGCCCTCAATCTTTTGTCTGACGGGTACTCTCCGGCTGCTTGCATTAACAGGGCACGACGCGGGCGCACCACGAGCCTCCTCAGACATGCAAGAATCTGCGGGGTCTCCTTTGTCCTGCTCTACTCTCCCGCAGACGCCCGAACGCTTCCCACAAAAAAAAACGATGCCGCACATCTTGGGCATCGTTTCGTCGCTTCACTTGTTATGCTTTTGCCGAGATCCAGCGACCGCGGGCGCTGCTGTTAATCTTTCCCTCAGAATAAACGACGGTACCGCGGTTGATTGTGGTCAGCACCTTTGCCGGGAAGATGCGACCCTCGTACAGACTGAACGCGTTCCGTTGCAGCAAGCGTTCACGGGTGACCCGCTCCGATTGGTTCAGGTCGACAATCGCCAGGTCGGCATCTTTTCCGATGCCAATTGATCCTTTACGTGCCGACAAGCCAAAGCGCTCGGCGGGATGGCGTGCCGTCCATTCGGCGACCTTCGTCAGTGAGATTTCATGATCCAGAGCAATTTCAATCGCGCTCAGCAGTGAGAATTGACCACCGCTGATGCCGCCCCAGGCTTCAAATAGATTTTCTTTGTCTTTATCTTTCCACTCACAGGGGGAGTGATCGGAAGAAATGAGATCGATTTGCCCTTGCAGGAGCTGATTCGTCAGACCGATCCGTTCGGCTTCACTGCGAAGCGGCGGCGCGCATTTTCCGACAACGCCGAGCTTTTTGAAATCGTCGTGATTATAGAGCAAATAATGGGGACAGGTTTCCAGTGTAACGTTAAGCCCTGCTTTTTTCGCCGCTTGGATGCGCTGAACGGCTCTGACGGTGCTGATATGTACAAAGTGAAGCGCGCAACCGGTTAATTCAGCAAAGAGGAGCGCTCGCGAAACCGCTTCAACTTCGGCGAGCGGTGGGCGTGATTCGGCATAGTCATCAAAGCCGGTTCGTCCTTGATTCAATTTTTCCTGCTGCAGAAAAGTGACGATTGGTGCACTCTCTGAATGCAGTGCCAGAATACCGCCGAGCTCGGCTATTTTTCGCATACCGGCAAGCAGAGACAAGTCATCCACGGATTTGAATTCAGCGTTGCCCGATGGTGATAGAAATGCTTTGAAACCGATGGCCCCGCAATCGAACAAATCCTGCAGATCATCAAGATGATCGGGAACAAGACCGCCCCAAAGCGCGAAATCGATACATGACTTCTCTTCCCCGAGCGCCACTTTATCCTCAAACGCTTGTTTCGTAACGGTCGATGGAATTCCATTCAAGGGCATGTCGAAAAAAGCGGTACAGCCGCCGGCAGCGAGCATTGCCGAGCCCGTCTCAAACCCTTCCCATTGCGTACGTCCGGGATCATCAAAATGAACATGAATATCGATCATTCCGGGAAAAACTGTTTTTCCTTCTGCATCGATTACCTGCTGCGCTTCGCCGTCGATCGCTTCACCGAGCGCAACGATCCGCCCCTCTTTTATGGCAAGATCTAATTTCGTCACTTCATCACGGAGAACAACCGAACCGTTTTTTATCAGCAAATCATAGGTCATCACGCTTCCCGCCCTTCCTCATTGCTTTGATCAAATGATTTCATTTGAACCCTTCTCCCTTACATGCCCCTTCATTTCCGGCCATCAAGCAACCTTCCGTTTAATTTTCTACAGCTGCCAGCTCCTGAACGTAGACATCCATGGCTGCTTGCAGTGCTTTGCCACGGTCTATCTTGGCACCGCAGCGAATCAGTGCTGCTTCGAGTCCGGCAAGCACATGCAGCACGCAGTCTTCACGGCAGGCATAACCCATCGTGCCGATACGCCAGATCTTGCCTTGCAGCGCGCCGAACGAGCCTGCAATTTCAATGGCGAAGTGATTGAGCAAAATGTCGCGAACCTCATCGGCGTTCACGCCGTCCGGCACGGAGACGCAAGTTACCGTAGGCATTTTGCACTTCGGATCGCCGAACAAGCGGAGTCCCATTGCTTCCATGCCTGCCATCAATGCCGCCTCGTTCACCTTGTGCCGTTTAAAACGATTTTCCAGCCCCTCTTCTAAAACGAGCCGCAACCCTTCATGCAGTGCATACTCCATTGATGTCGCTTCTGTATGGTGGTTAAGACGCCGCTCGCTCCAGTAATCCTGCAGCTGGCTCAGGTCAAAATAGTTGCTGCGAATCGGCGTGCTTGATCCGGCCAGCCGGTCGGCATCCGTTGCAATCCCGCGTTCCACTTTTTTACGCCGTTTAATCACTTGATCCACGCGATCATTGTACGTCAATGGGACAATCCCCGATGGAATCGACAAGCATTTTTGCGCGCCGCCGATCAGCGCATCGATGTTCCATTCATCGGCACGCACATCCGCGCCGCAATAGGTTGCAACCGCATCAACGACGAGCAAAACATCCAGCTCGCGGCAAGCCTTACCTACTTCCGCCAACGGCTGCATCCGTCCTGTGGAAGTTTCCCCGTGAACCAGCGCGACCACTTTCGGTCGTACTTTTTTAATTTCAGCAATGATCTCTTCCGGATCAAAAACCGTACCCCATGGGCAGTTCAACGTGTGGATCTCTGCGCCATAGCGTTCGCCGATTTCAACAAACAGATCGCCGAAGCGTCCGTAGATCGGGACAAGCATTCGATCTCCAGGTTCAATGAGACTGGCGATCATTGCTTCCAATCCGGCGCGTGATGTTCCGTCAATCGGGTGTGCCCAATGATTTTTCGTCTGAAACGATGCGCGCAGCATCACCATCACTTCATTCATGATCTTCGTAAACGCAGGGTCGAATTGACCGAGAATCGGCAAGGACATCGCGCGCAGGACACGCGGATCAACCGCAACCGGCCCTGGGGTCATGATCATCCTCGGTGGTGTCTGGAGCATACGATAACGCGACACAACACTCACTTCTTTCATTTTTTTATCGTAAAATTTTTCTTACAAAATCAGAACGTTAAAATTGTCCTCGTGCTACTGAGATCAGCCTGATCCCTTCACTAGGTCCGTGAGACGCCTGCGGCAAGAGCAGCTGTCAATTCATAGGTTGGTGAATCCAATCCGCGTGCAGCACAACGGAATAGGCGCTTTCGCTAAAAGCGGCGCGCAGAACACGAAAGCCGCCGCATCTAGGGCAGTAAGGACCAGACCGGCCCGTTTCTTCTTAAAAGATTAGTAGGCTAAATGATGCAAAAGCTTCATTAACATCTGAACACCGGTTTCCAGATCATCAAGCTTCGTGAATTCATTCGGCGAATGGCTGATGCCGTTGTGGCTTGGGACAAACATTAATGCCGTCGGACAGTAGCTACCGAAAATCTGCGCATCATGTCCGGCACCGCTCACCATTTTCTTGCACGGTATCCCCGCTTCCTGTGCCAAGGAATAGCTCAGTTCCGCAAGCTTCGGATCAAGCGGCACCGGGCGCGCATCCATCCATTTTGTTATTTGAATCGAAATTCCCGATTTTTGCGCCTGCTGCCGAAAATAGGCAAGTGCTTGATCGCTGAAATGATTCATGACATCGGATTGATGATGACGAATATCAAGGGTAAAGCTGCAGCTTCCGGGGACGACGTTAGGTACATTGGGTGCTGCTTTGATGCGTCCAACCGTTGCAACCAGTCCATTCCGTGCTTGCTTAGCCCGGCGGATCACATGAGCGATCATTTGCGCGGCCGCATAGACGGCATCGTGACGCCGATCCATCGGCGTCGTCCCAGCATGGTTGCTCTCACCGGTCAACGTGATGGTGTAGCGCTGTTGACCGACAATATGCGTTACCGCCGCCCATGTATTCTTTTCAAGTTCAAGTGTGACTCCTTGTTCGACATGCGTCTCGATAAAGCAGGCAATATCATTGCGCGCAGGCTCCGGATAATCACCTTTGCCGAAGCTGGCTTGCTGCATCGCATCAATGAAGCGGACACCGGATGAATCCTCCAACCCGGCCGCATCGGACTGCTGATAGGCTCCGGTAATGCTCCCGGAACCCCAGAAGGAGATTGGAAATCGGCTGCCTTCCTCCTCGCACAGCGCCACAACTTCCAACGTGCGTTTCGGCGCGCCAAATTGTTGTCTTAACCGATCGACCGCCAGTAAAGAAGCCAGGACACCGAACGCGCCGTCATATTTACCGCCGTCAACAACGGTATCAAGATGTGATCCGGTCAAGATAACAGGCGCATTGTCCTCAGTACCCGGCAATCGGCCGAACAGGTTGCCTACATCGTCGAATCGCACAAGCAGGCCTGATTTGCTCATTTTCTGTGCGAGCGCCTGCTGTGCTTGTTGCCAAGCCTCATCATAAAGCAGCCGCGTGACCCCGCCGTTTTCGGTTTTACCAAACGACGCGAGCCAATTAATCGATTGACGGAGATCGTCTTTTAATGTCGTTGAGGCTTGATCCATCATCACTCCTCGCCTTCCTTCTGCGTTAGATCTCCTAACATACTCCGATTAGGAATAGGGTTATTTTAGCAAACAATAGCGATGAGACCATTATAAAATAGTCCAATTTTTCTAATATCGATTGGTTACATTAGCTAAAAGTCACCATCGCTCTTCAAGATAGCATTTAGCGAAAGTTCCTTTTGCTGCGGCTTTGATTCATCACTTGTGCACGGGTACGCTCCGGTTACTCGCTTAGCGCAGGCGCCAGAGCATCTGCGCGTTGATGCTCTGGCTTTTACATGACCAAAAATCATAAACGTTCCTTACCTGTAAGCTGAGTCCTTTCTTTCACAGGATGCGGTGACTTTCGCGACGATTGCCTTGCAGCGAAAATGCTCCAATCATCCGTTCACATTTCCGTCACATCCTACAAAGGAAATCCAACGTGTAGGCTAAAGCTACAAAAAAAGCATAAAATTGTTAGATTATTTAACACGTTATTTCATATTTTTGCAGACTTGTTATAAACTTTTCAACAACCAAATAGAACAGGAGGCGGTTTGTGATGACGGCAACGAACATCAAAAGGAAAACTCCTTATCCAACAGATTGTACCTTTACCCCACAAGACTGGAATGTTCTGATAAACTATTGGTATCCGGTGGCTGAGAGCGCTCAAGTCAGCGATCAGCCGCTTGCGGTCACACTGCTTGATGTTGCATTGGTGGTTTATCGCGCAAAGGGAAAAGCGGTGGTTGCCCGCGACTTGTGCATCCATCGCGGAACCCCGCTCAGCATGGGCTGGGTGGAAGACGACAACATTGTCTGTCCATATCATGGGTTCAGTTACAGTGCTGATGGGCAGTGCGTGTCGATTCCCGCCCATCCGGAGGCAAAAATATCGCCGCGACTCTGCTTAACTGTTTATCCGGTTGTCGAACGCTACGGTTTGGTCTGGACCACCCTCGCCGGAGAAAGCGATCACGTGCCGCCATTTCCAATTTGGGGCAATGAAGATTATAGTTCCTTTTTAGCACCAACGATCGACATTAATGGATCGGCAGGCCGGCAGATTGAAGGCTTTGTTGATGTCGCTCACTTTGCCTGGGTGCATACCGCAACGTTTGCCGATCGCAACAACGCATTCGTTCCGAGTTACAAAGTGTCGCGCACGCCGCAAGGCATCCACACCGATTATCTCAGCACGGTGAGCAATTATCCAAAAGGAATGGCCGACCCGTCCCCTGCAGCGTTCAAATGGCTACGTGAATACGACATCTATCCTCCGCTCTGCGCCCGGCTGATCGTTCATTTTCCAGAGGGCAAGCAGCTTTGGATTCTGAACGCCGCAAGTCCAATCTCTGCACGCAAAACACGTCTCTTCTGTCCAATTGCCCAAAACTTCGATAAAACACTTTCGGTTGAAGACGCCTGCGCGTTCAACTTAAAAATTTTTAATGAAGATCGGGAAATGGTCGAGAATCAGAAGCCGGAAGAGCTGCCGCTCGATTTGCGGGCGGAAGCACATATCATGGCGGATAAAACGTCGATCGCCTACCGGAAACTGTTGAAGGAGATGGGGCTCGGCAAGAGCTATACCAGTTAAGAAGGACTGATCAGATGCCTTCCATACCTGCTTTGATTCCAGCAAAACAAGGAGGTACAGCTTATGCACTATGTGATTGTCGACAAAGACACATGCATCGCTTGCGGAGCCTGTGGATGTGCTGCTCCGGATATTTTCGGATACGATGATGACGGCACATCGCGCGTCCTGCTTGACGATAATCAGGGAACAAAGGAAATTCCTGAAGCCCAGCTCGATGACGTCATCGATGCCTGCGAAGGCTGCCCGACTGAGTCGATTAAAATGAGCGGGACCCCCTTTAACGGCGATCCGGCAAAAGAAGAACATGAAGCAAGCTGAAACCTACGAACAATAAATAGACCATGGGGAGTGTGAAAAGAATGGAACAGACCCATTCAAAAGGAAAAATAGTTTCACTTGGGATCCAGCATATGCTGGCGATGTACGGCGGCGCCGTCATCGTACCACTGATTGTCGGCGGCGCGGTTGGGCTTAAAGGGGCTGAGCTTGCCTTGCTCGTTTCCATCGACTTGGTTGCCTGCGGTATTGCTACATTGCTCCAGGCATGGAAAAACCGCTTTTTCGGTATCGGCTTACCGATTGTGATGGGCTGCACCTTCACCGCTGTCTCGCCGATGATTATCATCGGAAAATCATATGGCATGCCCGGTATATGTGGTGCCATTCTCATCGCCGGTTTGGTTGTGCTGGCGCTGTCCACCTTCTTCGGGAAAATCCGCTCGCTCTTTCCGCCGGTTGTTGTCGGATCCGTCGTCATGATCATCGGAATTACACTGATTCCGGTTGCAGTGAACAACCTTGGCGGCGGAGTCGGCGTGAAGGACTTTGGAAGCCCTCAAAATCTGACCCTTGGATTCGGAGTACTCGCCCTGATCATCCTCATGAACCGATTTTTCAAAGGATTTATGCAGACGATTTCGATCCTGCTCAGTATTGTTGTCGGTACCCTCGCTGCCGCGTTTATGGGAAAAGTCGATTTTTCATCCGTCGGCCAATCGGGCTGGTTCAGTTTGATCGCTCCATTCAGTTTCGGTGCACCGACCTTTCATCTTGATGCGATTATCGCCATGTCGATCGTTGGGATTGTCAGCATGATTGAAACGACCGGCGTCTATCTGGCTTTGAGTGAGATTTGTGGAAAAAAAATTGACGAAAAAGCAATGCAGCACGGCTATCGCGCTGAAGGTCTAGCAATCCTGCTCGGTGGTTTCTTCAATGCTTTTCCTTATACCACTTTTTCACAGAACGTTGGTCTGGTTCAGATGACCCGGGTGAAATCACGCAGCGTCACCGTAGTCTGCGGCGTTGCTTTGGTTGCCCTTGGTCTGATTCCGAAAATCGGTGCGATTACCGTCCTCATTCCAAACGCGGTCATCGGTGGTGCAACGCTGGCCATGTTCGGCATGGTCATTGCTTCCGGCGTCCGTATGCTCGGAAAAGTTGATTTTTCTCGTCAAGAAAACTTGCTGATCGTCGCTTGTGCCGTCGGCATTGGCATGGGCGTTACGGTGCAGCCGGCATTGTTCGCCCATTTTCCAAGTCTGATTCAGATTCTGACGAATAATGGAATCGTTGCAGGGAGTCTTACCGCTCTTATTCTCAATCTTATTTTAAATGCCGGACGTCGTACTTCTGCAGAGCCAATCGACGCTGCTTCAAAGCAAATGATCGCAGAAACAAGCGCAGCAAAAGAAGTTTGATGAGGCGCGCTTTTTAGTGGAAGTTCCTACTTCCGCAGGATGTGATGACTTCCGCGTTGCATACAGGACATACTTTCACAGGATGTGA
>NZ_BJMS01000048.1 GCF_006539285.1 Sporolactobacillus inulinus
ACATATTCGTGCTTAGCGAAAGTTCATTTAATTAGCGAAAGTTCCTCTTCCATGCAGGGTTTCGCTTTAACTTTTGAGGATTTCGCTTTAACTTCTCAGCATTTCGCTTTAACTTCGGCGTTTCGCTTTTACTTTTCGGGCATGCCATTTGGTGCTCGCATCAACCGAGCACAACCGCGGGCGATTCCGGAGCCTTCCGAGTATACGATTCCCTGCGGCCCCCCTCGGCCTGCGATCAGCAAAACAAGTTGCTCAAGGTGAGGATTCATCTCATCACTAAAGAACTGAGTTTTCTCCACCGGCAACCTTTATAAAACCAAAAAGCCTCCGGCATGGGTACAGCCGGAGGCTTTTTATGAGATCGATTCGTGCAGAAACTTCCTGTTCAACTGCCGCGATAGACTTGATAGCCCCACGGTGAAACGAGCAGCGGCACATGATAGTTTCGTCCCGGATCATCCACACCGAAACGAACCGTAACGATGTCGAGAAATGCGGGCGTGCTTGAGGCTTGCTTCGCTTTGCGAAAATAAGCGCCGATATGTACGTGTAGCTCATAAACGCCTGCGCTGAACGCCGAGGCGTCAATCAGCGGCGCGTCGAGCCGTCCGTCGTGATTGGTCGCCGCACTTTTCAGGAAGGTCAACACGGACGCGTTGACTTCATAGAGATCAATTCGAACGTTTGACGCAGGCGTACCCTGCGTCAAATCAAGAATATGTGTGGTCAGTTCGCCCATCATGCTCCTCCTTATTCCTCTTCACTGCTTCGTCGCTTCCAGAACATCGTCCAGACGGAATCGTGCAATTTTTATAATCTCTGCTAAGGCCCGATTGAACTCGTCTGCGCGTGCATGCATCAATCGTTCTTTTAATGCAGCGACAATCGCCGCCTTTGATTTTCCGCGCACCGCCATGATGAAGGGCATATCAAAGCGTGCTTCATACTGTTGATTCAACGCTTTTAGCTGCTCAGCTTCACCCTTTGGAAGATCGCACAAACCGGCCGTCTTTTGTTCCTCGCCGGATTGCTCGGTCATTATCTTTGCCGTACCGAGGCGCGGGTGCGCGCGAATCAAGGCTTCTTGCCGTTCTGCACCCGCTGAGGCAACGATTACCGCCATCGCCTGAAACAAGCCGTCTTTCGAAGCAAATGGCCGTTTTTTCGCTGCTTCGCGCACGATCCATGGCGAATGTTCGAAAATACCCCCTAGTTGATGCACAAACGCATCTTCTGCTGCATCATTCAATTCATCTAGGTTCACCGACCTGCCTCCTTTGCGTTTTGTTAATTTTTGAAATTTTTTCGCAGTTCAGTTACGCTTGAACGCTCAATCAGCGGCTTCATCCGCAAAGCGAAACGAATCTGAAAAATGGTATCCGGATCCTTCAAATCAGCGCCAAGCAGATTTTCACATTTATCGATCCGGTAAATGACCGT
The DNA here is from genome assembly GCF_006539285.1 of Sporolactobacillus inulinus. GTDB lineage: Bacteria > Bacillota > Bacilli > Bacillales > Sporolactobacillaceae > Sporolactobacillus > Sporolactobacillus inulinus. The sequence continues at coordinate 1,441 of NZ_BJMS01000048.1, forward strand.
ATTTCGATGAACAAACAACTTCTTCGCCGTCTCTGAAATCTGGCAATTCGATTCGAGAAAGACAAAGAGTGTATGCAGCAGCACCTGCTCCTCTTCCTTTTTCGGGTGGGCAAGTTCTTGCAGCGTCTGCTCGTAGAGTGCGCTCAGTTCCTCAGTTGGAATCCGGTGCAGAAGATCGCGGATTCCCCGTGATTGATAGATTTGCAGAAACGCGCGCTTGCCCATCTGCGCTCCGGCGTGAAGAGCATCAGCCGCCTCATGAAATGCATTCGGCAAATCTTCCAGACTGCTAAACGGATGGCTAAGCCCAAAGGACAGCGTATGCGAAAAAAAGCGTGCAACACGCTCCTGAATTTTCTTCAGATAAGGGGTCAAAAAACGCAGTCCATGATCCCCGGAGGCCACAACCTCAAAAATGATGGCACAAACATGATCGCGGACAAAAAGATGTGCGGCGAACGGCAATGCGGCAGTCTCCCCTTCCAAAAATGAATAGACCTCGTCCGTTTCCATTTGGAAGTGCGTATAACTCATCGGATCGGCATCGGCATCCAGTTCGCCGACCACGCAAACCGAGCGCTGACGGTCTGCCAGACCGAATTCTGTTGCCCGGCTGATCAATTCATCTCGTGTTGAAAATGCCCCTAGGATAAGGTTGGTGAAGAAGGCATCGCGTACTTTGCGCTCGGTCTGCTCGAGCGCTTCATCCTTCATCAGCTCGAATGCCAATACGTTCATCGCCTGCTCCACGGTCAGTGTCAGCAACCGGTCTGAAAGCGGCACATGACCGCAGACAAGCAGAAAACAACGTTTTTTCTTATAGGTGTAAATCACAAATAAGGAATAGGTCTGGTGGCTATCCATTTGTGAAAATGAGGCAAAGTTTGCTTTCTGCTGAAAAAGGGTTTGTTCAAAGTCAGCCAGTCGATCGGTAAATAGTCCATGGGCGAAGGCCCGATTTGACGCCGCGATAATTTTCAAATAAGAATCCAGCAGAATCGTTGGATAACCAATCATATCGGATAAGCGTTTCAACAGCCGATCCGTGCTCTCACCGCTCATAATGTGTTCGGTAAACTGCTGGTGCGTATCAATCGCAAATTGAAGCTCCTTTGTACGCGTATCCAGGATCTGTGTTAAAGTCTGATTGCCGATATCAACCAGTGAAAGACTATTGGGCAAATCGATCAGCGGAAACGAACGCTCATTGGCCAGACGAACAACCGCTTCCGGAATGTCATTCATAAACCGGCGTGTCTTGATCCCGAGCGCAGCACAGCCCCGCTCCGCCATCTGCGCAACAAGTGTGTAAAAAAAGTCGGGATTGTTACGCAGATGATAGCCCGAGGTGATCAGCCAATCGTTTGGCTTTAAATAGTCGATAATATCCGGCGCATCCATCATATTGACATTTTGCAGTTCACGATCGACACCTTTTTGACCGGCAATGAGTTTGAATTCACTGAACATCGGTATCTGAAAAAGTTCGGAAACCTTCATATTCAGCACCTCCTATTCTGTGAATCAGTTTCGGCTTCTTGAAAAGCAGCCGCGAATCATGGTCGGAATTTTTCCATTAGATCAGCTTGGAAAATCATAGCTGGAATAAAATCATTAAATTTTTAAAATATTTTCATAATGTAAGTATTATAGCGCAAGGATCGTTTCTGATCTAGTTATCTTATCTAAATTTTGCAAGAAAATTTAGATACATCGTGATTGAAACCTTGCTTAGGAACCGTTAGGATTAAATCAAATAGTGCGATAAGTCACAACTTTTCGAACAGAGGTGATGGTGTACATGAGCCTGCACGCATTAAATCAACGTGTGAAAACCGATCTCTCCTATCTTGGACTCGACTGTTGTTCGAATTGGGTCCATGAAACGCCCCACCCTGATGGTCATGTCTACGATGCCGTTATTGTCGGGGCTGGGCAGTGCGGGCTGGGAATCGCTTTTGGCCTGATCCGCAAACGCATGACGAATATTCTCGTGATCGATGAAAATCCGCAAGGCCGCGAAGGACCCTGGATCACCTATGCACGCATGATGACGCTGAGAACGCCGAAACAGCTGACCTCGATTGATTACGGCATCCCCTCGTTAACCTTCCGTTCTTGGTGGGAAGCTCAATTCGGTGAAGATTCTTGGAATGCGCTGGACAAAATCGTTCGCCGAGACTGGATGGATTATCTATGCTGGTACCGGCAAGTCCTGAACCTTCCGGTGATCAATCAGGTCAAACTCACGCGAATTGATCCGGCAAACGCCGGTGTTCATCGCCTGCATCTCACAGGCGCCGCTGCCCCGTCGGATACACTGCTCGCGCGCAAAGTCATTCTGGCGACCGGAATCCAAGGCGGCGGGCAATGGTATGTACCGGCGATGATTCGCGAAAAGCTGCCGAAGCATCTCTATGCGCATACTTCGGAATCGATTGATTTCAATGCACTGAAAGGAAAGAAGATCGCCATACTCGGCGGCGGTTCCTCGGCTTTTGACAATGCGAATTACGCATTGACCGAGGGCGCGGCCGAAGCACATGTCTTTGTTCGACGAAAACAGCTTCCGCGCGTGAATCCGATTCGGCAAATGGAACCATCGGGATTGATTGAGCACTATCACACGCTGGCGGATGCCGAGAAATATGCCGTCATGGCTCACTTTTTCAACCTGAATCAGCCACCGACCAACGACACGTTTAACCGTGCCGCCGCATGGCCCGGCTTCACGCTGCATCTTGGTTCACCTTGGCTTGACGTTCAGCCCTCAGACGACGGGGTGCGTGTTTTCACCGAAAAAGGCAGCTTTCTTTTCGACTTCTTAATCATCAGTACCGGGTTGCGCACCGATCCGGCACTGCGTCCCGAACTGAGCGTGCTGGAGCCGTACATTCTCCGCTGGGGCGACCGCTATAAAGCGCCGGAAGCAATCGCCAGTCCCGTGCTCGATGCCCATCCGTATCTGAGCCCCGGTTTTGCTTACTTGGGGCGCGATGCAAAAGGTGCGGAACTGCTGCATGGGCTTTACGCGTTCAATTATTCCGGCATGATCAGCTGCGGCTTGTCCGCCTCCGCACTGTCCGGAATGAAATACAGTCTCCCGCTCATCACCGCGGCAGTCGCCGATGAGCTGTTCGCCGACACGCGCGAAGCTTATCTCGAAGATTACTTCACCTATGACACGCCTGAATTTTTCGGTAAATGGCCGAAGAAAACAGAGGTGTGACCGGTCGGAAAAAGGTCTAGGTGAGCAAAAAAATAAACGGTTGTCTCAAAAGTCTGTTGACTGGAGACAACCGTTTTTGGTACATTTTTTTCGAGTTACTCAAACACGTTCCTCACAAACGCGAGCAGCTGCCGATCGGTGCCGTAGCCGGAAATGAAGGATAAGCCGATTGGGGCAGCCAATTCAAGAATAGGTACGGTCACTTGCGGCAGTCCGGATACGCCGGCAATACAGGTCAGCTGCATGGTGCGTGCGCGGACTTTATCGCTTTCTTCAGCTCCGCTGCCTCGTTTCGGTGCCGGTCCGTAGGTCGTCGGGATGATCAGCAGTCCATCGCTGCCGAGGAATGCGCGTATCTTCTCGGTGAATTGTTGTTTCGTCGCTGCCGCCTGTTGGTAAGCTTTATCTTTTTTCATTTTCGATGCGGCTTCGAATCGACCGCCAACATCTCTGGCAAAGTGGGGATGATTTTGCTCGATCCACAGGCCATGTGATTGCCAAGCTTCATAGCCTTGCAGGACGCGAAACGTTTCCGCAAGTTCCGCCGGTTTAGCCAGCGGGAGCTGAGTTGGCTCAATCTTCAGATCTGAAAGATGCTCTTTGATGAATGCACGAAGCGACTGAAGCACCGACGGATGATCAATCTGAGCCCACGCTTCTTTTAATTGATAAAAGCGCTGGAAGGATGCTGATGCTTTTTCCGGCAAGAGGCAGGAACCCACACGCTCGAGCAGTTCAGCGCTTCGAGCCATCCAGCCGACCGTGTCGAAACTCGGCGCCAACGGAACGACGCCTTCCAAAGAAACCGCTCCGTGCGATGGACGAATGCCGAACAACCCGCAATAGGAAGAGGGAATACGCACCGACCCGCCGGTATCGGTACCGATGGCGAAGTCGACCGCTTCTGAAGCGGTGGCCACCGCCGATCCGCTTGAGGACCCTCCGGAGTAGGCATCCGGCACACGCGGATTGATCGTCGGCGGATAGTGGATGTTGTCTCCTTTGAGACTGTACATTAACTCATCGGTAACCGTCATTCCGCGTAAGCGTGCACCGCATTCCAACAAGCTTTTGACCACCGGTGCATGGGCTTCGGCAGCAGGATGGGTGCTCGCCCAAAGCGGCTGTCCCGCGGAAGTTACATGTCCCCGAACCGCGAACACATCTTTTGCAGCAAAAACCGTTCCGTTCAGTACGCCGTTTCCTAGCGGCGCAAGGTTTAATCCATCGGTTACAAACGCACCCAAACTTTCTTGACCATCCATCAACCGTTCACCTCATCAGAAAAAATTCATTAAGATCAGAATAATAAAAAACAACGGCTTTGTCATGCGTAAACATAACCAAAAGCAGTCGTTTGGATTAGTCAGTGTGACTAGCAATCCGATTTTCTCATCGGCAACGGTCCATTTTAAAAAGTGTATCGATCATTTTGGCGGTTTTATCAGTCACTTTTACGGTTTTATCAGTCACTTTGCAAATTTTATCAGTCACTTTGGCGGTTTTATCAGTCACTTTGCAAATTTTATCAGTCACTTTTACGGTTTTATCAGTCACTTTGCAAATTTCATCAGTCACTTTTGCGGTTTTATCAACCACTTTTTATTTTTTATCAGTCACTTCACAGGTTTTATCAGTCACTTTGCACTTTTTCGATCATCTTCAGATTCGCCTTTATCTGCAATATTTCATATAATTGACACAGGTTCACCTATAAAAAGGGCATTCGCTCATTGAGCAGCTCAAACAGATGATTTGGAGGAAACTATGGAAAACGTAATGAATCAAAAGGATCAGCCGCTTGCCATTGAAGCGGTCGATCTTGTTAAGCGTTTTGGAAAGCATCGCGCAGTTGACGGGATCAACCTGGCTATTCCTCAAGGAACGGTTTATGGTTTTCTCGGTCCAAACGGTGCCGGAAAAACGACCACAATGAAAATGCTGGCGACCTTACTCAAGCCCGATGGAGGCACAGCAAAAATCTTCGGTCATGATTTATTTAAGGAGCAGGATGCCGTGCGCGCGTGCGTCAGTCTGACCGGCCAATTCGCCTCCGTTGACGAAGACCTCTCAGGAACAGAGAATCTAATGCTGATTGCTCGATTGATGGGTTATACACGCAGCGACTCGAAGGACCGTGCGGCAGAGCTGCTGGACGCTTTTGATTTGCAGGACGCAGCGAAACGTCAGGTGAAAAAGTATTCCGGCGGAATGAGACGCCGTCTCGACATCGCCGCCAGTATGGTCGTGCGTCCAAAGCTGCTCTTTCTAGACGAGCCGACAACCGGACTCGATCCGCGCAGCCGCAATCAAATTTGGGATATTGTTCGCGCGCTCGTCAGCACCGGAACGACTGTCCTCTTGACGACGCAATATCTGGATGAGGCCGATCAGCTTGCCGACCGGATCGCCGTCATCGATCATGGAAAAATCATCGCTAAGGGGACAAGCAGCGAATTAAAAGCCTCAGTCGGAACGGGCATCCTGCACGTCCGCTTAATCGACGCTGCAGCACGTGCCGAGGCGCAGCAATTGCTCAGCACGACACTGGGGACTCCGGTGCACCTGTCCTCCGACCCATCGGCACTCTCCGCCCAGCTTTCGGATACGGATCATGCGGCAAAAGCCTTAACGATGCTGAGCGACCATCAAATCAGAGTCAGCGAATTCTCACTCGGCCAGCCGAGCCTTGACGAAGTGTTCTTAACGCTTACCGGCAAGCCGGCAGAAGACAGCCCACAAAAAGAAGGTGCATTGGAATGAATAGCGAACAACAACTGAACAAAATGCGTGCGGCACTTGTCGATCACAAGCGGCCGCCGCATCCGAGCGGTTTCACGACGTCCCTTGCTTTTGCTTGGCGCGCCTTGCTGAAAATAAAATATGTTCCCGAGCAGCTTCTTGACGTCACCTTTTTCCCGGTCATGTTTACACTCATGTTCACGTATTTGTTCGGTGGCGCGCTTGCCGGTTCAACAGCCGACTACCTGCAATTCTTAATTCCTGGTATTCTGGTGCAGACGGTTGTTTTCACCACGGTTTATACAGGCGTCTCACTCAATGAAGACATTTCGAAAGGAACCTTTGACCGCTTCCGCTCAATGCCGATCTGGGGACCGTCTCCGCTGGTCGGCGCACTGCTTGCCGATACGGTGCGCTATACGCTTGCATCGATCATTGTTATCATTCTGGGGCTGATTCTCGGATTCCGTCCGGCAGGCGGCGTGCTCGGCGTTGTTGCCGGCATCATGCTCGTCCTGATATTCTCGTTCAGTCTCTCTTGGGTGTTCACGATGCTTGGCCTGATTTTGCAAACAGCGAAAGCCGTGATGGGCATTAGCATGACGCTGCTGTTCCCGGTGACCTTTGCCAGCAACATTTTTGTTGATCCGGCCACCATGCCCGGCTGGCTGCGTGCTTTCGTTAACATCAACCCGGTATCGATTCTGACCACTTCGCTTCGCCAATTAATGGGCGGCCAGGTCAATTGGATGCAGATCATCTGGGTGCTCATTGTCTCCGCCGTACTCATCCTGATTTTTGCGCCGGTTACGATGTACCTTTACCGCAACAAACGGTAGATTAAGAAAAACCGGGCAAAATACGCCCGGTCCTTACTTCCGCAGGATGCGGCTTTCATTCATCACCCTGTGCTGAATCGCCGCTTCGGTTACTCGCATCAACAGGGCGCGGCCGCGGGCGCCAGAGCATCTACGCGTTTGATGTACAATCTTTTGCGTGACCAAAAAATCATAAACTATCTTTTCCTATAAAGAAAACTTAGCAAAGCCTAGCCTTTAGCACCGGCTAAAAGTTGCCCTTATACGATCATCCATAGAATTTTTGTACGTTACTTATCGCGTGAAAAAGTTGATGATCTTCAGCAAAAAAACTTGGATCAGCTCACCTCTGAGTCCAAGTTTTTTGTGTTATTTAACGAGATAAACCCGTGCTTCATACGGTTTCAACTGCATCTTATTCTCGAGATCCGGCAGACGCTCCGGTACGTTCCCAAGCACCAGTTTCGTTGCCGCTTGTACCAATTCTTGCGACGAAGGAAAGTCAACCAACGTATTGCTAAAGTTAAGAATGACGAGCATTTTTTCGTGACTGCAGCTGCGCGTATACGCCCACACGTGTTCATGCTCCGCTTCTAGGAGTGCGTAGTCGCCATAAAGCAGTGCCCGGCTGCTTTTACGAAGGCGGATCAATTTTTGATAATAATAGTAGAGCGAATCCGGATTGCGCAGCTTCGCTTGTGCGTTCACACGTACAAAGTTCGGATGCACGCCAAGCCACGGTTTTTGCGTGGAAAAACCGGCATACTTCTAATCGTTCCACTGCATGGGCGTTCGGCTGTTGTCCCGGCTGAAGCGCCAAACTGCTTCGAGCGCTTCTTGTTCGGAGTGCCCTTCCCTGATCGCCGAACGGTACTGGTTAAACGACGAAAGGTCATCGTATTCATCAATTGATGGGTAATGGACATTGGTCATGCCAAGCTCTTGGCCTTGGTAAATATACGGGGTCCCTTTCAGCAGCATGTAAAAGGTCGCCAGCAGTTTCGCTGGCATTGTTCCCGCCTTCACGGCTTGATCACCAAGGTAACTGTTGATTGAGCGCGGCGAATCGTGATTTTCCAGATACAGTGCGGACCAACCCGTTTTATTCACATAGTGCTGACTTTTCGAGATGATCCGTTTCAGATCGGTAAGCGACCAAGGAACTGGCTCGTACCATTTCTGTTCCGATCCGACACCCATATTGATATGATCGAACTCGATCAGCATTGAGAACACCCCATTTTCCCCGGTGAACTGCGGAATCTGTTCTGCCGGAACACCGGGCGCTTCAGCGACGGTAAAAATGTCATAACGGGCAAAGGTGCGTGCCTTCAATTCACGCAGGTAGTCCAAGATTCCAGGCTGATTCAGCGAGGCGCGTCCAACCGGTGCCAATCCATCCTCTCCATTCGGCTCCAGATCTGTAAATCGTTCCGGCTTTTTAATGTAAGTGATGGCATCAAGTCGGAATCCACCGACACCTTTCTCTAGCCAGAACGTGATCAATTCATAGATTGCTGCCCGCACATCTGGATTGGCCCAATTCAAATCCGGCTGCTCCGCTGCAAAACAATGCAGGTAATACTGGCCGCGCTGCTGGTCAAACGTCCAAGAGGAACCGCCAAACTCTGCGCGCCAGTTGGTCGGGGCGGTGCCGTCCGGCTTTGGGTCCCGCCAAATATACCAATCTTTTTTTGCATTCGTACGGCTGCTCTTTGATTCAAGGAACCAAGGATGCTGGTTTGAGGTATGATTCAGGACAAGGTCCATGATTATGCGTATCCCGCGTTTTCCCGCCTCACCGATCAGCTGATCCATATCCTGCATTGTTCCGAACTGTGGGTTAATCGCTTTGTAATCCATGATGTCGTAGCCGTTATCCACCATCGGCGATCGGTAAACCGGATTGATCCAAATTGCCTCAATACCGAGATTTTGCAGATAATCCAATTTTTCAACGATTCCTTTAAGATCGCCAATCCCATCGTCATTCGTATCTTTGAAACTCTTAGGATAAATTTGGTAAACGGTGATCTCTTTCCACCAATCACGTTCTCCCATGTGCAAAGCCCCCTTTTACGTTCTGATACCCCTTGTCTCATTCTATGATTCTTGCGGGTGTTCAATCAATTGAATGAGATCGTTTCATCTGAATTAATGATACCTTAACCGGCATTTTCCTGCGGTAAAACATCGAGAACATGATGCCATAGATCATCATTCCGAGATAGGCGAGGACCGCCAGAATGAAAAAGGTCCACGAATAGCCGAACCAGACGGTCATGGGTACAGCTATCGGCGCAATCGTCCGACCAAGCGAAAAGCGTAGCCCGGCCGCAGCAAAGTATTGCCCGCGCAAATGTTCCGGCGCAAGTTTGGCAATGAAGCTGTCCTGCACGCCGACTGTCATCAGCTCTGCCCAAGAGAACAAAACAATCCCTACCAGAAGCAGCCAGGCGTTGATCGTTGCGCCGATAAGAATCATGGCCACACCATAGCAAAAGGCCGAGACCATGAATACATTGCGCTCCCGGAACTTGGTCATCCATTTTGTCACGATCACCGTCAGCAAAGCCACACACAATCCGTTCATGGAGACCATGAGACTAAACAGATCTTTCCCGTCAATAGTCAGCTGCCAATCGCGAAATGAGAACAGCGTCTGAAGCGGCACCCGATCCGTTGTGTATACGGCAATCAAGAGATCCAGCTGCATGAAGGTTTGCGCAACCAGAACCCCGGCCAAGATATAGAGCAGAAAAATGCGATCATTGAAGATCACCCTGTAATCGCCAAGCTGATCCTTCAGATGGTGCAGCCATTTTTTATTTTCTTTCCGATGCTCCGTAGCTTTTTTGATGGGTACCGTCTCATGAATCCAGTGTTGCAACACCCCGATGAGCACGGCACTAACCAGTGTGCAAACGACAAGAAAGCCGAAGCGATCGTCGAAAAAGAAGACCGCGCCGAGTAACGGACCAATGACGACGGTCACATTGATCGACGTATAAAAAACCGCAAAAATGCCGGCTCGATCCTGCTCAGGAACCACATCGGCGATCATCGCATGGCTGGCCGGCTGGTACAACTGGCCGAATAGACCAAGCAGTGAAAAGCTGATGAAGGTTACCCAAGGTGAAGTCAACCACGGTGAGTTGGCAAGGGCAAAGAGTGCAAAGCAAACCGCCTGACCAACCGCTGAAAAAACCATCATTCGTTTACGGCCGAAGTGATCGGCACAATAGCCGCCAAGCAAGCCAATCGCCGTACCGATCACCTGCGATAAAATCAGCAGCAATCCGGCTGTCTCCTGTCCAAAATGATTCGAAAAATAGATTGCCATGAACGGAAAAAACATCCAAAAAAGAAGATTAAAAAAACCTTCTCCAATCAATCGTACTTTTAGATTAATGTCCCAATCGCGCCATTTCAAGCAAAATCCCGCCTTTCTTCAAAAGCACAACAAAAAGAGCCTGCATCCGGCACAATGCCGTTACAGACTCTTTTTATCGCAACAAGGGTCTCAAACGCAGCACAGCGACGCTTTTTCGCAATCCTCACTTCTTCCTCCAAGAAAATCAGAAGTTATTCCATTCAATTGGTGCTTTACCGAACGAAGTGATGTGCGCATCGACGCGGCCATGAATCAACCCTCATTTCCATTAACTTGTGGATCATTCCCTATCGTTTCAAAACGACTTGCTTTACGCGTTGACAGCCGTAATAAATTGTTCCACATCCTGATTAAACGCTTCGAGCAGTCGGTTGGTGATCGGTCCCGGTTTTCCGCCTGCAACCTGTCGATCATCGATTTGCAGCACCGGAGTCACGCGCACGCCGGTACTCGTGAGAAACACTTCATCTGCGGCTAGAAGTTCAGCCGTTGTATACGTGCGTTCGTCAACCGGAATACCCAGCCGCTCGGCAAGTTGGAGCACAAAGATACGGGTAATGCCGTTCAAAATAAAGTGGTCGGCAGGATGTGTGATCAACACGCCGTCTTTCACCATGAATACGTTGCAGGTTGTGCCTTCGGTAACAACACCGTCGCGATGAAGAATTGCGTCATCGGCACCGCGTTCAAACGCTTCTTGATTTGCCAGCACATTGCCGAGCAGGTTCAATGTCTTGATGTCGCAGCGCAGCCAGCGGATGTCATCAAGCAAGCTGACCTTGATCCCGTCCGTGTGCAGATCCTCATCCTTATCGGTCGCCTCAACACTGGCAGTCAGCACGGTATCGATCGGCTGCTCCGGGAACCGGTGTTTGCGTGCAATCGCCCCGCGCGTGATCTGGAAGTAAACGTAACCGTAGTCCATGGCATTTTCCTTGATCAGCTTATCCAGATTTTCCGCCAAATGGTCGGTAGCGTAAGGCAGTGCAAGCCGCAGTTCGCGCGCACTCCGTTCCAGTCGTTTCATATGCAGATCAAGCAGAAACATTTTTCCATTATATACGCGCAGCGCTTCATAGATCCCATCGCCAAACTGATAGCCGCGATCCTCCATATCTACTTTCCCCTGACTGCGATCCAGAAAACGGTCATTATATAATATCGTACTCATCGCCGTAAGCCCCTTTCTTTGCCTCCACATAATGGTTGTTCATTGGTGTCGAGCATTGAAACCTTTTCATTCATTATACCTTGAGATTCAAAGCGTTCACAATACTAAATCAGCAGAAAGCAAGGCAAGACTGATCCTAATAGAATCTCCCTTTTAGACCACAAAAAAAAAGAGACAGCAGCCTGCCTCTTGAGGGAAATGGTCTGTTGTTCTTTAAAGCAAAATGTCTTGCAAAATCGGATCCTCATGCAGAATGTGGTGCGCGCGGTCACGATATTCCGCCCGGTGCAGATACGTGCAGCGCATCGGTTTCATTTCCGGAGCACGATCAATCGCCATATCAAAATCAGCAATCGTCATCCCGGCGGATTTGGCGAACGTAAAGAACCCGGTATCTTGAAGGACCTTGGTGATGCGTTCATAACGGTGATCCTGCACCTTGCTCATGAGATAGCTGGCAACCCCGACTTGAATGCCGTGCAGCTGTGGTTTCGAGCCATAGGTGTCAAGTGCATGCGAAATCAGGTGCTCGCTGCCGCTGGTCGGCGCACTGCTGCCGGCAATCTCCATCGATATCCCGGCCATGGTCAGTGAATCCACCAATTCCTTAATGAACAGGTCATCACGAATCGTACCGAAATCAGTGCGGACAAAGCTGTTTACCGCTTTTTTCGAAAGCATCAGCGCGCAGTCGTCAACGCGTGTAACCCCATTCTGTTCTTCAAAGATCCAGTCTTCAGCTGCAGTAATTTTCGATACAAGGTCGCCAACGCCCGAGTAGATAAAGCATTCCGGAGCATTTCTGATGACATCGACATCAATCACGATTCCGTAGGGCATCTTCGCATGTACCGAAATGCGCCGTCCATGAATCGTCAACGACGTGTTGGAACTGGAAAACCCATCGTTTGACGTCGATGTAGGAACACTGATAAACGGCCATTTGCGCAACAATGCGGTATATTTTGCGGCATCCAATGCCTTGCCTCCGCCGATACCGACCACAGCTTCGGTTTGTGCCGGAAGCTGAAAAGCCTCGTCTACGACGTGATCGATATCAATATCGCCGACTTCCTTTTGCTCAAGCACCTCAATTCCGGCTTGTTTCATCGCGTCCAACACTTTATCGCCAAGCATCTCAATTAAACCCGTTCCGAAAAAAAGAACAACCTTGCTGAATTGATGACGCGCAAGCATACGACCAAGATTGGCTAAATTTCCCTTGCGCACATCGAGTAATGATGGAACAACAATCTGATGATTATCGACCGCCATTGATGATTGCCTCCTCATGAGTGGATAGATAATTTGCAACATCCTTAAAATTATTGATCGCAACATAGTCTCTGTTTTCTTGATCGAGCAGCGGCTGCAGCTTCCCTTTGGCGAAAATAGTATCCGTCAAAAGCGCCGCCTTTAAGTCGGGACCGCTGTCGCCCGCATAAAAAACCAATTCATAATTTTTCATCAAGTCCTTGGCGAGTTTCTGCTTATCGATTCCATACAGTTCTGAGAAATACGGGCCGTTAGGGTCTACCTGCAATTGAATGCCTCGATCCGCATACACACCGGGATTCGAATAAACCGGCACATCTGTTATACCCTGTTTCTCAAAAATTCGTTTAATATAATAGTCTGTACCAGCACTAATGACGACAAAATCACCGCCAAGCTTCTTGACCTGCTCAATCACCGCTTTGGCGTCCGGGTCAAAAGGAACGGCATCAATATCTTCATCAAGCTCCTGTTGATCACGGTCAGCGCGGCTGAATAAGCGGCTGAGATACTCAAGATCGGTCATAACTTTCTGGTCCCAGTCTGCATATAGCTTCTCCGCTTGATCGGCAAAATGGCGGTTAATGAGTACATGAAAAAAATCTTTATCGGATAACGTACCATCAAAGTCAGAAATGAAAAGGAAACGCTTTGTCATACAATAATTCTCCTTTTTTTCTTCTGTTATATTACAGTTTCAGTATAACAGATATTTTTTTTATTCCATTTTCTGCAAGCGCAACCAATATGACGAAGTCATGAACACTTCTAGTATGACCCTTTTTACGGTTATTCATTGTTGCGACCGTCGTGCGCGAACTCTATGCGCGTCTTTAAGCACGTAGCGGCTGATCGCAACCACCGACACCGTTTCGCTCCCAGCAAATAGCGAACCTTAATTCGCGCGGCATTCTACTTGTGCCTCACATTTCGTCGTTGCATTAAATTATTCACTATTAGAAAACTTGGCTACGCCTAATCCTTA
>NZ_BJMS01000049.1 GCF_006539285.1 Sporolactobacillus inulinus
AAAAAAGTGCCGAGCGGATCGGCACTTTCACAAAATTCGATGCACTTTATGGTAAAACGATGGACTGCATGATTTCCCATTCATTAAGCGGCCAATAACGAATAGATACCTTTCCAATGACCGATTTCTGATCAACAAAGCCAAAATAGCGGCTGTCTTCACTATTCATGCGATTGTCGCCCATCACCCATAACTTGCCCTCGGGAACACGCAGCTTACCGGTCTTTGACTTCAAATTGAAATTTTCCGTAAGCTGCTGGCCTTGGGGCAGCGCATCCTTATAATGCTGTAAATAAGGTTCCACGACCCTTTTCCCATTGACATAAAGCTGATCGTTTTTATACGTAATCGAATCCCCAGGCAAACCAATGATTCGTTTAACATAATCTTCTGTTTGGGTTGCGTGAAAAACGATCACATCAAAACGATGCGGTGTACCGACCGTGTAACCGACTTTATTCACGATCAGACGATTTCCATCCTGAAGCGTCGGCATCATCGACTCGCCGCGGACGATATAATTACTGAAAATAAATTGGCGGACAAGAAAAGCAATCAGAATGGCGATGGCGCCCGCACGGATCCAGCTCCATACTTCTCTCTTTGTTGATTGGCTCATTGACTTGCGTGTGTCCCTTCTTGATTTGCCCCCTCAGCCGTTTCTTTGGTCATCCGATTCAACGGTTGAGCAAGCTTCCTACATATCTTAATAATTCGTTAGCAGAGGTCGTATTATAACCGTATTCATCAACAAGTCTTGCAATAACTTCATTGACACGTTTCAACTGCGTCTCATCCGGAGTTTTGCTTGACGTTGTAATTTTCACCACGTCCTTGAGATCGGCGAATAGTTTTTTCTGAATCGCTTCTTTCAGTCGCTCATGAGACTTATAGTTAAAGCGTTTGCCTTTCCGTGCATAGGCAGAAATGCGGATTAAGATCTCTTCTCGAAACGATTTCTTCGCATTTTCGGAAATACCGATTTGTTCTTCAATGGAGCGCATCAGTTTCTCATCCGGATCAACTTCATCACCGGTAATCGGATCGAAGATTTTATTGCTGTTGCAATACGCTTCAACATTATCCAGATAGTTATCCATTAATGTTTTTGCTGATTCCTCAAAAGAATAAACAAATGCCTTTTGTACTTCACTTTTTGCTAATTCATCATATTCGCGGCGGGCAAGTGCAATGAATTCGGTGTAACGCGAACGATCCTCGTCACTGATGGACGGATGCTGCGCGAGACCTTCTTTAATCGAGCGCAAAATATCCAGTGCATTGATCGACGGTACACCTTTCTTAATAATGGCAGAAGAAATTCGGTTGATCACGTAGCGCGGATCAATGCCGCTCATTCCTTCATCAGGGAATTCATTCCGCAGTTCCTTAATATCGGCTTCATTATAGCCCTCAACGATTTCACCGTCGTAGAGCCGCATCTTTTTATTGAGATCAATACCACGGCTCTTCGATTCCTTCAATCGGGTTAAGATCGAAAATACGGCTGCCGTACGCAGCGCATGCGGCGCGATATGCACGTTTGCCACATCGCTTTCCGAGATCAGCTTCTCATAGATCTTCTCTTCTTCGCTCACTTTCAAATTGTACGGAACCGGCATCACAATCATTCGTGAATGAAGCGCCTCATTCTTTTTATTACTGATAAAGGCCCGATATTCGGTTTCGTTCGTATGCGCGACAATCAATTCATCCGCTGAGATCAAGGCAAAGCGTCCGGCTTTGAAATTGCCCTCTTGAGTCAGGGACAGCAAATGCCACAGAAATTTCTCGTCACATTTCAACATTTCCTGGAATTCCATCAGGCCTCGATTCGCCTTGTTCAGCTCGCCGTCAAATCGATACGCTCTCGGATCGGATTCGGATCCATATTCGGCAATCGTTGAGAAGTCAATGCTGCCGGTCAGATCAGCGATATCCTGCGACTTCGGATCCGATGGACTGAATGTGCCAATCCCCACGCGCTTGTCTTCTGAAAGGAAAATGCGCTCCACCGGAACGTCCTCAATCTGTCCGCCGTATTCCTTCTCAAGCCGCATCACATTTAACGGTGACAAATTCCCCTCAACGCGAATGCCCGTCTCTTGAAAAAAGTCTTCGCGCAGGTGCGGCGGAATTAAGTGAAGCGGGTCTTCATGCATCGGGCAATCCTTAATGGCGTAAATCGCGCCTTCATCGGTCCATGAATACTTCTCCAAGCCGCGCTTCAGCATCGTCACAATCGTTGATTTACCACCGCTCACCGGACCCATCAACAGCAAAATACGCTTCTTTACGTCCAAGCGCCGCGCCGCAGGGTGAAAATACTCCTCTATGAGCCGTTCGATCGCTTCGTCAAGTCCGAAGATCTTGTCATCAAAGAAATGATAATGCTTATGTCCGTTCTGCTCTGAAACACCAGCGGAAATAATCATCTGATAGACACGAGAATGCGCGGACTGTGCGATCATCGGATTCTTCTTCACTAGTTCAAGATAGTCTGCAAATGTGCCTTCCCACTTCAGCTGCTCTTCATAGTCGTGGAACTGTTTCAGTTTATCAAGAAAGTTCATT
The DNA here is from genome assembly GCF_006539285.1 of Sporolactobacillus inulinus. GTDB lineage: Bacteria > Bacillota > Bacilli > Bacillales > Sporolactobacillaceae > Sporolactobacillus > Sporolactobacillus inulinus. The sequence goes on from NZ_BJMS01000049.1 coordinate 2,575, forward strand.
ATATCCCCCCTAGAAAAGATTCACCAATGCTTCTGACCATGTACTTAAGTGTATGCGCTCATTCGCTAATCTTTCATGAAACTATGTACAGATTGAGAAGGAATCGTTGATAAATCCAGCGGGAATAGCCAAGCAATAGGAAAAATCAGATTTCATAAAATTTTTATTACACTTTTGAAATCCGGTGGGAATCAGACAATGAGTAAAGAAGCAAGAACGACACGGGCAGTCAGGATAATCCTGGAAAACGCTGCTGGCGCAATGCTTCGTAGAGCATGATCGCAGCTGAATTCGATAAATTAAGTGAGCGGATTGCGCCTGTCATCGGCAGTCGAATGCAGCGATTCTGATACTTGGCAACAAAGTCTTTCGGTAATCCGGTTGTTTCTCGTCCGAAAATAAAATAGTAGTCTTTACTTGTATCGCTATAGTCAAAGGCATCATAGGGCCTACTGCCGTCGGTTTCAACAAGGTAGTATTCGCTTTGCGGATGCCGCTCAAAGAATTCGTCAAGTGAGTCATAATAATGAAGATCTACTGAATCCCAATAGTCCAAGCCGGCACGCTTCAGATGCTTATCATCAGTAGAAAAGCCGAGCGGTCGAATTAGGTGAAGACCGCTGTTTGTTCCGGCACAAGTTCTGGCGATATTTCCTGTATTCGGTGGAATAAGCGGCTGATAAAGCACAATATGGTTACTCATTTCTGGTGCACACTCCTCATTATGAAAACAACAATACGTTACTCGTTAGAAAAACCAAGCTGTGCTTGGCCTTAAA
>NZ_BJMS01000050.1 GCF_006539285.1 Sporolactobacillus inulinus
AGGCGTCAGAGCGCTTTTGTGTCGCGAACGGACTTATTGATGAAATGCCGCTCGTTACTCGTGAAAAAAGGCCGGATCAACCGACCTTTTCTTTGAAAACGCATCTATTATAGCACAACTTAAGCAGCGCACTTAGGTTTGATCGCGAATATGAAAGAATTTATACTGAATTTTACTGGTCCATGCCGGGGAATCGCGATAAGCCCAAGAACGGTGCCGTGCATCGTAAGTATGCGCATTTACCAGCGGTTCGCCGTTGGCATCGAGCGCGGTCACCATTGTATTATGGTTCCAGTGCCCGTCCCCTTCAAAGTCATAACAGATGACATCACCTGGGACAAGTTCACGCGCACTGCTTTTCTCCACAGCACCAATCATACCTTCCGACTTGGACAAGTACCAGCGCAGCGCATTGGCAACCGTCCAGCTGAAACTCCAATTCGTCCGCTGCTGCCACCAGCCCCTACTGCGAATCGGATTGCCCCACATGCGAATGCCCCCGGCATGAAGGCATTGAGAAATATAGTTGGTGCAATCATCGGCGACAACCGGATACTGCGGATTTCGGCGGTTCCACCACAAATCGGCATAGCGTACGGCAGCCAGCCGATCATAGGTGCGCGAACGTAGCTCAAGCGGTGCTTGTTCACCGGACTCCCGCTCAAACTCCTGCTCTTCCTTTGCAACGATCGGCACCAGAGCATCCGAAACCAAACGTTGATTTCGCAGCACAGACTGGCGATTTTCCAAACGTTCTTCAAGAATAAATGTACTTTGATGTTTGATCAGCCATTGCATGACCAAGCAATAATCAACGACGAGGTCCTCACGCTTACTGGTTGCACGCACATGATTTGCCCGAACGAGCGTACGTTCAATTTCAGCCTCTTGATCCTTCAGCGCTTTGCTTCTCGCCGTGAATCGGCGCTTTTCTTCCGGGTCAAGCGGCATCTTATGAAGATCGGCATTGCCGACCCAATAGTCCCCCAACATGGTTAGATGTTTCTGAAATGCAGTTTTCCAGTCCACACGCATTCCCCGCTTCGACATGATCTCGTTACACCTTATGCCTTAAAGCGAGCAATCATACCGAATCATTGGCGGATTCCATTCAGCACTTCGTTTCCAAACCCAATAAGTATTCTTTCACTTTGAGACCGCCGGCGTACCCGGTCAATGCTCCGTTTGTCCCGATGACGCGGTGGCAAGGAACAACAATGGGCAGTGGATTTCGGTTGTTGGCCATACCGACAGCCCTTACTGCCTTCGGACGATTCACGATACCCGCAATATCCTTATAGGAACGCGTTGTCCCGTATGGAACGTCGATCAGTGCCTGCCACACCTCACGCTGAAATTCAGTGCCCTTCATGAGCAGCTTCAAAGAAAATGTCTTTCTTTTACCGCTTAAGAATTCCGTCAGTTGATCAGCCGCATCTATGCAAGCTGCAGCATCGTCCTGCAAAACAGTTGGCAGGCCGTGTTTTGCTGCCCAGCGCACGATTTCCGCTCGCTTGGCAGCAAGCGGGCCAAAGTCAATCCGACACAGCCGATCTTGGTAAACGGTGAGCGTCAGCATGCCAATCGCGGTATCTTGCTCACTCACCGCTAGATAATCTTTTTGTTCCATCGTTTTAGGGCCCCTTTCTAATCGATTGAACGCACGATTTCAACTCAATCACTGCATGATCCTGCTGAAAAATCATGAGTCGGTCAGCATTACGCCAAGAAGTCCAATCCTTTAGCTCCGATGTGATTCACGACCATTATCTAAGAAATTAGTTGATTTCGCAATGATAGAAAACGCTTGATCGGTTTTAAGATCATGTTCGTTCGCCTTGAGCCTGCACCGATCCGGCTGCTTCATTGGCGCGATTCAATTGGCTTTAAAAAAGCGCTTCTCTTTGAAACATTGCCTGAAGCATCACGCATCATTTATGGTACACTTACAGTAGATCGGTCGAACAGGAGGCATGTCATGTTTGATGTTTCGATTTCTTCTCAATTGAAGGATTTAGTGCCTGATTTTAAAATCGGTATCATTTATTACCCGTCAATTGTGGTTGGCGAGCTCCCGGCCTTAATTGGTGAGCGCCTGCCCCTCTACTATGAGAGTATTCACTTATCATTGACGGAGCATCCCGTCAATGAAATCCCCGGAGTCCGGGAATGGCGTCACGTGTTTAAGAAAATTGGCTGTGATCCATCCCGGTACCGCCCTTCTCAGGAAGCATTGCTGCGCAAAATTAAGAAGGATGGTCACCCGCATTTCATCCAATCAGCAGTGGATCTGCTGAACTTCTTCAGCGTCCAGCACAGCATTCCGATGGGCTTGTATGACGCCGCACATCTAGAAAATCCAATTCAGATTAAAATTGGCACCGATGCCGATCAGTATGACGGTTTGAATGGCCGCGTTATGCATATGAAGGACAAGCTCGTATCGATTGACGGATGCGGTGCATTCGGTAGCCCGATCGTCGATTCGCATCGAACCTGTGTCACCGAGAAGACAACCGAAGCACTGCAGATTATTTATCTGCGCCCATCGATGGCGGTCAATGAAGCACAACAATTAATCGAGAAAATGGCGGATATGTTTACCCAAGTCCATGGCGGCAATCATGAATGGACATTGATTCGCTAGAATATAATGTTTTGAGCGTTTTCGCAAGGAGGGAAACGATTTGAATTCCAATTTATTTAGTGTCGACTATTTTAAAGAAGCGCTCCATTTGCAAATTAAGAAGAATGGAGACGTGCATACGCCGATTCAAACGATGAACAGCTACTATCACACGGTCATTTCGGCAATCATCCAGGACCGGATCAATAAGAACTTCGAACTGATCCGCCGCATCCGTAATTTAGACACCGCATATAACGAAGTCAAGGCAGAAATTGAGCAACAACAGCACGTGCAGTAGTAACGAACCGAGGCCGTTCCGATGATTGGAACAGCCTCGGTTTCTATTTATTTTGCTGCACGAAAGCCAGCATTTTCCGCTTCGCTACGGTTTTTAAAGCATCGCTCGGCTTTGGTCACCTTATAATATGGATCAGACGGCATATGATAAATTTTTCCTCGTGAGGAAATGTTGCCCTTGATTTTCCCCTGACACGCTCCATCTGGACTCGAGTTACTTTCAGCGGAGGCACTTGCGGGTTTGTTCGCTGGTTTGCTGCGCTCCTGAATTTCCCGGTACGCGTCTGTCCCTTTCATGAGATCAGGATGAAAGCCGTCGGCTGCGGCATAGCCATTTACAGACCAGACGCCGAGCCGCTTCGTCTTGGCCTGCTGCTCAACGGCTCGTAACTGATCGATGTATTTCGTATTCGGTGGATACACATACGCGACGCGTGCAAGACCGGCCGCTAACTGAAGGGCTTCAAAGGATCGGCCGTCGACAAAAACATACGCCAGCAGTCGTCCATACTTATCCCGCCCACCGTTCTTTGCAAGCTCAAGCGTTACCGTTTTTCCATCCAGCAGCTTATGCGCATTGCTGCTCGCTTCCGGTCCATAAGGCTGCACACCTAAGGAAGGATGATGCGTCTCCGGTGTATCAATCAAAAGCACACGCACCGTCACAACTTTTTTCTGATAAAGCACGTGAAAGGTGTCGCCGTCAACCACTTTAATCACCTTGGTATGTACTCCGCCGGCAGGTTCTTCGATAGCGGAGTCGTCCGTTTGCACGGGCGCATCGGCAGCTGATCCGGCAGAATGATCGGCATCGCTCGATAGCTGCGCCGAGCTTGAAGACGTTGAAGCATCTGTGTTCAGTTCGCCGCCTGCTGCACATCCGCTTAAGAAGAGAGCGGCAACGACCCAATAAAACGGTTTAATCCAATTCGTTTTTTTCATCCGATTCACCTAATTATCTTTCCTTGTCCATCGCAATCCTTGTACTCAATTGCCCACGTCACTTCTTATCGCCGCTTTACAGACGGCAGATTGGCAGCGGACACTTATCCTCACAATGACAAATCGCTTTAATATAATCGAGATCCTTAATCACGATCGACCCATGATAATAGTCGATCGCCCCATCTTTTTTCCATGCTTGCAGCATCCGGTTGACCGTTTCGCGTGTTGAACCGATCAATTGCGCGAGGTCGGTATTCGTCAGACTGATCGTGAAATGAATCCCGTCCGGCTCTGTGCGACTAAACCCATGAATCATGCGCAGCAAAGTCGAGGCCAGTGCACCGGTTTTCCCGTAAAAAATGAGATCGCGCAGCTTAATCTGAGTAAACTGCCCCATCATCCCGTTCCATTTCATAAATTCGAAGGATAAGCTCGAATTCGAGATAAGCAACGGTTCGAGGTCCTTTTCCGCAATCACACCGATTGAGCAGTCCGAAACAGCCGTTGCTGTAAACGAATGCTCTGTACTTCCAAGACTACTGATTGAACCGAACAGATCACCATCCATAAAGTAGTGAAGCACCAGATCTCTTCCATCATATGCCGATTTAAACAGTTTCACACGTCCTTGAACAATGAAAAAAAGTTTATCGGCGCTGTCCCCTTCCCAGAAGATATTCGCGCCTTTTTTATATGAGGTCACTGACATCACGGAATCGAGTATTTTCAGACTTTGTTCCGAGAACACATGCGTGTTATTCATCTCATGTGATGGGAAACAAATTGCTTTTTCCAAAAAAATCACGCCCTTATCGTTCGTTAGCTTCCTACTTTCATTATAAAAGATATTTTCATGATTTCGCGGTAAAACTGTGACGGAAATCATACAACTTCACGAAAATACCTCTCTTTTCTTGTCGTGAAGACGTTCTAAACCGTGAGAGGCGCAAAGTATCGTTGATTTTCATGAATAGAAACGATAAGACACATGCTATAATGGAACTAATCGTAATCAGGAAATGCAAGAAAGAAGGAAACAATGTGTCTGAACTAACCGCCGGAACAATTACAACACTCGAGGTTTCACATAAAGCACCGTTCGGCTATTTTCTAACCGACGGCAACCAGGAAGTGCTGCTTCACGAACATGATGTAACCGAACCATTGAACGAAAAAGATAAGCTGACCGTATTTCTCTATCATGATCACCAGCAGCGGATTGCCGCTACGATGACCATCCCAACGGTTCGATTTGATGCCTTCGACTGGGCAACTGCCGTCTCCCAGCATAAGAAATACGGGGTGTTCCTCGACATTGGAACGAGCAAGGATCTCTTGCTCTCAAAAGATGACCTTCCTTATGAATCCATCTACTGGCCGCAGCCCGGCGAACGCGTCTTCTGCAGCCTGAAACTGGACAAAAAGAAGCGCCTGTTCGCTCGTCTGGCCGATGAACAGATCATGCAAACGCAATCCGTTCCTGCTCCCGAAACAATGCAGAACAAAACGATCCAAGCGACGGTCTACCGGCAGCTTGAGGATGGAATCCATGTCATCAGCGAAGAGGGCTATCTCGGCTTCGTTCATAACAACGAACAGAGCGGCACACTGCGAATCGGCCAAGTCATTACCTGCCGCGTCATTGCCGTCAAAGAAAACGGCAGCTTAAATTTATCGATGAAGCCGCGCACTTACGAGCGAATCAACGACAATGCGGCAAAGATCCTTACTTATATGAACAGTCGCGATGGGGCCATGCCTTATTGGGATAAAAGTCTACCCGAAGACATCAAAAAGCGATTTGGCCTCAGCAAAGGCGACTTCAAAAAAGCGCTCGGCCAATTGATGAAAGAAAATCTCCTGTATCAAAAAGAAGGCTGGAGCTATCTGACGAAAGATCAAAAAGCGGATCAAGAGCACCACTCTTGACCCGCTTTTCGTTTATGATGCGAGCACGCGGCGCCGCTCCCTGACTCGATGAAAGAACATGCCGAAAAAGTAACTGATCGCATTGAAGAAAACGATGAAAAAACTGATTGGTGCATTTGTATAATAGCCGGCAATAAGTCCGAACCAAACACTGAGTACCGCAATGAGCGTTGAAATCAGAATCATGCCGAAAATAGATTGCGTATAGAACCGTGCGGCGGCGGCAGGGACCGTCATTAACGCAAAGACGAGCAAAGCGCCGACAATCTGAACGGTCACACTTGTCGCCGCTGCCATCAGCAGGAGAAAACCGATCGAGATGAGCCGGATTGGTAATCCCGCAGATTGTGCGCCGACCTGATCAAACGAGTCAAACTTAAGCCAGCGGTAGCCAACTGCAAGCACAACAAGGACAAACACAGTAATTAGAACAATCTGCCAGATGTCCTGCATATCGATGCCGACAACACTGCCAAACAAAAGTGTGCGCGAGTAATTGCCTTGTATATTCCCGAGCGACAGGAATAAAATGCCCAGTCCAAGTGCCAGACTTAGGATAACACTGATCGATGCGTCACGCCGATACATGCGAACGCCGAGTTGCCCGACACCAACTGCCCCCGCAATCGTAAACAGGAGCAAGCCAAGCAGCGGATCGATCCCTGCATAAGCGGAGAAAGCGGCACCGGCAAAGCCGATGTGCGACAGGGTATGCGCAATAAAAGAAAGCGACCGCGCAATGATAAACACACCAATCACACCACACATCATCGCAATCAGCGTGCCTGCAATAAACGCGTGCTGCATAAAATCATACTGAAACATTCAATTTCCCCCATTTTTCCATTGCATTAAGGCAGCTCGCAGATGTTTGACTTACTGCGGAAAACCGGCGAGCGGCAGCTCGGACTCCGTCGGCACATGATGTATGGTGTCGTTCTCCGAAGACGATCCATGAAAAACCGTTGTCATCAATTCTCGGTCATGCAGAATATCTTCCGGATGACCCGTTTTGTATCCTTGCCGTGACAGAAGCAGAACTTGATCTGCATAAGTGCCGACCATTTGCAGATCATGACAGATAAAGAGGGCGGTGACACCCCATTCTTTAGCCGCGTTTTTGACCAGTTCCATCATTTGAATTTGCGCCTCAGGATCGAGATTTGCTGTTGATTCATCAAGCAGCAGCAAATCCGGTTTCCGAACAAGTGCCTGAGCCAGAAAAACACGTTGCCGCTCTCCGCCGGACAAGGTTCCAATCGGCTTATTTGCCAATCGCTTCGTATCGGTAAACTGCATGATTTCATTCAGCGCTTTTTTTTCTTTTCGCGAGAGCCACGGCAAAAAGCCGCTGATTTGACCTAATGAAACAAAATCGCTTGCACTGATCGGTGTTTCATCGTCAATCACCCGCGACTGCGGCACATAACCGACAATGACTTTTCTATGATCACCAAGAATTGAGACATCACCCTGTTGTGGATGAATCAATCCCAGTATTGATTTTAACAATGTTGACTTTCCTGCTCCATTCGGACCGATTATGGCAAACAACTCTCCTGGAGCCACCTTAAACGAAAGATCATTCAAGATTTGTTCCCCATTAAAACGGACTTGGAGTTGATGAATTTGAAGCTGGCGCAGCATAAGAAGCCCTCCGATCAACACCATTCGCGCTGCTGATTCATGGTTATTCAATAAGTTTATCAATAAATAGAGCAGTCCTACCCAGTATGCTTTCGACCTATAGATACTGGATAAATAGTAATGATTTCGATTTACTTTGTCAAGTGATCTTAAGCGCTGAAGGCAGAGTCCTCTCTATCATTATATAATGATAGAAAAAGAGAATCAGAGAAGAACCATGTGCTACTTTTGCTCCGATTCAAACGGCCACTGTGGTTAGTGTCTGTTTTGCGCCGCTTCAACTTGGCTAAGTTGATCGAGCATCCATGTTTTATAGTTCTTTCCTTTCGGAAGTGTTTCGGTCACCTTAACCACCGGCACATCATGCTGATCAGCGAGTTTCATCATTTTGCTCACTGTTGGACTGATTTCTTGGATGTTGCTGACAAAGAATGCAATCCGTTGCTCTTTGATATCCTTTTGCATTGCGGCGATATCTTTCGGTGAAGGATCGCTTTCTTGCTCCACCGCCGTTTCGAAATGATTGTTGGCGATCGTATAACCGAGTGCCTGCACCATGTAATCGAAAACCGGTTCGGATACATCAACCTTCTTATGATCGGCATGTTTGCTCAATGCGGCAACTTTCTCTTGAATCGGCCTTAATTCTTCAATGTACTTTTTCGCATTATTCTTGTACTCCGCTGCATGCTTTTCATCAATTTTAGAAAGCTGCTCTGCAATAGCGTTGGTCAGTTTCGGCATTGTCTCGGGATTGTACCAAAGGTGCTCATTGTCGCCGTCTTTCTTACCCATCACATCTTCGGCAACACGAATCGTCGTCTGCGCTTTAGATTGCTTCACGAGATTGTTCATCCAGCCGTCATAACCAACGCCGTTGAAAACGACTAGTTTTGCATCACTAACCGCCCTTGCCGTAGCGGCTGTCGGTTCAAAGTCATGCGGATCCATACTTGGTTTGTTAATGACCGACGTTACCGATACGCGCTTTCCGCCAACTGCTTGAACCGCTTCACCATAGAAGTCTTCAGCAGCAACGACCATAATTTTATTTGAGGCCCCTTCTTGTGAGGAGGGACCTCCGCACCCGGCAAGAAGGCCGAGGAGCAAACTAAAGATACTTATAAGCAAAAAAATAGGCCGTCTTTTGTATTGTCTCATCATCTATCGCTTCTCCTAATGAATCCTATGTATAACAAAACGTAATTATTACGATTTAAATGCACTATTAAATTTATCAAATTCTCTTTCTCATTGTCAAGTACTTCTGACCCATCATCCGAAGAAGTTACCAGCTAGCTTTTTTCACGCCGGGAATTTGGCCTTTATGGGCGTAATCACGAAAGGCAATCCGCGACATATTGAACTTGCGCATATAACCATGCGGTCGTCCCGTCAGCGGACAGCGATGATGCAAACGCGTTGGCGATGCATCCCGCGGCAATTTGGAAAGGGCCGCATAATCTTTCTTCTCTTTTAATTCACGCCTGAGTTCTGCATACGCTGCGACCATTGCTTCACGTTTACGTTCTTTAACGACTTTTGATTTCTTTGCCATACAAAACTCCTTTCTCAATTTGTAAATCGTAACAATTACGTTTTGCACATTTATTAAACCACCAATTTTTATTTTTTGCAAGGATGAAACAAAAAAGTTCTCGCCTATCCATCCGCTGGATCCGCGTCTTTGGGACGCTTGACGTGCCAAAACATTCCGGTGTGCGCCAGTACCGGTGCTGACGCACGCCAAATAAGTCTACGATAGCGGCATTCTTTTAGATTAATGAATGAACGGTGAAGCAGCGCAGGCATCGTTTTTTTTAAGTCGATGCGTTTTCTTCGTCGATCCTATATTATAATAAACAAGGACGAACCTTGAGAATCTGTATCTTGTGGAGGTATTCATCGTGAAAATTGCAATGGCAAGCGACCATGCCGGTTACGCATTAAAAGGCGAAATCAAAGCATGGCTTGAAAATGAAGGACATGAAGTGATCGATTTCGGAACAGACAGCAGCGAATCCTGCGACTTGTCCGACTATGTCTATCCCGCCTCACTCGCAGTCGCAAAGGGTGAAGCAGAACGCGGCATTTTTGTCGATGGGGTTGGCTATGGTAGCGCGCTGATCGCCAACCGAATCTATGGTCTGAATGCAGCAGTGTGCCAAGACCCTTTTTGTGCCAAGCTGGCTCGCCAGCACACTGACAGCAACGTTCTGTGCATTGGCGGTAAGATTATCGGATCTGGAATCGCCATGGAAATCGTCAATGTCTGGATGCATACCGATGTACTCAGCGGTATCGACAAGTACACCAATCGGATAAAAAAAGTACAAGCCATCTCGGAAAAACATCTGAAAAAACTTTCCGAAATCTAAAAAGTCTTCTCAAAAAGCAGCCCCGACAAATGGGGCTGCTTTTTCACACTGGTAAGAAAGTATAGAAAATAAAAGATTTAAGGAAACGAGTGTAAGTGGTTCAGAGCCAAGTTTTCTAATTTGAACAATGCCAGCCATCCACCATTTTCCCCGCCAAAAAAGTAATATTCTTGTAAAAGAGTACGTATTGAAACCGTTTTTCAAATGTGCTATAACATATCTTGCTTCTCGATTCTCTTCGATCCGGTGACGACTGGAGCAAAGGCAAGAGAATCGGGAAGTCTTTTTTGTGCGCAAAATTTTTGTGCGCATTTTTTTAAGTCAAAATTAATCTGATTTTGCAAAAATAAACGGATCAACGTCGATTCGATTGGCATTCCCATTACAGTATTACATGCTTTTTTCAATCGGATCATCAATCGATGACAACACTGAATTTACTGCGAGAGGAAACGAAACAGATAGGATAACCACTGGAAAGGGAGAGAAGAAAAAGATGACGAAAGTCAGAGACAGTTATTTTGATAACGCCAAGTTCTTCTTAATCTTGCTTGTTGTATTTGGTCACAGTCTCACCAACCTGAAAAGTGACATTCCTGTGATTAACTCATTGTACACATTCATTTTTATTTTCCATATGCCTGCGTTTATTCTTATATCCGGTTATTTTTCGAAGCATTTTCGTAAACCCGGTTATGTGAAAAATGTTGTGAAGAAAACATTAATTCCCTATTTTATTTTTCAAGTTGCTTACTCGTATTTTTACTATATGACCGGTTATGAAAAAGTCTTTAAAATTGATTTAGTATCCCCGCATTGGACGCTTTGGTTCCTTGTCAGCATCCTGTTCTGGAAATTAATGATTATTCCTTTTTCTAGATTGGGAAAACTGGGGTTGCCTATCGCGATCATGCTCGGTATTGCCGCGGGATTCTTTGATACGTTTGAAACGGATTTCAGCGCATCGCGGACGCTCGCGTTTTTCCCGTTTTTCTATCTCGGTTACCTCGTAAAGAAAGAGCAGTTTATGCAGCTGCTGACACGAACTTCGGCGCGCGTCGCCAGCGTTTTCGTATTCATCGGTGTCTTCCTGGCCTGCCACTATGTGTTCCCGAATGATCTGCAGGATTGGGTGCTTCATGATTCGTCCTACCATACCTTTGGGCTTTCAAATCTGGAAGGCGGGATCACACGTCTCTTTGTTTACGGCATCAGCTTCTTAACCATCTTCGCCTTCATGGCGCTGATCCCAAAGAAACGGTTTTCGTTCACAGCCCTTGGCAAAAACACTCTGTATGTCTACCTGCTGCACGGCTTTTTCATTAAAACAATGGTGCTGTTTCCACTCTACAAGAATATTGAGCATTTGTATCAATATTCGTTCTTGTTTACCGCGTCCTTGGCGCTCTGCTATCTGCTCGCCAGCCGCCCTGTACGCCTTTTCACAGAGCCGTTCATTGAAATTAGAATGCCGCGTCTGCAGCAGCGTTAGCATCTGGATCTGTAAGAAATGCTCCGGTACACGAGAAAAGCGGATAGTTCATGACGTTGTGCCGCATTGCATGCTACCGGTGCATACAGCAACACGATAGGTACGCGCAATTCGGACGACTTCTTACTGAGACAAAAGCCTTCACATGGAGGCTTTTTTGTTTTGCTTCAAATCGTGCAATGCTATACTAGGCTATTAGAATACCACACACGGAGGGATGAATATGCTCTCATTTAGTTTGGGTACGGTTATTTTTCAACTGATTATCACACTTATCCTCGTTGCACTGTCCATCTTCATTGTTGCCTTTCTGGTTAAGTATTTGGTCATCAGCCTGCCAAAACGCAGGAACAAAGAAATTCTCGACAAACTTGATGAGATCAGTAAAAAGTTAGACCAACGGAAGTGAACCACATCCCCCTCTCACTTCTTTTTCATTAAGCATTCTGGTCCTTAATTAAGGAACTCGTAAAATAAGCGGAGATTTTTCGGTTATGTGCAGAATGGTACGTGTTTCGGGGGCACATAAGGGGAGATTTTCCGGTTATGCAAAGCAAAATCCCCCATTTTCACGTTTTTCACGTTGATAAGCGGAATCTCTCCGTCTATTAAGCCATTTTTCATTTTATTTACAAATTAAGCGGGATTTTTCCGTCTATTTACTTCCGCCAGGATGCGGTTTTGAACCATCGATCTTGGCTTGAACGACCTTTCTTTACCTGCCAAAAAAAGAAGCAGACGGGTTGGCCCCCCGTCTGCTTCTTTGGTTATTGTAACTGTTTATGCTTGCGGTACTTTTGTGACTCTGTTCTTAATTTCTGCAAGAATGTTTGCCTTAAATTCATCATAGGCAACGGTATTGGTTTCCTGTTGTCCATATTTGCGGACGTTGACGGCATTCTGTGCAATTTCTTGATCACCAATAACCAGTGCATAAGGGATCTTGTGCGTTTGAACGTCGCGAATCTTATAGCCAAGCTTCTCGCCGCGCAGATCAGCATGAGCACGAACGCCGACCTTTTTCAGATCCGTAACAAGTTTCTTCACGTGATCGATGTGCACATCGGCAACCGGAATCACTTCAACTTGTGTCGGTGCCAGCCAAGTTGGGAAAGCGCCGGCAAAGTGCTCGATCAGGATCGCAAAGAAGCGATCAAGCGACCCGTAAACGGCGCGGTGAATCACGACCGGGCGTACCTTTTCGTTGTTTTCATCAACGTACGTTAGGTCGAATTTTTCCGGCATTTGATAGTCAAGCTGAATCGTTGCACATTGATGTTCCCGTCCGATGGCATCCTTAATGTGGAAGTCAATCTTCGGACCGTAGAATGCGCCGTCGCCTGCATTAATCGTATACGGCTGATTGATTGCTTCAAGCACACGCTTCAATCCTGCTTCTGCCTGTTGCCACATTTCCAAGCTGCCCATGTGGTCTTCCGGCATGGTTGACAGTTCAACCGTGTATTCAAAGCCAAAGGTTTGATAGATCTTGCTGATCAATTGGAAAATGTTTTTAATTTCGCTTTCAATTTGATCCGGACGAACAAAGATATGCGCGTCATCTTGGCAGAACGTGCGCACGCGCAGCATTCCGTTCAGTGCCCCGCTTAACTCATGACGATGGACTTGACCGAATTCGGCAATCCGAATCGGTAGGTCGCGGTACGAATGCAGATTATCCTTGTAAATCAGCATATGTCCCGGGCAGTTCATCGGTTTCAGCGCATAATTGACTTCATCGACTTTGGTGAAGTACATGTTTTCATGGTAGTGATCCCAGTGCCCCGAGTTTTCCCAGAGGCGCTGATTCATCATTAACGGCGTGCGGACTTCATCATAGTCCACTTGACGCTGCAGTTCACGTGAGAAGTTTTCCAGTTCCGTGCGGATGATCTGACCATTTGGCAGATAGAACGGCATGCCCGGAGCTTCTTCAGAGAACATGAACAGTTCGAGCTGTTTGCCGAGCTTGCGGTGGTCCCGTTTTGCCGCTTCTTCAAGAAAGTGCAGGTGGGCGTCCAGATCCTTTTGCTTTAAGAATGCGACGCCGTAAATCCGTTGCAGCATTTCATTGTCGCTGTCGCCGCGCCAGTAAGCGCCGGAAACGTTCATCAATTTGAATGCTTTAATCTTGCCAGTGGACGGAAGATGCGGTCCACGGCACAGGTCGACATACTCACCTTGCGAATAAATCGTAATCGCGGCGTTTTCCGGTAGATCACGGATCAATTCAAGTTTCAGATGATCATCAAGCTTTTTAAAAAGATCAATCGCTTCGGAACGGCTGACTTCCTTGCGGACGATCGGCAAATTTTCGCTAACGATCTTCTTCATTTCCTTTTCAATTTTCGGAAAGTCCTCTTTGGAGAGCGAGTGTTCCATTTCAACGTCGTAATAGAAGCCATTCTTAATTACCGGACCGATGCCCAATTTAACATCCGGATAAATCCGCCTTAAGGCTTGAGCGAGAAGGTGTGCGCAGCTGTGGCGCATGATTTCCAGACCGTCTTCGGAATCCTGTGTAACAATTTCAATTGAAGCATCTGCGTCAATCGGCCGCGTTAAATCGTAGAGCGCTCCGTTGACTTTACCGGCAACCGACTTTTTTTTCAGGCTGTTACTAATTGATTCTGCAACCTGTTCTGCAGTGACGCCCTTTGGAAATTCCCGCACATTGCCGTCCGGGAATGTTAATGATACAGATGACATGACTTTCACTCCTTTGAAAAATAAAAAACACCCGCCTCAATAAGAGACGAGTGTTTCTGCTCGTGGTTCCACCCTTGCTTCCGCAATCAAAAAGACTGCGGCACTTAATCCAATAACGGCGCTGCCGTCAGCGGCTACTCGATATTCACCGCTGAAACTCCGAGGCGGTGGGCGATTGCTCACGGTCAGGAAGTTCGCAGCATCCTTCCCTCTCTGTGCACCTGAACAATCACTCGTGTCCTCTTCATTGCTTTTCACTTTTATTTAGTGTTGCCTTTATTGTATGCGTTTCGTTTGCAAAGTGCAAGTCCATTTGCTTGCCTTAGGATGGGAAGCTTCAAAGCCTTTGAGTTACGCACGTTCATCACAACATTTATGATTTTGTGAACAAAAACAATACAATAAAAATTTATTATTTTATGAATTTTTTATTGATTTTATTGGTAGCTGTTGATAGTATTTACTCTATGATTTTCGGTGTCATCGCACATCAATTCGGTTTTCTTGAAGACAATGCACTAAATCTTCAACGGGTTGATTTACGGTTTGCTCGCTTATGTATTCGCGCAGCTGAATCTAGCAACGCCGGCGATGCTCGGTGGTCCGCTTCAGTCATTATTGCTTCAATCTTCCTTAAACTCATCTAATCGCTAAAGGAGAAAATCATTTATGACAAAAACACTGTACCAGAACTTTTCACTATTTGACGGAACAACCGATCATTTCGATACCGACGCGTACTTTGTTGTTGACGACGAAACCGGAAAGATCATCGAAACAGGAACAGGTTCGCCTGCTCCTGCCGATCAAACCGTTGATCTGCAAAACAAATTCGTCATGCCGGGATTGATCAATGCACATACACATATCACTTCCGATGTCTCGGGCAAGCTTGACGCGCTCGGCTCAGCGAATCTGAATCCGATTGTAGCAACCAAAATTGCGCTTGATAACTTAAGCGATTTATTGAAACACGGCGTTACCTATATTCGTGACGTCGGTGCCGACTTCGATGTCGATATTCAACTAGCCAAACTGGAAAAGGGCGGACACATTGTTTCACCCGGTATTTGTGCTTCAGGACGTCCGCTGGCAATGACTGGCGGACACTTCTGCACAATCAGTTACGAGGTTGACAGCCCGGATGAAGCACGCAAGGCCGCTCGCAAAGCATTGAAAAACGGCGCTGACAACATTAAGCTGATGGCTACCGGTGGTGTTTCTTTCGGCGGTGAATCACCGAATGACGTGCAACTGACCGAGGAAGAGCTGCGTGCCGCAGTCACCGAAGCTCATCATAAAGGCAGAACGGCAAATGCCCATGCTCAAGGTACCGAGGGCATTAAGAATGCGCTCCGTGCCGGCGTTGATTCGGTTGAACACGCGTTTTATCTCGATGATGAAGCCATTCAAATGTTCCTTGACCAAGGCACATTCATTGTTCCGACGCTCATCGCGGTTTACGGCATTTCCGACCGCGGCGAAGGACGAGTTCCGGACTTCATGCTTGATGTTGCCCGCGAAGTGAAAAGGGCACATATGGAAAGCATCAGCAAAGCGGCACATGCTGGCGTTAAACTCGCAATGGGCACTGACGCCGGAACGCCGAACAACGATTTCAAAAATGATTCGGCATTCGAGCTGGAACTCATGGTCGAAGCAGGGTGCACACCGCTGCAGGCGCTGCAGGCAGCAACCATTAACGGCGCGCAGCTGCTCAAGATTGATGAAGAATACGGCACGCTTGAAAGCGGAAAATTTGCCGATTTCATCGTTCTTGAGAACAATCCACTCGAAAGCATCAAAAGCGTTCAAGGCAAGAAACGAATCTTCAAAAAAGGCCATGAAGTCCTCTGATTGAGACTGAACTCAACTTGAGCAAGCCGGAGATTCAGACGCGTAAAGCGCCCGAAGCTCCGGTTTTTTGTATCCCGGTTAGATGCGGCGAATGAGCGAAGTCAAGAAGAATGAGCAAAACTTCGGATGAAACGAGCAAAACGTTCTGAAACAAATTCCTTTTGCTTTTATTCAATAATACTGCATAATAGTAAAGAGAACGGTCGTCCGCAGAAAACTGCTCCGTTACAATGCTTAATAGACGCGGACGAAATTGTTGATTACTGTGAGGTGCGCCATGAGTAGCTATTGGAATCAATTTGCTCAGAAACTCGATCCTTATGTGCCGGGTGAGCAGCCTAAGGATAAAAAGTATGTCAAACTGAACACAAATGAAAATCCGTATCCGCCTTCGCCAAAGGTGTTGACTGCGATTAGCGAAGCAGTGAATGATCAGCTTCGCCTCTATCCGGATCCGACCTGTGACGCTTTGCGTCAAAAAATCGCGAATCATTTTGAACTCGATCCCGATCAGGTCTTTGTCGGCAACGGTTCTGATGAAGTCCTTGCCTTCAGCTTCATGACCTTTTTTGAAGCGGAAAAGCCGGTTGCCTTCGCTGATATTACATACAGCTTTTACAAAGTATACGCCAATCTGTGCTCACTGAATCCGAAAATCATCGCGCTGAATGATGATTTCACAATACCGACGGATGCGTTCTGCAGCGCGAACGGCGGCGTGGTCATCCCAAATCCGAACGCACCAACCGGACGCGGTCTTCCGATTGAAGCCATAAAAAAGATTCTTAATGCCAATAAGGATCAGGTCGTAATCGTCGATGAAGCCTACATTGATTTTGGCGGCACTTCGGTCGTTCCGCTCATTAACGAGTACCCAAACCTGCTTGTCGTTCGAACACTATCCAAATATTCATCGCTGGCCGGTATTCGCGTCGGATTCGCATTAGGGCAGAAGGATTTGATCCGCGGGCTCAATACAGTCAAAAATTCATTTAATTCCTATACGATCGATCGTCTTGCGCTCGCAGGTGCTTGCGCCGCAATCGAAGACGATGCCTATTACCGTGATCAGGCACAGAAGATTATCGTAACCCGTGAGAAAACGACCAAACGTTTGCAAGCGCTCGGCTTCTCGGTCATCCCCTCTCAGTCCAACTTTATCTTTGCCAGCCATTCGGATGTGAATGCGGAAGTCATCTTCCACGCACTGCGCGATCAAGGCGTACTGGTTCGTTATTTCAAGCAGCCACGTATCGACAATTATATGCGCATTACGATCGGCACCGACGCAGAGATGGACAAGCTGGTTGAAGCACTAAACGAGATTCTGGACAACTAACTGCCGAACGAATCCCTGACCGTGTACCCTCGCGACGGAACTTGGGAACCAATAGCGCCGAACCTGTAACTCATCGCATAAAAGTTATAGGATGCGGGGACTTCCGCAATTAGCGAAAGTTCCTTTTACACTTAGCAGAAGTTCCACTTTATCTCGTACCACAAAAAAAGATCCAAGAGACCGCGGCGTCTCTTGGATCTTTTCAATACCGATTATTTATAGAGCAGAACTTTTCCAACTGTTCCATTCGGACTTTGTCCGACAACGCGGAATTTCAAGCCATTGGTCGGAATGTTTCGTCCGGCATCAGGCAGAACATCAGAGGTATAATCAGCGCTGTCGTCAAAGAGCGGGTTGCGTTTCGTAAAGTTATCCTTGAGCGTTGACCCATCGATTGACGTGTAGTCGAGGAACATTTTGCTCGACTTGTCCAGACTAAAGGCGGCATCATTCAACTGATAACGCGTACCGCCCAGATTGCCGTTGCTCCAACGATTAATACGCTGGTCGGCATCAACAAGCCCGAGGTAGCCGTCGCCTGGATGTACACCGGTCCAGTTTTCACTGTAGGAATCATCGACGTACCAAACGACAAGCCCCGGATCGTAGCTCATCAGACTCGCGCCGCGGCGGATATGTGCCAATCCTTCATCAACACCGCTGTGCGTGCGCCATTCAAGCAGATAATAGTTTTTCGAATGAAATTTGCCCGTATCTTTTTTAAAGCCATTCAGCGTAAAGGCAGGTGTCCCTTCTGCATCATCAGCGACAATCTGTTCACCATCAGCAGTAACCTTAAGATCATCGACATAGAATCCTGGTAGCGCAACCGCAACATCAGTCCAGTAGTTGAGCGAAAGTTCGATCTTCTGACCGGCGTAAGCGGACAAATCAAATGTTGCATCGATCCACCCCTTAGAGTCGCCAGTAATTCCGTTTCCAGGACTTTGCTGATTCGGATCGCTTGTGGTGGTGATGTTGCCCGGGATCGACTTGCCATTCACTTGAACGGAAGCATAATCCCAATCCTGCTCGATCGTGTACCATGTTTTAAACGTCAGCTTGGCATCCGATGCATGGGTCAGATCAATGGTTTTCGTCATCGATTGATCAAGTTCGTCGCCGCTGCCGCTGAAGTATTCATAGCTTCCGCTTGCCGGTATGTTCACTTCCGTTTCTTTATCCGGAAGATCAATACGTACGGCATCATTGTTTGTCCCCTTGGTCGCTGCTTCATCCAGAAGAACTTCCGTACCCTTTGACGTAATATCCGATGCATTGATCGTCGTTCCGCTCAACCAGTTTCCTCCATGGGCATTCTGCAGAAATTGCTTCGCGTAAGGACTGAATCCGGAAGGTTCGGTACCCGGAACTTTTCCAGCCCAGCTTCCGGCAGACATAATCGACCAGTATTCAATGGGCTCGCCGGCACCCGAATAGATTGTATCGTATTCATCCGGCAGACCTAGATCATGACCGAACTCATGAGCGAATACACCGGCAGCGCCGTCTTCGGGTTCAATGGTGTAGTCGTAAGCGCCGAGCAGACCGCCGAAACGGTCACTGTTTGATGTTCCGCCCGGTACCGCTACCAGGCCGCCAAGGTTCCATCGATGCGACCAAATCGCGTCGGCACCTAACTTACCGCCGCCTGCTTCTTCACCAACACCCGAGTGGATCACCATGAGATGGTCGATGATGCCGTCCGGTTCGTGATACACGCCGTCACCATCATAATCATCACGATCCCAGACATCATAGTCACTCAGATTAATAGATGGATCCTGCCCCGCTTTTGTCAATGCTTCATAGATCAGCTGACGCGGACGTTGATCACTGCCGGTTTCCGGAGCGTTGCCCCCATAGTAGGCTGCCGGATGATCGGCGGTATACCAGCCGGCTACTGTTCCGTCAACCGTGTAACTTCCGCCCGACTGCTGTTCGTAGAACTGTTTCATCGAAACAAGATTCTCGCCATTCGGTCCCGTATAACCACTTTTGCCAAAAATCATATTCTGGAAATGCTGTTGACTGTAATCCGGATAGTACATATCGGTCTCAGATGGATCAATCGTACTCTTTGGATTATCCGGGAAGTCGATCGCCAGAACCAGCACCTTGTCCTTGCGAACAGACCCGTCATAGTTTTCCTTATTAATCGGATCGACTTGATTTTTCTTCGCTTGTCCAAGCTTATTGCCCTTCCCGCTCTTCAGACTGTCCTTAACGGGCGCGCTCGAATCTTTGAATCCGGCAATGCCTTTCGGGAGCTTGTCCTTCGTCCCTTTCTTGGCTCCTTCACCTTTTGCTTTCAAATACTTTTGTACTGCTTTTTCAGCATCCGACTGACTCGCATGCTTTGCAATTTTCCCTTCCTTTTTCAGTAGGGCAATAAGTTTTTCATCATTCGCAATCCCTGCATCAAAACTCGATCCTTTGCTCGAAACGGCACGTACCATGTCAGCACTGTTCCGTGCAGCTTCCTTTGAAGTCGCCGGAGATGCAAAACCAAACAGCGACAAGGAGCTCATTCCGACGACCGCCGCAATTGCTGCGGCCGTCATTTTTTTCATTCTCACTGCAAATTCCCCCTAAATCTATTATCTTTTTTAACGCTTAACTATTCTGATCTTTCAAACGAATCTCCTTCTCTATTCATAAATTGTGGTATATATACCTATACATTAATTTTTCAATAGCACTTAAGATCGATCAATCCGACAGAACTTGCTCTTTTTTGACTCGATAGTTTAGCCCTAATGGACTAGATTTTAATTGCAAGAAAAGCAGTATAAAAGGAAGCGTCAAGTAATCGACATCTTGCATCAATAATCCCCAATGGAGCGTTTCTTCCATATCATGAAAACTGAAAAGGTAATGACACATCATGATCAGACACAACCAAGCTGTGCTTGGTCCTTAAACCATCCTGGTTTTTGTGTACGCTCCGATTGCTCGCTTGCCGCGGGCGCCAGAGCACCTCCGCGTTAATGCACTGTCTTTTGCATGACCAAAAATCATAAACTTTATTTACCTATAAAGAAAAACTCGGCGGTCAAAGTCCGATTAACGATCGGATTTCAACCACCGAGTAAGCAGCTTAAAACTATATCCAACTTTTTGGGTGCACATCAATGAGTACATTTAGTTTACTTTGCGAATCAAATCATTTAAAGATCAACAAACGATCAAGTTTTATCTGTGGTTCAAAAATCACTGTTCTTAATGTTTGTCATGGTGACCATCAAAGTTAAAGCGTGGTTCAAAGGATTTTATTGCAACAATATCTTCCAGACAAATATCAATGGTGGAAACTTTATATTCTTCGCAATCGAAAAGTGTGAGTACATTTTTCGAAACCCCGGCAAAAAAGCCCTCAACCGGTCTTGAGTTTTTCAGAAATACTTTGATGAAATCGTTCTTAGAAACGCCTCTCAGTAAATCCCTTCCATCACATTTATTGTCATCTCGACGGTCATAGCTCGGGCTATATCGATCACATCCACAGCCATCTCCACGATCATATTGTTGACCATATACAAAGTTATCCCAACTCACAAATAACTCCTCCTTTAATTTATCTTAATCACTTACATCTTCAGATTATGTGAGTGTTCGTGATCTGCAATGGACAATACGACTGATTCATTTGGCCATTTTACTTTAGAAGCAAAACAATTTTGATGAAAGGCACCTGCCAAGCGTTTAGGAAAAAAGCTGTGCTTAACTCATGAGTGCTCTCTATCTGCATTAGGGGACAATTCCTGAATGAGTTCGAGTTCTTTGATCAGCTGCTCTGTGCGCATTCTCTTATGCTTTATACTCTGTTCTTCCACTGCTAAAGCAGCACTTTGCTTCTTAAGCGCTTTAAGTACGGATTGGATAAGCCTCGGTGAACCGCAGCCTGAATTTGTTTTTACGCAAAAAATTTGCTGAATTTGCGACAGAGACAAACCAAAACCTTGCATTTCCTTGATTGCCTGAAAATCTTCCAACTCTTTTTCGCCATACTCTTTATAGGTACCGCTCTTATGAGGCCGTATCAAATTTAGTTGCTCATAGTGGCGGACGGTATCCTTGGTTGTTTCACATTGAACAATAAATGCGCCGATTCTCATGCATGTACCCTTCTCCCTCTTGACGCGGGGTCAACCCCATCGTTTTTACTAAGTATAGTCTCATTTCACAGGAGGAAGTTCAATAATGGTCAGCGCAATTGGTTTTATCGTTTATGCCCTGTTGTGTCTTATCTCTGGGATCATTGTCTGGTCAAAAACAGACCACAAGGTGATTGTCAGTTATTTTCTCTCTACTCATTTAGCGTGTCTCATCATGGGGGTACTCATGATCAACAGTCACTTGCCGCTGCTCCTTGTCGTAATCATTCTTAGCGCTGCATTAGTGGGCAGAATCGCAAATGGCCGGTTTATCTTTGATCACGTGAACGTTTTGCATCACCTGTTAACTGCTGCTTTTTTTGTCGTTCTGCTCTTCTTATCTGCCTAAATGGATCCCAACCGGCCTCTTGCCTCACGGCTTGGGATTGGAAATCGATGAACTTTTCGATCCAAGGCAAGATAACATTGAATCTCGAAAAATGGGCGCCCCGTCTCATTCATTCACCTATACCTTATTACCCATCCACTCATAAGTATAACTATCACGTAAAGAGGGGGTTATCAGAATGAGTGATTACAATGGCGGATATGATCATGGAAAAAACTTTGCTTTGATTGTTGTACTCTTTATTCTTTTGATTATCGTTGGCACGGCTTTTATTTATTAATTTTCACTGGTGAATCATTACTCGTTGCTATGCCAAAAGGAGAGCCAACTTATGCTACGCTACGATTGCTCGCATCAACAGCGTACGATCCTGATGGATACACCTGCGCGCTTTTAGAATTGCCTCCCAATGTTTTTCGAGCGGTTAAAAAGAGGGTGCCTCACAGTCACGAGACTGTCGAAACATCCTCTTCATTTTGTGCGGCTCAATAGCTACATACAGGAAGTTTATTGGAGACGTTTGTTTGCGGATGTACCCGCTCAACCTATGGATTCAGCAATAATTGTATCGTTTCCAAATAAACATTTATTGTTAAACAATAAATAATGAGGTAAAATCAATGTGCAAACAACTGAGTGAGGTGCTTTTGATGAAACGAGAAACACTCTTCTTAAAGCTCGCTGTTTTTCTAATGGGACTGCCTGTTCTGGCCTTGTGTATCTTTGTGTTGCCTAAGATTGCTGCCTTTTTTGCAGCATTATATCCAAAGTTCGCCCATTTGCAGTATCCCTTTTTAGCCGGACTCTATATTACAGCGCTCGTCTTTTTCGCTGCATTGTATCAGACATTCAAACTGCTTACGTATATTGACAAGAACGAGGCTTTCTCCGAGCTGTCGGTAGCTTCGCTGAAGTACATCAAATACTGTGCCGTAATCATCGGTGCCTTCTATATTGCGTTTCTGCCGCTCATCTATCTCATGGCGGAAGCAGATGACGCTCCTGGCATGATCATCATCGGGATGACGATCATTTTCGGCTGTATGGTGATTGCCGTCTTTGCCGCAGTGCTGCAAAAGCTGCTACAAAACGCCATTGCAATAAAATCAGAAAATGATCTAACGATCTGAGGTGAATCCTATGGCGATTATTCTTCATCTTGATGTGATGCTGGCAAAACGGAAAATGAGTGTCACCACGCTCTCTGAAAAAGTGGGTCTGACGATGGCAAATCTGTCAATATTGAAGAACGGAAAGGCTAAAGCCATTCGCTTTTCAACGCTGGAGGGAATCTGTAAGGCTTTAAACTGTCAGCCTGGAGATCTTTTGGAGTATCAAAGCGAGGAAGACAATGCCGACCAATTCGATT
>NZ_BJMS01000051.1 GCF_006539285.1 Sporolactobacillus inulinus
GCCACACAACGACGCGCAGCAGCTCGCGGATCGCCCGCGGCAAGCGAGCAGCTGGAGTGTCGTTTGTGCACAAGGTGATGAACAAAGCCCGAATGGAAGGCGGAAGTAAGGACCGGGCGCTTTTTGCCCGGTTCTTCTTATCACCCTAAATGTTAACTTTTTAAAGATATGGTTGACACATAACGAATGTAAACCTAAAATTATTTTTGGTTAACGAAAAGGAGGGCTATTCTTGAAAACGCGATCGATTACCTTAGTTTCACTGTTCGTCGCCGTGATGATTGCTTTTGGCGCACTGCCAACCCTAGTTATTCCATTTATTCCTGTTCCTTTTACGTTTCAAATGATCGGTGTGATGCTGGTCGGCAGTATTTTAGGAGCTAGAAAAGGGTTTGTTGCGATGCTCGTTTTTATAGCACTTGCAGCGGCAGGAGTTCCAGTACTTTCCGGATATCGCGGGGGATTAGGGGTTTTGCTTGGACCAACTGGAGGCTATATTCTCGCATGGCCGCTTGCCACCTTTGTCATTGGTCTGATTACGGATTACATAAACACAAAGAAATGGGCGCTGTTTCGCTACTATCTGGCGATTCTCGCCGGTATTTTGATCATTTATTTCGTCGGCGTCCCGTGGTTTGCTTTCTATAATCACTTGCCGCTTCTTGGTGTATCGGAAAGCAATTTGCCGCTGCTATTGCTTGATCTTGTAAAAGCCGGGGCGGCAGCTGTCGTTGCGCATCGGCTAAAGCAAAGACTACCCTTTTTAAAAGAATCGA
The DNA here is from genome assembly GCF_006539285.1 of Sporolactobacillus inulinus. Lineage (GTDB taxonomy): Bacteria > Bacillota > Bacilli > Bacillales > Sporolactobacillaceae > Sporolactobacillus > Sporolactobacillus inulinus. The sequence continues at coordinate 777 of NZ_BJMS01000051.1, forward strand.
AACTTGTATAAAATTGGGGAGGGATCGTTGTGAAATGGTATCATCTTGCTCAGCGCGTGCTTGACGGTTACGCCTGTACACGCAGTGATGCGCAGAAAATGCTCCGGGTCGCAGATGATGAGACACTGGATCTTGTCTGCGGCGCATACCAACTGCGCAAACACTATTATGGAACGGCGATGAAATTAAATCTGATTATTAATGCGAAAAGCGGTCGCTGCGCCGAAAATTGTGCCTATTGTTCCCAATCGATTTACGCCGAAACGTCAATCGACGCCTATCCATTGGTGAGCGAGGATGTGATTGTTCAAGGAGCAAGACAGGCTTATGAACATCAGATCGGAACCTATTGCATTGTCATGAGCGGACGCAAGGCAGCACCTCGAGAACTACGTGCTGTCTGCTCAGCAGTCAAAAAGATCAAAAAGGAAATGCCCATTAAAATTTGTGCATGTCTCGGCTTGATTAATGAGGAGCAGGCCAAAGCGTTAAAAGCGGCTGGTGTGGATCGCTTTAATCACAACCTGAATACGAGCGCTTCTCACTATGACCAAATCGCGACAACGCATCACTATCAGGATCGTGTCGCTACGATTGAAGCAGTGAAAAATGCCAAAATTTCGCCATGTTCTGGGGTGATCTGCGGCATGGGTGAAACGGATGAAGAGATCATAGATATGGCTTTTGCTTTAAAAGAATTGGATGCCGATTCCATTCCGATCAACTTTTTAAATCCGATTCCCGGTACAAAGTTGGAGAACATGCATGAACTGAATCCAAATCGATGCTTAAAGATTTTAGCGGTTTTTCGGTTTATTAATCCAACAAAGGAAATTCGTATTGCCGGTGGCCGCGAAGTAAATCTGCGTTCGTCGCAAAATCTCGGTATTTATATCGCCAATTCGATTTTCATCGGTGACTATCTGACGACAAAAGGTCAGGATACGACGAAAGATTATCAAATGATTGAAGATCTTGGCTTTTCAATTGAAACAAAAGCCGTTGAAACAAAAATTTGAGCACATCAGACCATGAAAGAAGGTGCTGCATCGTCAATCGAGACGTTGCGGCACCTTCTTTTCACGTTAATGGGTTTTGCTAAATCGCGCTTCATCCTTGATTTCTTCGCGGAGTCCGTGGACACTTTCCGCGCGGCGTTGGTTCTTTTCAAGCAGCTGACGTTTTTCGTCTTCGCTTATTTTATCGCCGTGTGCCTTGAGGTAATCCTCAGTTTCGTTGATGTTCTGCAGTGTATTGCCGATGTTGTGTGCAATTTTTCCCCAATTATCCGAACGATCATCCGGTTTTGCCATTTGATTATCCCCCCTAATCGTTTTTTATTATGCGGCATGCAGCAAAGGCTATACTGTAAAATCGATCCTGTTCCATTTGCGGTCTTTAGGCGCAGTTTACTGCGTGCGATTGCTAAAATTTGAACGATTCGATCGGGGATTGACCATCTGGTCAACACATGGTATAGTGTCATTGACCAATTGGTCAACACGCGTGCACAAGGTAAAAGAATCACGCAGGTCTAAAAGGGAGGTACGCAAACATGCCGGTTATTGAACTGAGTCATATCAGCAAACGGTTTGGCAAGTTTGTCGCCGTGAATGATGTTTCGTTCACGGTAGAAAAAGGGGAATTCTTTGGATTTATCGGACCGAATGGTGCGGGAAAATCAACAACGATGAATATGATGCTGAATTTTATTAAAAGCAGTGGCGGCAAGATCAAACTGCTGGGGAAAAATGTGCCGGAGCATGATTTGGATGTGAAGAAACAAATCGGCTATGTGCCGAGCGATGTGCGTTTCTATCCGCAGCTCCGCGTGCGCGATCTGTTCCGCTACACGCTGGATTTTCACCACATGGAAGGCGATCCGGCCGAGCTGAAACGCTATTGTGATCTTTTCCAAATTGATCCACAGAAGAAATTCGGCGATCTGTCGCTGGGTAATAAGAAAAAAGTAGCGCTCGTTTGTGCATTGATCCATCATCCGGAACTGATCATTATGGATGAACCAACGAACGGACTTGACCCACTGATCCATGCGCGCTTGTTCCGAGTGCTCAAAGAAAAGCAGGAACAGGGTGTCACCATTTTCCTGTCGAGCCACAATCTAAAAGAAGTTGAGGATTACTGCTCGAGGATCGCCTTTATCCGCAGCGGCAAGCTGATCGGGGTCGAGGATTTGACCCAGGTTAACCAAAACGTAAAGGTCGTTACCGTAAAAGCCGACCAGCTTCCGATTGCCGTGATGGAAAAGATCGGCGCAACATGCGTGAAAAAAACAGATCACGAAGCACGCTTTACGTATGAAGGCAATATGGCACAACTTTTTTCGACGTTATCCAATTTGTCTCCGCAGCTTGACGATGTGACGGTTGCAAATCGTGATTTGGAAGAACAATTTATGGCGATGTACGAACGTCAGGAGGGTGAACGGTTATGACACTTTTTCGACTGGAATGCAAAACGCATTGCAAAACACTGCTCATTTGGATGATTGTCGTCGGTATTTTGACGTTAGGCCTCGTTTCCTTATTCCCGGCAATGAAGGATATGGGGCTTGACCAGATGAAAGCGATGCCTAAGGATATGATGAAAGCATTCAACCTGTCTGATTTGGGCATGCTGACCACGATAAAAGGCTATTTTGGCTATGAGTACCAATACGTGATGCTGGCAACCGGAATTTTTGCTGCGATGCTGGGCACCAATGCACTGTCGCGCGAAGAATCGGAAGGAACGATCAGCTATCTGTTCTCCCAGCCGATTTCACGGATCGCTATTGTGGGTGAAAAAATGCTCTGCAACACAGTTCTCTATACTTTATACTGGTTAGTATCGATGGCGATCGCTTATCTTGTCTGCTTGATGTTTAAGGAAACGGGAGCTTCGGTCTCCGATCTCTTTGACGGATTTACACAGCTGACTTTTGCCGGATGGGTGATGGGCTTGACCTTTTTATCGGTTGGCTTTCTGCTCTCCGCCTTTTTGTCTTCGAATAAATCGGCGACATCGCTGTCTCTTGGTCTTGTTTTTCTTACGTTTATCCTTGGCGTTGTCGGAAAAATGAATAATGATTTCAAAGGGTTGCTCTACGCTTCACCTGTTGACGCCGCGCTGCCGAGCACGATCTTTAAAAGCGGGATTGAATGGAATTATATTGTGACCGATCTTGTTGTGATTGTTGTGGCGGGATTGCTCACGTTCTGGATCTACCGAAGGAAGGATTTGAACGTATAAATGGAGGAATCGAAAGAAAAAGCCATTTTGACCGCGGCCATTCACGAGTTTGCGGTTAAAGGATTCGACCGTGCATCGACGAATCAGATCGCAAAAGCCTCAATGGTCTCAAAAGGGTTGATCTTTCACTATTATGAATCGAAAGAAAAGCTTTTTGAAGCGAGTGTCAACTACGCACTCGAGATATCGGAAACAGAGCTCAACTATACGCAGTGGAACTTTGATGGCGACTTGATCGAAAAGCTCAAGCACTACTGTACCTTGGAATTTAAATTCTTCCATGACTACCCGGATGTTTATCAGATGCTGATGGCAGCATTTACGCGTCCGCCCAAAGAGCTTTCCGATAAAATGACACGGTTGCTAAGGGAACTCACGTCCGTTGCACCGCAGTTTTTCAAAAAAATCGTGACTAATCTGGATCTTAAAGAAGATGTTGATGCTGATGTTCTTCAGGCAGTGTTCGAGTCGCATTACACTTACTATATGACACGCGCGATGGCGTACTCGCAGAGCCATCCTGATTCAACGGTTGAAGAGCTAAAACCCATCATTAATCAATTCTTGGCTATGCTGAAAATGAGCTTGCGCGGCTTGCTGAAAAGCGATTCTGAATAAAGAAAAAGGGTCATGACTGTGAGAAGTCATGGCCCTTTTCTGCGTGTTGCTATTTGGCTAATCCGCCCGCGGCAAGCGAGCAAGCGGGAGTGTATTCAACCCTGTTTATGGATCACACTTAGCCTCGTTTTTCTCAAAAACTTATTGAGTGACAGCCGGCTTCACACGGCTTTTGCTGGTTCCGGTTTGCAAAACCTCAAGGACGCTGTTTAATGCTCCTTCAACGATGTTGCGTATCGCGGTTTCGGTGAAAAAGCCGACATGCGGGGTTAGGAGCACCTGATCCATAGCGATTAGTTTTTCTAAAAGCGGATCATTCAGCGATTGTCCGCTTAAATTCTTGTTGATCACCGTCTCATTTTCAAAGGTATCCAGTGCTGCACCGGCAATTTCGCCGCTTTCCAGTGCATCGATCAAGGCTTCGGTATCAATGAGTGCGCCGCGTGCAATGTTGATCAGATAAGCACTTTTTTTCATTAATTTAAGCGTGCGTGCATTGATCATATGGCGCGTCGAATCAAAGAGCGGGGTGTGCAGCGATACGATGTCCGCTTCTTTGAGTACGTCTTCTAGTGACGAACGATACTCAATTAAATCCTTTAAGCGGTCGTTCGGATACTGGTCGAAACCAATGATTTTAGCACCGAGCCCTTTAAAGAGCTGAGCAGCTGTCGCGCCAATGCGGCCGGTACCGACGATGCCAACAGTCATTGAGCGTATTTCCCGAGACATTAAACCGTCCCAACGAAAATCGTTGGCCGCGATCCGTTGTTGGAACTGCGAGACATGACGCACGAGCTGCATCGCTTGGGTGACGGCGAGTTCTGCCACTGCATAAGGCGAATAGGCCGGGACATTGGTGACGATCAATTCATTTTTTTCTGCTTCCTGAAGATCAATCATATCGTAGCCTGCTGTTCGTGTCGCAATTTGCTTGATGCCATAGCTCTTTAATGTGGCATAGAGCTTTGCAGCGCCTAATGGAACCGGCTGCTGGATGCAGATGCCGTCATAATCTTTGGCTCGATCCACCGTTTTTTCCGAGAGAAAATCTGCGGTTGTTTCAATGTCAATGGCATGCGCATCTGCCCACGCGCGGATGATTTCCTTTTCATGGGCCTGGACACCATACATGAATAGCTTCATCGTCGTTCAACCTCCATCTATTTTTCGATTTATGATCATCCCTAGTAGTTTCGAAATCCTTTTTTTCTTTATTCATACATTTGAAAATCTCCACAGCTAGTTTATCGAATCCTTGCGCTGCTGTAAATGACGCGATGTAAAGCGTATATGCTTTAACGCGGTAAAATGTGTATACGAAAAAGTGGAAAAACAGGAAAGCAGTCTCCAGATTTCCTGTTTCTAGTTACTCGTGTCGCCTCATTCAACGCTTTACTTTTTTAGACATGAAAACCCGCTTCCGCTTCCTTAAATGAAAAAGCGGGCTTTCGTGGGGGAGCAGTCAAATGCCTTTGGGGATTAATCCTCGTGATCGTGGGATAAGACCATTCATAGCTAGGAAAACGGATGATCGGTCAACTGAAGTTTCGCCCATGCTTTTGAAAAGAAAAAGGGTTTATCCTATTTTCTCAATCAAAAAAACAAGTTGCATTTTTCATACACATTACGTATTATAATTTTATTGAACGTGCAAAAAAAATTGTGCGTTGGGATCAAGGAGGGCGAATGAAAATGGAGGATGTTTTTTATCTCTCTAATCTTGATCAGCTAAAAGTGCTTAGCGATCCGTTAAGGGTTAAAATCATATGGTCCTTATCGGATCATGAAAAGACAGGGAAAATCCTTTCGGAAGAATTACATATGGCGCCTTCCAAAGTGCGTTATCACTTAACAGAATTGGAACGTGTCGGATTAATCAGAGTTGTGAGAACGGAGCTAAAGAACGGGATCCAGCAAAAGTTTTATCAGCCAATTGCTGAAAACATTTCGTTAGAGAAGGTTGCATCGCTACTCAACGGGGAGACTGTTACCGATTTGGATAATGTGCTTAAGGAAAATGCATTTTGCGCATTGGAAGCGTTGCGCAAGAACATCGCACGTTCTGATCTTCAGGCGCGTAAATTTCTATTTATTCCTTTTCAAGCACGTCTAACGGATCATGAAGCAAAAGTTGTCGAGCAAAAAATTAAAGCTATTTATACGTATATGCAGAGCAAAAGCAACCGAAGCACACAAGAAAAGACGAAAACGTTTTATACCAGCCTCTCATTCTTTCCTACGCAAGATCAGTAAGTATTTTTTTTGGATTAACGTGCAAATATTTTTGTACGTATAATAATATTATTCTGGATGTGATCCTATGCCTCAAAACCAATTGATAAAGAAGCAAAAATACCCGGAATTTTTTAGACCATTGGCGGTATCCAAAGCGTTTCGCAGTTTATGGATCGGCAACGCTCTGTCAACGTTCGGATCCGCGATTACCAATGTGATTTTACCCTTATTCGTTTATGAACTGACCGATTCGCCGATGGCAATGGGAACGATCATGGCAGCCTATATGATTCCGGTGGTTTTAATCCTTCCGGTATCCGGTGTCATTGTCGATCGTTTCAATCGCATAAGAATCATGCAGATTGCAGATCTGATTCGGTTTCTGCTCATGATGGGTTTAATGACGCTCGGCACCTTTGGACGGTTGTCGCTTCCGGTTTTAATCGTGATTATAGCTGGTATGGGGTTAATGAACGGCCTGTTTCAACCAGCCTTTGCGGCAATGAGAGCAAGGATATTTGTCTCTGATATTCGCAACGCAGCCAATGCGCTCAACCAATTCAGCGAACAGTTACTGCGTCTTATCGGACCGTCGATTGGCGGGCTGATCGTAAGTTTTGCATCGGCCACGCTTGGCTTCGGTATTGATGCATGTACATTTTTTCTCTCGTTTCTTTGCCTCATGTTTTTAGTACAAGAAGGCAGCGTTGAAAAAAGGAAGAGCCGGAAGGAAATGTTTGTTCATGAATGTTTTGCAGGAATTCAAGTGATTAAAAAGAATACATGGCTATGGGTAACGATTGTCTTTTTCAGCTTTGCTAATATTTGTTTATCCGGTATGATTACGGTGCTCGTGCCATGGCTGATCAAAGTCCATGCGCATTTACCCAATTATATGTATGGGTTAACCATGTCGGGCGCAGCATTCGGCTCTATTGCAGCTGCATTCTTTTTCGGAATGCGAAAACAATGGCGGCATCGCGGCATGATCGGTTATAGCGGCATTCTAATCGCAGGACTCGCGTTATGGCTAATGCCTTATGCGCATCATTCCTTCTTGTTTGTTTTATTAATGATCGTCGAAGGTGCAGGGGTCATGATTTTCGGTTTAATATGGGAAACAAGTATGCAGGAACTTGTTTCCCCTGAGGTCTTTGGGCGTGTCGCTAGCATTGATATGGTCGGATCTTTTGCGCTTTTGCCACTCGGCTATTTAATGACCGGATGGCTGGCGGGCGTGCTCGGCGGAATTGGAGCGATAACCATAATGAGCAGTGTGAGTGTAGGTGCTGCCGCACTTATTTTGTTTGCACCGGCCATTCGAAATTTTGATTAAGAAGCGCTCAATTGAATTTATTGTTTGAGTAGATCAAGTGGAATTAGAATGGATGGGGAAGTTCTTGCTCGAGGGCGATTGGCAATCGATGTTGTCCCTATCCTTCGCATTCAGAAACCGGATTGTTTGCGCAATCCGGTTTCTAATCGTGCCGCAAATCGCTTCATTAATAGCCGCCGGTCATTTCGCTAAGCAGCTCTTCATAGTCGTAGTTATCGCTACGCTTTTCCGAATCAATGGTCCATTTACCGCCTTGCTTTTTCAGGTTGATTTTGTAAGCATTGTCCGAGGTACGCGCTTCATTATTTTTGAAAACTTCGCCAAAATTTTTGGCAACGTATGCGTACCAGTCTTTCATCGCGGCATTGTAATCGGAATATTTGCCGCGGTTCTCATCGATAAATTGATCCTTCAGATCCTGAACCTCATCATACATATCATCAAGATACAATACTTTGGGTGTGACTTCGACAACAGCCGAATTTGGGAAAGCGGTGTTGACTTTCAACGTAACGCTGCCTTTCTCACGATTTGCCGCAATAAAATCGCTGTAAATTTGATTTTTTTGTTGATCGGAAAGCTGATCATCAAGGGTGCTGCCCATATTCTTAATAAAGAGTTCTTTCAATCGTTGTTTTTCTTTGGCAGAGTCGTTCGCAACCCATTTTGAATAGTTGCTGACGTCTTTCGCAAAGAAAATGGTCTGTACGTATGCGTCCAACGCGTCTTTTGCTTCGCCGCTATGATCTTTATAATTTTTCGTATTGATTTTCACGACAATTTCATCAGCTTGTTTGCTGCCATCATAGACGTTTGGTTGAAAATGCAGCTCATAGGACTTGTTTTTCGCAACCCGGAATGGGAGGTAACCGGTTACCGTTTTCCCTTTAGCTAGACTATCTGTATTCAGCATTTGGAAGTCATCAGGCGCGCCGTAAATGGCTTCATCGACCGATACCTTCTCATCGTTTGAATCATAAAGAGAGAAGTCATCGCTCAAGAGGTCGAGCGATTTGTCTGAATTGTTGGTGATGCTGATCTGCAAAGCAAGAAGTGCGCTGTCATCAGTATTTTCCTGGCTGTCCATCGTTATGAATTCACCGCTTTTAACCGTCAACGAGGCCACACTGGTCTTGCCTTCTTCTTCTTTGGAACCTGATCCGCCGCACCCGGCAATAACGAGAAGCAGAGCGAGTCCGAGGATGAAAAGAAACTTGCGTTTAATGATCATCGACCTCCTGTAATTCGTCATAAATTTTTCACAAAGTCTACGGTCAGTTCTATGTCATGAATTGGATAAATAGAATAGATCAGTTTGTCCTTTTTGGCATAACGACGAAGAGACGAAACAAGGGCGGTTGCTCAATTTATCCGTGCTAATGGCCGATTCATCGGATGCTGGTGAAAAATTTAAGTGAAAGAGAGCTCGGATCGTCGCAAGACTGCATAGAATGAGAAAATAGGGGAGGAGACGTGAGGCGATGGAATGGAACAAACGCATCAAGATCATCATCGGCAGCAGTGTGGTATTCGTCGCGCTTTTGATTTCAGTCGGAATCGGCTGGGCGAAGACATCTCCAAAAAATGTGGTTGAGGATTTCAAGCAGGCAGTGAATGAGAATGATGCGGCAGCCTTGAAGCCGCTCCTCGTAACGGGGGATAAGAATGCGCCGATCACAAAGGCATCCACTCAGGCGCTTCTCGCCTTTTTGCGTTCAAATAAAAGCGCGGCGCGTCAAGTGACGCAAAGCCTGACGGAACAGGCAGGGGAAAAAAATACGGATGGAGATGGAGTCCTGCAGCTTTCTGAGGATGGAAGGCAGTTCCTTTTCTTTAAAAAGTACAAAATAGAAGTAGAACCGCAATCAATCACCGTATACGGACTGCGCGAAGGAGAAGTGCTTGCGCTCAATACTTCGGAGCGTGGAATCCTTAGAAAGGGCAACAGTTATGGACCGATTCTTCCAGGTAATTATAAAATAAAGCAGCAATTGACCAATGATCTAGGCATATTTATGAAGGATGCAAAAATTTCTGCTTGGGATCAGGAGGTATCGATTCACGTTGACTCCGAAGCGTGGATGGCTCATGCCAAATCGCTGCAAAAAGCAGTCTTTGACCGAATCAATCAGTTCAATGCGGAAGTATCGGATTGGGAGACTTCGGACTATGCGCCGCAAAAGCTGCCCTCGGCGACCGAGACGCTCGCTAAGACGCAGTCTGCGCTTCGCATCCGAGAATTCGCGGCACTTAAAGATCAGCTGGACGGGATGCAATCCGCTTATTTGGGCATGCTTGCCGATCCGGACAGTTTAACGATCACTCATTACGGCAATCAGTGGAATGTGTCCGTGGACACGGTTGTCTCCTATAAATTTGGCTATACATTAAAAAAAGGCAAAGAGCAGAAGGACGCTTCCTATAATCGGGGCATCACGTTCCGTCTCATCTATGACACCACCCAAAAACATTGGCTTGTCAGTGGACTCTCCGACAACTATATAACCAAGCAGGCTGCATCGGAATGGCCGAAGAAACAGCAGTGGACGATTGATCACCCGCAGCTGCATACTTGGGGTGCAGATAGCGGGACAGATTTGTAGGCAGCGCGTTCAAACAGTGCGCTGAGTGAGTGTTCGTTCGTGACCTGCGCGAAACGCGCATGAACCATTAAGAGAAATCGGCAATTTCCGAACGTTTGGATAATAATTATGCCAAGTGTTCGTTATTTCGTTGACGTGCGAACAACCATGCTGATATAATGAACACTGTTAAAGATAGTTTTGTTTTGTTCCAGACGTTGGATCGATTGTTCAATGGGTGTGGTTTTCTGCATTAATTCTTTTGCTTCAATAGTCTTGAAGCTTTTTTATTTTCTTATGATCTTATGACCTTGATACGGAAAAGGCTGCGCATTGAAGAATACGAACGTCGGTTCAGGACAACAATACAGCATTAAGGGGGATTATTGTGAACGAAAATTGGTTATCTCGCTATTTTCATTTTTCCGAGTTGAACACAACGCTGCGTCGTGAAACACTTGCTGGTTTAACGACTTTTATTTCAATGGCGTACATACTATTTGTGAATCCAAGTGTTCTTGGTGCTTCTGGAATGGACAAGGGTGCGGTATTTACAGCAACGGCCATTGCCAGCGCGCTAGGCTGCTTAATCATGGGGATTGTTGCCAAGTATCCGATTGCCATTGCACCGGGGCTTGGCGTGAACGCATTCTTCGCTTATTCCGTCTGCATCGGCATGAAGATTCCGTGGCAAACCGCGCTTGCCGGCGTATTCATCGCTTCGATCATCTTTGTTCTGATTACGGTTTTCAAACTGCGTGAGATTATTATTGATGCGATTCCGCAAAGTTTGAAGCTTGCAATGGCTGCAGGTATCGGCTTGTTTATCGCATTCATCGGCCTTCATGAAGGCGGTCTGATTGTTGCCGACAAGGCGACAACGGTTGCTTTTGGTCCGCTGAACGTCGGCACAACATGGCTGACCATCTTCGGTTTGATCGTTACGGTTATTCTAATGGTTCGCAAAGTCCCGGGAGCAATTTTTATCGGTATGGTTCTGACTTCGATCGCAGGGATTGTCTTTAAATTGATCCCACTGCCGTCGCAGATCATCTCGCCTGCGCCAAGTCTTGCACCGACATTCGGCCAAGCAATCACGCATGTTCCGGATATTAACACGATGCAGCTGGCGATTGTTGTTCTGACCTTCTTGCTTGTCACATTCTTCGATACGGCCGGAACGCTGATCGGACTTGCTGAACAAGCAGGCTTCATGAAAAATAATAAAATGCCGCGTGTCGGTCAAGCATTGCTTGCCGACTCAACCTCAATGCTTGCGGGTTCTGTATTGGGTACCTCACCGACTTCTGCATACATTGAATCATCAACCGGTATTGCTGTCGGCGGACGTTCCGGATTCACAGCGGTAGTAACGGGGATTCTGTTCCTGTTTGGTATGTTGTTCTCGCCGCTTCTGGCCGTTGTTACTCCGCAAGTAACGGCACCGGCGCTGATCATTGTTGGTGTCCTGATGGCAAGCGCATTGAAACAGATTCCTTGGGATGAATTTGAAATTGCTGTACCGGCATTCCTGACCGTGATCGGTATGCCGCTGACCTACAGTATTTCTGACGGCATCGCACTCGGATTCATTCTCTATCCAATTACGATGGTTGTTGCCGGACGCTCAAAGCAAGTCCATCCAATTGTTTATTTCTTGTTCTTTGTCTTTATCATATTCTTCGCGCTCATCTAAAAGCGACGCGGAAAAGCCTTCTCCACGACTACTGGGGAAGGCTTTTTATTGTGCGCTGCGCAGAATACAGTTACAGTCACTATTTCTCCATATAGCTTCTGACACATCTAGGCCTTTGCCACTGTATAGTGCGTCGACAGCTGACGCATGCTAAGTGCAAGTCTAGGTAAAGGATGTGTTGCTTATGGCCGCAATTCTAATGGCACTATTTTTATGGATCATCGGTCTGGCCGTACTCAGTGCAAGTTTTTTTCTGACCCATATGATTAGAAAAAGAGCGGACGCACTGCTTGAAAAATCGGAACATGAGGAGAAAAAGGATGAATCGGCAAGCATTGCGCTAGCCATCGAAGGAAAATTACTAGATCAGATTCCAAGCTATGTGACGCACACGATCACCGGGGTTGTTGGGCTGACACTGATTGCCCTTGGCGTCGTTGCACTCGCTTTTCATTTTCATTAAACAAGTGCAATCGAACGCTGTCGAAATTTTCCGATGCTTGGTATACTGAAAGCAGTCATTTGCGGGCTATGTAGGACGACTGATTGAAGCAAAGCGGTGATAAGATTTGCGTAAACACAAAGAAAAACAGTCTGATCAACCTTTGAAAAAGAAATTTATCGTGGGCGATCATGAGACCTTGACGCAGTGCCTGGAACGAATGAAACGCGAGGGCTATGCGCCAGTGAGACGAACTGAGAAGCCGATCTTTCGTGAGACTTCAAAGGGTCCGGAATGTATTGGCAGCCAGTGTATTCTAGAAGGCAGACGTATACCTTAAAAAGGCGAACGATAAACTCATTTTCCTTGGCTAATGTTCGATAATTGCGGTTGACATCCGGCAAATGGTGCTGATATGATGAGAGTGTCGAAAATGAAAAACGAACCCTCATATATTTTGGGAATATGGCCCAACTGTTTCTACCTGGCGACCGGAAATTGCCGGACTATGAAGGAAAATGGTAACGTTTTGTTTTGACCGCTGCCCGCGGCCTTAAGACCAGACGGTTGTTTTCTCTTCATGCACGGGGAAACAGCTGTTCTGGGCTTTTTATTGTCTGGATTTTGACGCGGTTCAAAAAGGTCGAAAAGTGTCGGCAGCAGGCAAGTTTTTTCGCTTTTCATTGACTTTTTGAACAGACTTTATTGGGAGGCAGTATGGTGAGTCAAGCAGTAGTAGGCGTGATTATGGGAAGCAGTTCGGATTGGGAAACAATGAAGAACGCGTGCGACATTTTGGATGCGATGGATATTCCTTATGAAAAAAAAGTGATCTCCGCGCACCGCACACCTGATCTCATGTTTGAATATGCAGCGTCGGCGCGCGAACGCGGATTGAAAGTGATCATCGCCGGTGCAGGCGGAGCAGCTCATTTGCCGGGCATGACCGCAGCGAAAACGACCTTGCCGGTCATCGGCGTTCCGGTTAAATCACGGGCGTTGAACGGGATAGATTCGTTAATGTCCATTGTTCAGATGCCGGCCGGTATTCCGGTTGCAACGGTTGCAATCGGTGATTCAGGCGCGAAAAATGCCGGACTGCTTGCCGCGCAAATCCTCTCCGCCTTTGATGAAAACCTGAAGAATCGGCTCGAAGCTTATCGGGAATCTCTTGCTGATAAAGCAAAAGGGAGTGAGCTGGAATGAATCAGAAAACAATCCTGCCGGGACAAACCATTGGTATTCTCGGCGGCGGACAATTAGGACGAATGATGGCGATCAGCGCCAAACAAATGGGCTATCGCATCGCTGTTCTCGACCCGGTTGAAGATTGTCCCTGCGCGCAAGTTGCCGATATCGCGATCACTGCTAATTATGATGATCCGGAAGCCGCCAAAAAAATGGCAACTGTTGCCGATGTCGTTACTTATGAATTTGAAAATGTCGACGTGCAAACCGTGGACTACCTTCAGGAGAACAGTTATCTTCCGCAAGGCGGCCACTTGCTTGAAATAACCAAGGACAGACTGAATGAGAAAGCGGCAATCCAAAGCGCAGGCTTACCGGTTGCCCCCTACATGCCGGTTCGTAATACCAAGGAATTAGAAGAAGCGATCGATACAATCGGTTTTCCATCGGTTCTGAAAACAACCCAAGGTGGTTATGACGGCAAGGGACAATATGTCTTAAAGTCGAAAGCCGATTTAGAAGAAGCACTGCCTTACATTGGCAAAACCCCTTTTGAACTTGAGAAATGGCTTCCATTTGAAAAAGAAATCTCTGTTATTGTTGCACGCAGCACCACCGGCGAAACCTCGGTTTTTCCGGTTGCTGAGAATATACATCGTCATAATATCCTGCATCATACCCTTGTGCCGGCGAGAATATCCGATAACCTCCGCGAAGAAGCGACGCAACATGCGCTCCGGCTTGCGGAAGCCCTTCATCTCGTCGGCACGCTTGCCGTCGAAATGTTTGTCGGCACGGACGGCAGGGTGTACGTTAATGAGACGGCGCCTCGTCCGCACAACTCGGGGCATTTTTCAATTAATGCTTGTGAGACATCGCAATTTGAGCAGCATATCCGCGCGATTTGCGGGTTACCACTTGCTAGCGCGCAGTTGCTCAAACCGGTCATCATGGTTAACATTCTCGGCCAGCATGTTCAGCCGGTTTTAGACAAAATCAGTGAATTATCCTCCGCTCATCTTCACCTCTATGGAAAAGATGCGGCGAAAACCGGTCGCAAGATGGGGCATCTCACCATTCTCGGCGATACGGTGGATGAAGCAATAGAGAAAGCAGAACAAATAGGGATATGGAAAATTGAACAGGAAGTAGGTAAGCATTCATGATTGATCGCTACACGCGGCCGGAAATGGGCGCAATTTGGACGGAAGAAAACAGGTATCGGGCATGGCTTGAAGTAGAAATACTTGCCTGTGCAGGCTGGTCCGAGCTCGGAGAAATTCCAAAAGAAGACGTTGAAAAGCTGAGAAAGAACGCAACATTTACCGTGGAACGCATTCATGAAATCGAACAGCAGACGCGTCATGATGTTGTTGCCTTCACGCGAACGGTTTCTGAATCGCTTGGCGCAGAAAAGAAATGGGTGCACTATGGCTTAACTTCAACGGATGTTGTGGATACGGCTCAAGGCTACTTGCTCAAGCAAGCAAACGACATTCTTTTGAAAGATATCGAACACTTCATTGAAGTGATTCGTCAGAAAGCGAAAAAATACAAGAACACGGTTATGATGGGGCGTACGCACGGCGTCCACGCGGAACCGACAACATTTGGTCTGGTCATGGCTTTGTGGTATGAAGAAATGAAACGCAACCTCGTCCGTTTCAAACGTGCTGCGGACGAAGTACAATTCGGCAAGCTGTCCGGTGCGGTCGGCACTTATGCGAACATTGACCCGCGTGTTGAAACGTATGTGTGCGAACATCTCGGCATCAAACCGGCGCCGATCTCAACACAGGTACTGCAGCGTGACCGCCATGCCCATTACATGTCCGTTCTTGCCTTAATTGCGACTTCGATTGAAAAATTCGCGGTTGAAGTCCGCGGCCTGCAGCGTTCGGAAGTGCGCGAAGTTGAAGAGTATTTCGCTAAAGGGCAAAAAGGTTCGTCGGCAATGCCGCACAAACGCAACCCGATCGGTTCAGAAAATATGTGCGGACTTGCTCGCGTGATTCGCGGCTACATGACGACTGCCTATGATGATGTGCCGCTTTGGCATGAACGCGACATCTCTCACTCCTCAGCAGAACGCATCATCCTGCCGGACGCAACGATTGGTCTCGACTATATGCTGAATCGCTTCTCAAACATTCTGGAAAAGCTGACCGTTTTCCCGGAAAACATGAAACGGAACATGAAACGCACCTTTGGCTTGATCTTCTCGCAGCATGTCCTGTTGGCATTGATTGAAAAAGGGATGAGCCGCGAAGCAGCCTATGACATTGTGCAGCCGAATGCGATGAAATCCTGGGAAACGGAAACACCGTTTAAGCAAATCGTGGAGGCCGATACACGGATTACTGGCCAACTGTCGCAAGCAGAGATTGATGCGTGTTTTGACGCAACCTATCACCTGAAAAATGTTGACTTCATCTTTGAACGTTTAGGTTTGAACGACTGATCCAAGCAGGGATCCGTACGAAAAGCGAAAAGGGGAAAATAACATGACTCAGCTTTTATATGAAGGAAAAGCCAAACAAATGTTCACAACGGATGATCCGAACGTCCTGCGGGTTGTCTACAAGAATGACGCAACCGCATTCAACGGTCAAAAAAAGGCGTCGTTTGACGGCAAAGGTCGCCTGAATAATGCCATTTGCACGAAGATCTTCAAGATGCTGCAAAAAAACGGTGTTCCGACGCATTACCTTGACACGATTTCTGAGAATGAACAGCTGGTCAGAGCAGTCAATATTATTCCAATTGAAGTTGTTGTTCGAAATGTCGTTGCCGGCAGCCTTTCCAAACGGCTCGGCATCGATGAAGGCAAATCACTCGGACGCACGATCATTGAATTTTACTATAAAAGCGATGAACTTGGCGATCCGATGATCAACAGCGACCATGCGCTGGCAATGGAAATCGCAACGAAGGACGAGCTTGTTGAAATTCGCCGCCTGGCATTGAGTATCAATGACGCGCTGCAAAACTTTTTCGCAGAAGCAGGCATTCTGCTTGTCGACTTTAAGCTGGAATTTGGCAAACTAAAGGAAACAGGCGCGATTGTACTGGCTGATGAAATTTCACCGGACAGCTGCCGCCTGTGGGATAAAGAAACGCATGAAAAGCTGGATAAAGACGTGTTCCGCCGCAATATCGCCGATCTTCCGGAAACCTATGAAAAACTTCTAAAGCGCTTGGAGGATGTCAAATGAAAAAGGTGAAGGTATTCATTACATTGAAAGAAAGCGTGCTTGATCCTCAAGGTCAGGCGGTTATGCAGTCGCTGCACAACATGGACTACAAGAATGTTCAGGACGTGCGCATCGGCAAATATATTGAATTACAGCTCGATGACTCGGCTAATGTAGCTGAAGAAGTGGATACGATTTGTGATAAGCTGCTCGCCAATACCGTTATTGAAAATTATCGCTATGAAATTGAGGAGGAGGTTCATTCGTGAAAACCGCGGTCATTGTTTTCCCCGGCTCCAACTGCGATCAAGACATGTACTATGCGATCAAAGACGGACTAGGCGAAGAAGTCGACTATGTGTGGCATGCGGAAACCTCCCTTGACGGCTATGACGCAGTCATGATTCCGGGCGGCTTCTCCTATGGCGATTACTTGCGTTCCGGCGCTATTGCACGCTTTGCCGGAATTATGCCGGCTGTTGTCAAGGCAGCGCAAGAAGGCAAGCCGGTACTTGGCGTCTGCAACGGCTTTCAGATTCTGCTTGAGTCCGGACTGCTTCCGGGCGCAATGCTGAAGAATAAAAACCTGAAATTTATTTGTGAGTCGGTCAATCTCCAAGTGAAAAATAATCAAACACAATTTTCAAGCCTTTATGACCAAAACGAGGTCATTCGCATTCCAATTGCTCACGGCGAGGGCAATTACTACTGCGATGACGCAACGCTTCAAGAACTCGAAGACCAGAACCGGATCGTATTTACTTACTCTGGCGAAAATCCAAACGGTTCAAGAGCCGATATCGCCGGCATTATCAATGAAACCGGCAACGTGCTCGGCATGATGCCGCATCCGGAACGCGCCGCAGACGCCTTGCTTGGAAGCGACGACGGTCTGCGCCTATTCCAGTCGATTTTAAAACATTGGAGGGAATCCACACATGCCGCTTACACATCTTGAACCGACACCAGAGCAGATTGAACAAGAAAAAGTATATCGGACAATGGGTCTGACTGAAGAGGAATACCAAAAGGTTATCGATTTGCTCGGCCGCAAACCGAATTACACAGAAACCGGGTTATTTGCCGTGATGTGGTCGGAACACTGCAGCTACAAGACATCGAAACCGGTACTGAAATATTTTCCAACGACCGGTGAACACGTTCTTCAAGGGCCAGGTGAAGGTGCCGGTATTGTCGACATTGGTGACCGCCAAGCGGTTGTGTTTAAAATTGAAAGCCACAACCACCCTTCGGCAATCGAGCCATACCAAGGCGCTGCAACCGGTGTTGGCGGCATCATCCGCGACGTGTTCTCGATGGGTGCACGCCCGGTGGCTCTGCTCGATTCGCTCCGTTTTGGGGAATTGGAGAGTTCTCGGGTCCGCTACATCTTTGAAGAGGTCGTCAGCGGGATTGCTGGCTACGGCAACTGCATCGGCATCCCGACGGTTGGCGGCGAGCTGCAATTCGATCCGTGCTACAATGGCAATCCGCTTGTCAATGCGATGTGCGTCGGTATTATGAGTCACGACGACATTCAAGTCGGACAGGCGCGCGGAATCGGCAACACCGTGATGTATGTTGGTGCAAGCACCGGACGCGACGGCATTAACGGTGCGACGTTTGCTTCCGAAGAGCTCTCTGAAAAATCCGATGAAAAGCGTTCAGCCGTTCAAGTTGGCGACCCGTTCATGGAAAAACTGCTGGTTGAAGCTTGCCTTGAACTGACCAAACATGAAGCCCTTGTTGGTATTCAAGATATGGGCGCGGCAGGACTTGTTTCTTCTGCAAGTGAAATGGCCGCAAAAGCTGGCGTTGGCATTCACATGAATCTCGACTTGATTCCGCAGCGTGAAACGGAAATGACGCCTTATGAAATGATGCTCTCCGAGTCTCAGGAACGGATGCTGATCGTCATTAAGAAAGGCAGCGAGGAAGAAATCAAGCAGATCTTCGCTCGCTGGGGACTGCATGCTGTGGCTGTTGGCGAAGTGATCGAAGAAGAAGTGCTTCGTCTGGAACACAAAGGCAAGATTGTTGCCGATGTGCCTTCAGATTCACTAGCGTCGGCCCCTGTTCGTCATATGCCGTCCAAGGTTCCGGCAAGTTATACGGCCAATCAGAATACGCCTGCCTGGAAGCCGCAAGTTGTGGACTACGCAGCTACGATTAAAAAATTACTTGGTCAGCCAACCCTTGCGTCGAAAGAATGGGTGACACGCCAATATGATTACATGGTACAAACGAACACGGTTGTTGCCCCGGGTTCGGACGCGGCAGTCGTTCGCGTGCGTGGTACGAAGAAGGGCTTAGCGATGACGACCGATTGCAATGCAAAGTATCTTGCGCTTGATCCCAACGTTGGCGGCAAAATTGCCGTGGCCGAAGCAGCACGCAACATCGTCTGCTCAGGCGGACGCCCACTTGCGATCACCGACTGCCTGAACTTCGGCAGCCCGGAAAATCCGGAAGTGTTCTGGGAGATCGATGAATCGGTTAAAGGGATGGCCAAAGCCTGTGAATACTTGAATACGCCGGTCATCAGCGGCAACGTTTCCTTGTACAATGAAACGGACCGCGGCGCCATCGACCCGACACCGGTTGTTGGGATGGTCGGTCTCGTTGAAGATTTGGATCATGTGATGACCGCTCCTTTCAAAAATGAAGGCGACGCGGTGTACGTCATCGGCGAAGCGAAGCCAGAATTCGGCGGCAGCGCGTTGCAAATCATGACGGACGGCGAAGCCAGTGGAAAAGCGCCTGCACTTGATCTTGATCTGGAAAAAAGCCGACAGGAAAAAGTGCTTGGAGCGATCAAAGCTGGTTATGTTGCTTCCGCCCATGATGTTTCAGAAGGCGGACTTGCAGCAGCACTTGCGGAATCGGTATTCGGCACAGCATTCGGCTGCGACCTTCGCTTTGCTACCGATCCGGATGTTGAACTTTTCTCAGAAACACAGTCTCGCTATTTAATTACAGTCCCTGAAGCTGCTAAGAACGATTTTGAAGCGCTCATTGATGATGCCGTGCTCGTCGGCAGCGTGACGCGCAGCGAAAATCTGAACTTAGCCTTTGCATCGTCAACCATTACTCTGAATCGAAATGAACTTGAAAACGAATGGAGAGGGGCTCTGTCATGCATTATGTCGGCAAAGAACTGAATGAAGAATGTGCCGTCTTTGGTATTTGGGGTCATGAGAAAGCAGCCAAACTGGCTTATTACGGCCTGCACAGCATGCAACACCGTGGTCAGGAAGGCGCCGGTATTGCAAGTACCGATGGTAAAGCGCTTTACGATCATAAAGGGCTAGGGCTCGTCAATGACGTTTTTGATAATGAAACGCTGGATGCGCTGGATAAGGGATTCGCCGCAATTGGGCATGTCCGCTATTCGACGCAGGGCGGTAACATCTACGCCAACGTGCAGCCGCTTGTTTTTCGTTCGCAGAAAGATTCCTTGTCCGTGGCTCACAACGGGAACCTCGTCAATGCGCATAAGTTGAAAGGCGAGCTGGAAGAGCGCGGCAGTATTTTTCAGACGACTTCCGATACTGAAGTCATCGCGCACTTAATTAAACGCGATTATGCCGATAATTTTCTCGAAAGTGTCAAGCATGCACTTTCGATCATCAAAGGTGCCTATGCACTGACGATGCTGACCGAGCATCAAATGATCGCTGCGCTTGATCCGCATGGCCTGCGTCCGCTCTCGCTTGGGAAGCTTGGCGATGCTTGGGTCGTCGCTTCGGAGACTTGCGCCTTTGATTTAATCGGTGCAAAATATGTGCGCGATGTGAAGCCGGGGGAAATTATTGTGATCGACAATGAAGGCCTTCACTCGGACTTCTTTACGACACGAACCGAACCGGCAATCTGCAGCATGGAATACATTTACTTCTCACGGCCCGACAGCAATATTCAAGGCATCAATGTCCATGCCGCACGGAAGAACCTCGGCCGCATGCTTGCGCAAGAAGCTCCGGTTGAAGCCGATGTGGTCACCGGTGTTCCAGATTCGAGTATCTCAGCCGCCATCGGTTATGCAGAAGCAACAGGCATTCCTTACGAACTGGGCATGATTAAGAACCGTTATGTCGGCCGCACGTTCATTCAGCCATCTCAGGAATTGCGCGAGCAAGGGGTTAAAATGAAGCTTTCCGCAGTTCGGGCGATTGTTGAGGGCAAACGCGTGGTGATGGTCGACGATTCGATTGTCCGCGGGACAACCAGCCGCCGGATTGTCGGCATGTTGCGCGATGCGGGCGCAACCGAAGTTCATGTACGCATCAGCTCGCCGCCGATCACACACCCTTGCTTCTATGGAATCGACACCTCAACATCGTCAGAATTGATCGCTTCGACGCATTCTGTTGAAGACATTCGTGAAATGATCGGCGCCGATTCGCTCGTCTACCTGAGTGTTGAAGGGATGCAGAAAGCAATCGGACGCGATCCGGCAATGAAGAACTGCGGGCAGTGTATGGCCTGCTTCACCGGCAAGTATCCGACAGAAATCTATCCGGATACGGTTCTGCCGCACGAAAAAGAACTGCTTGTCTGAGGAGGGCATCATGGCGAACGCATACAAAAAAGCCGGCGTGAACATTGAAGCCGGTTATGAAACGGTGGGGCGCATCAAAAAGCACGTGCAGCGTACCTTCCGCCCTGAAGTCATGGGCGGATTGGGCGGCTTCGGCGGTGCAATTGATTTGTCTCAATTGAATTTGAAAGAACCGGTGCTTGTATCGGGAACAGATGGTGTCGGCACCAAATTGATGATCGCCATCGCAACCGACCGCCACGATACGGTCGGCATCGACGCCGTGGCGATGTGCGTGAATGATATCATCACCCAAGGGGCCGAACCGGTCTATTTTCTAGACTATCTTGCCTGTTCAGCGCTGAAGCCGGAGAAGGCGGAAGCAATCGTCAAGGGGATCGCTGAAGGCTGCACGCAAGCGGGTTGCGCCCTAATCGGCGGTGAAACCGCGGAAATGCCGGGGATGTATGATGAAAATGATTATGATATTGCCGGATTTTCTGTCGGTGCCGTTGAAAAGTCTAAAATGATCAAGCCCGATCAGGTGAAGACGGGTGACGTTCTGATCGGACTCGCTTCAAGCGGTATTCACAGCAACGGTTTCTCGCTTGTCCGCAAACTTGTTGCCGATGCTGGGCTTGCCTACAGCGACACCTATACACCGGAGCCAGATAAAACGATCGGGGAAGTTCTGCTGAGGCCGACAAAAATTTACGTGAAACCAGTTCTGAAATTGCTGAAATCGGTGGACGTGCACGGGATCGCGCACATCACCGGTGGTGGTTTTTACGAAAACGTTCCGCGTATGTTCCCGGAAGGACGGACTGCGGAACTGGATGTTTCTTCATGGAAACGCCCGGCTGTATTTGACTGGTTGAAACAGCTCGGTAATCTGCAGCTGGATGATATGTACCATACCTTTAACATGGGACTTGGTTTGATTTTGGCGGTTGCCCGAGAGGATGCCGAAAAAGCGATTGAGGTTCTAAAAGCAGCAGGAGAGTCCTCAGCTGCAGTTGTTGGAAAAGTTCTCGAAGGTCAAGAATTGACGCTGGTGAATAGCGATGAAGCATAAAATAGCCATTTTCGCATCCGGTCATGGAACCAATTTCACAGCGATCAACGATGCCGTTCGCTCGGGGCAGATTCCGGCAACCATCGAATTGGTTGTCTGCGATCAGCCGAACGCTGCGGTTATTGATCGTGCCGCAAGAGCAGGGATTGACACGCTGGTTGTCTCCCGAAATGATTACCCGTCGAAAGCAGCATTTGAGCAGGTGATTGCGGATGCTTGCCGTGCCCATGAGGTTGCTTATATTTTTCTCGCCGGCTATATGCGGATTCTCGGCAAAGTCATGCTTGAAGCCTACCCGCATCGGATTATTAACATTCATCCATCTTTGCTTCCGTCTTTTACCGGACTCGATGCCATTGGTCAAGCATTTAACAAAGGTGTCAAAATGACCGGCATCACGATCCATTACGTTGACGAAGGCATGGATACCGGACCGATCATTGCCCAGGCGGCAGTCCCGGTCAAAGATGACGATACGATTGATACACTAGAAGCAAGGATTCATGAAATCGAGCATAGGCTGTATCCGGCAACCATCGCGAAAATGCTCAACGAGTGATCAGACGATCCAGCGGAAGTTAAAGCAAACCCGCGAAAAGGAAAAGCGAATAAAATCCTGATTTCATCAGCACTCATAAATAACAGGACATCAGACAAACAGAAAACGATGTGGATTGAAAAAAGAAAGGAAGTAGCGAAGTGGCAAAACGAGCATTAGTCAGTGTTTCTGACAAGACAGGGCTTATTGATTTTGTACAAAAATTAGTCGACGCAGGGATTGAGATCATCTCAACCGGCGGTACCAAAAAAGCGATTGAAAACGCCGGGATTCCGGTGATGTCGATCAGCGAAATCACAGATTTTCCGGAAATTCTTGACGGACGCGTCAAAACGCTGCATCCGGCCGTTCACGGTGGCCTTTTAGCGGTTCGCGACAAAAAAGAACATATGGATGCGATCAAGGATCTCGGCATTCAGCCGATCGATTTTGTTGTGGTCAACCTGTATCCTTTCAAAGAAACGATTTCAAAACCGGATGTCGCTTATAATGATGCCGTTGAAAATATTGATATCGGCGGACCGAGCATGCTCCGCTCCGCAGCGAAGAATCATCGCAGCGTTACCGTTGTCTGCGATCCGGCAGATTATGATCGGGTTGCCGAAAGCCTCGATGAAAACGCAGAGGTTCCTTTTGCATTGAAACAGAAGCTGGCCGCCAAGGTGTTCCGCCACACAGCGGCTTACGACGCATTAATTGCCGACTACTTTACCAAACAAGTCGGCGAAGAGTTCCCGGAAAAGCTGACCCTGACTTATGAAAAGAAGCAGGCGCTTCGCTACGGTGAAAATCCGCATCAAATGGCTGCTTTTTACAGCGAACCGATTAAAAACGAATCGACCATCGCAGCTGCGAAACAACTTCATGGCAAAGAACTTTCTTACAATAACATCCGCGACGCTGATGCCGCTCTCGGTATTGTCAAGGAATTCAAGCAACCGGCTGCCGTTGCCGTCAAGCATATGAATCCATGCGGTATTGGGATTGGCGAAACTATTAACGAAGCCTATGACAAAGCGTATGAAGCGGATCCGGTTTCGATTTTTGGCGGTATTGTCGCGTTAAATCGGGAAGTAGACGCCGCCTTAGCTGAAAAGCTGCATAGCATTTTCCTCGAGATTATCATCGCGCCTTCTTATTCTGAAGAAGCGATTGCCATTTTGGAACATAAGAAGAAAAATCTGCGTCTATTGCAAGTCAAATTTACGGATGACAATCAAGAGTTTGCCCAATATACATCCGTTCGCGGCGGCATGCTTGTTCAGGATCTAGACACCAAGGGCTACGCGGACATTGAAGAAAATCTGAAAGTCGTCACCGACCGCAAGCCGACCGAAGCGGAAATGGAAAGCTTGAAATTTGCTTGGACGATCGTCAAACACGTAAAGTCTAACGCCATCGCGCTGGTGAATAACGGACTGATGGTCGGCATGGGTGGCGGTCAAACGAACCGTGTCGGCGCTGCGAAAATTGCACTTGAAGAAGCGGGCGAAAAGACAAAGGGTGCCGTGCTTTCCTCAGACGCCTATTTTCCAATGAGCGATACGGTCGAAGAAGCGGCCAAAGCCGGCATCACCGCAATCATCCAACCGGGCGGTTCGATCCGCGATCAAGAATCGATCGATATGGCCAACAAATACAACATTGCGATGGTCTTTACTGGTATGCGTCACTTCAAACATTAATTTGATTCGCTTTTCGAAAGGAGAACGACCATGAATGTGTTGATTGTCGGCGGCGGTGGCCGCGAACATGCGATGGCTTGGAAAGCATCGCAGAGCAAGCTTGTTGACCAGGTTTACGCTGCACCGGGCAGCGACGGCATATCGGCTGTTGCCGAATGCGTGCCCATCGATTTGATGGACTTCGAAGCACTCGCTGATTTTGCAGAAAAGAATCAGATTGAACTGACCCTTGTTGGACCGGAACAACCGCTCGTCGCTGGTATTGTCGACGTTTTTGCAGCAAGAGGTCTAAACGTTTTCGGCCCGTCAAAAGCAGCGGCGCAAATTGAAGGCAGCAAGGCTTTTGCAAAAGCAATTATGGAAAAATATAAAATTCCAACGTCCCACTACCGAACGTTTACCGACTACGCAGAAGCCAGTGACTATCTGCAAAAGGTTGGCGCGCCAATCGTGCTGAAAGCCGATGGTCTCGCTGCCGGCAAAGGCGTTATCGTTGCGTTGACCATGGCAGAAGCTGCGGCCGGTTTAAAAGCAATCATGAAGGACAAGAAATTTGCCGAGGCTGGGTCACGTGTTGTGATTGAGGAATACCTTGAAGGTGAAGAGTTTTCATTGATGGCTTTGGTGAATGGAGAAAAAGTTGTACCGCTGGACATTGCTCAGGATCATAAACGGGCATTTGAAGGCGATCAAGGACCGAACACCGGCGGTATGGGTGCTTACTCGCCGGTTCCGCAAATCGCGCAAACGATTGTCGATGAGGCCGTGCGGACAATCCTTCAGCCGACTGCTGCAGGCATGGTTCAAGAAGGTTGCTCCTTCACCGGTGTGCTCTATGCCGGATTGATGCTGACCGCGGCCGGACCGAAAGTGATCGAATTCAACTGCCGTTTCGGCGATCCGGAAACACAAGTTGTTCTGCCTCGGCTGGAGTCGGACTTCGTGCAAACGGTGCTTGACGTTTTGGACGGCAAGCAACCACAGCTCGCATGGAGTGAAAAAACAGCTGTGGGCGTTGTGCTTGCGTCAAGCGGATACCCCGGCAGCTACGAAAAAGCACAAAAGCTTGGTGATCTCGACGCACTCCCGGAAGAAGCCTTGCTTTTCCACGCCGGAACGAAAAAGTCCGACGCAGATTGGCTGACGAATGGCGGCCGCGTGCTGCTCGTCACCAGGCTCGGTAACGATCTGCGTTCCGCTCGCGACGCAGTCAATCATGATCTCAAAAGCATCCAAACCGATGCCGTATTCTTTCGAAAAGACATCGGCCATCATGCATTGGAAGCTTCGAAACATGAATAAGCCCTAAGAAACTGTCTTCGCCTAAATAGGTGGAGGCAGTTTTTTACACTGGTAGGAGAGTATAAAAAATAAAAGATTTAA
>NZ_BJMS01000052.1 GCF_006539285.1 Sporolactobacillus inulinus
CGGTTACTCGCATCAACTGGGCGCGACCGCGGGCGCACCGCGAGCCTCCTCAGATAGGGCAGGAATCTGCGGGGTCTCGTTGGCACGCATCAACAGAGACGCTCCGCAGGCGCCAGAGCATCTGCCCGTTTGATGCACAGTCTTTTACATGACCAAAAATCACAAACTTTCTTTACCTGTGAACAAACAGGTTGGGTCTACTGTTTCACCAGATTTTACCTTGAGGAGTGTACAAATCATTGAATAGAGCTGCTTTTATTAAATTGACGATCGCAATGGCGATTTTTGGTTCCATTGGTTATTTTTCCAGACTTTCCGGACTGCCGTCGCTGGAACTGGTCTTTGTTCGATGCGTCAGCGCGACGGTGTTCCTGACGCTTTACTGGCTGATCAGCGGCAAGTTCAAACAGGAGCATTTTCCGAAAAAAGAATACACCGCCATTGTACTTGGCGGCGTCTTCCTGGTCTTGAACTGGATTTTCTTTTTTGCTTCCTTTGAAAAGACGGCGATTACCATTGCCGTCTCCATCTATAATCTTGCACCAATAATCGTGCTTGTGATCGGATGGCTCTTTTTCAAAGATCGGGTCAAGCTGGTCGGTGTGCTCGCCCTGTTTCTCGCTTTTGTCGGAACCGTGCTGATTTCGGGCATCCGTCCAAGTCAGCTTCCGGGTAGCGGTTCCCTGACCGGACCGATTTATGCGCTGATCGCGGCCTCTCTCTATGCTCTGGTGATCCTGACCGGAAAATACATTCAGCACGCAAGTCCTTACCTGGTCACGATCATCCAGACCTTTATCGGCGTGTTCATGCTGCTGCCGTTTGTTCATTACCAGCTTTATGCGGATCTGTCAGCATCGAACTGGTTTTACAGCATTCTCACGGGTGTGGTTCATACGGGCATTGTGTATCTGCTCTTTTACGGAAGTCTGCGCGATCTCTCAACACCGGTTATTTCCGCATTGACTTATGTCGATCCGCTCGTTGCGATTCTGACTGACGTTTTGCTAATCGGATTCTTCCCGTCCCTGCTTCAGACTGCTGGTATTCTGATGATTTTTGCCTCCTTGTCGTACACCTTCTTTGTACAACGCGATTCCGCAACCACATGAAGCGCAGCTCGTGAGGATCGGTCACCATGCCTTGCGAGCGCGCATGGATCGGCGCAGCAGTTGTCGCTGGGTCCGCTCGTTAATTACATCACATGGGGGCTTTCCTTGCACTCTATTGCTGTAATGACTGCCTCCTTCAAAATGTCACAGGCTTTGTCACAGTCTTCTTTTGTGGCAATCAGCGGCGGCAAAAGGCGGATGATGCGATCGCCGATCAAGGTCACGAGCATGTTCCGATCAAAACAGCCATGCTTGATGGCATAGCCTGCCGGCGCGTCAAATTCGATGCCAATCATCAAGCCTTTTCCCCTAACTTCTTTCACGTGAGGGAGGGTCTTCAGTTTTTCAACCAGATAATGACCGACTTCTTTCGCGTTGCCGGCAAGATCTCTGTCGAGCAGTTCATTTACTTCAGCATAGGCGGCCGCGCAGCAAACCGGATTTCCGCCAAACGTCGTTCCGTGCGCACCCATGGTGAACGCCTTGGAAACTTCTTCAGTTGCGCAAATCGCGGAAATGGGCATCCCGCCGCCAAGTGCCTTGGCCATCGAAACGATGTCCGGTTTGACCCCATAATCCATGTAGGCCATAATGTTGCCGCTTCGGCACCAGCCGGTTTGAATTTCATCGAGAAGCAGCAACAGACCTTTTTCCTTGCATAGGTCAGCGATCCCTTTCATAAATTCAGGCGTTGCAGGGTTCACCCCGCCTTCTCCCTGAATCGGTTCCAGCATAATCGCAATCGTGTCGTCGGTTACATGCGCCCGAAAATCATCGAGATTATTGAACTCAGCGTAGCTGAATCCGGGAACGACCGGCTTAAAGCCAACCTGGCATGCGTTGTCCGGCTGACCGGTCGCAGACATCGCCCCGTATGTTCTGCCGTGAAAGCTCCCTTTCGCCGTGATGATGTGATACTTATTCGGTCCATAGTGGTCTACGCCATACTTACGCGCCATTTTGATCATCGCTTCATTCGCTTCGGTTCCTGTGCTCTGATAAAAGATTTTATCCATGGCCAGCGCTTTGCACACCCGTTCCGCAAGGAGAACCTGTGGAACGGTATAGGGATAATTGAAGGTATGCATGAGATCACCGACTTGATCTTGAACGGCGGCGACAACTTTTTCGTTGCAGTTTCCTGCACTATTAACAGCAATCCCTCCGTAAAAATCAAGATAAGCATGACCCTCCTCATCATAGAGATACATCCCTTTGGCCGTTTGAGCCACAAAATCATACCGTTCATAAGTGTCAATCATGTACTTTTTCGTGAGTGCCTTAATTTCACCGGCGGTTTTGTGCACCTCTGACAGTTTCATCGCCATACCTTCCTTTTTGTAAATTTTGCTCGATCAAAAATCAGCTGTTTTTTTTCTAATCAGCCTTCTCCTCGCCAGTGTTCCGGCTCAAACATTATGTCTGTATTCATAAGGCAGTGTTTTCATTTGTCCGAATGTCGTCATTTCCTCAATGGCAGTAAGCGTATCTTTGAGTATTGCGGTCTGCATCGCAACATTGTTCGGCTCGCCTGCGTTGGAACCAATCGGTACATGTGGAGCGGTAATGCGGGGCGCTCCTTGCTGCTTGGCAATCGGCGGTAGAGCAGCTATAATCGCAGTGGAAATGCCGACCGATTCAACTGCACGTTCAACAATTGTCGCCGAACGGTGGCACGTGCCGCATCCGCCTGTAAACACCGCGATGTCGACGCCTTCATTCTTCAAGATTTCGGCAATTTCAGGACCCGATTCCTGTTTAAACTTTTGCACGTTCCCGCCGCCGCCCATAAAACCAATTAAAACCGGCGCAACTTTCCCAATGAAGCCTTCTTTTTCTAATTCATGAAGCCGATCAATCGGAAGCATCGAATTAATATCTTTGTTTACGTCGCTGTTATCGAACCCGCCGTGACTTACCATTAGCTCAGAAGATGGGGTTTCCGATGGTATCGTTCGGAACGAGTAGTCGCCTGAGAGATTAAAGCGCGGCTGCGATTTCAAATGGACACCGCCCGCAGTACAGAATGCGACTGTGCATTCACTTAATGGCTTGGCTAACGGCGTCCATACCGGAGGCGGGGTGATCGGAACATAGATTTCAGACTTCAAGTGCTGAGCGGTTGTTAATTGCATGTTTTTTTCCTTCCTTCTCTATAATGAATAAAAGTCACGATGAATTGCGTGATTCAGGTATGCGCAACCAGGGTCTCTTCATCAATTGCTCGAGTGAAAACAAATCCTTTAAACCACTTGAATATAACTTAAATAGACTTGGATTTTCAGACCAACATGAAGCGGTTGATCGGTAAGAACGCAGCGAAGCGGTACGGTAATGATCCCCATGCGTCCTTTCAAGGTCACTTTCACTTCACGTTCAGTCACCTCGAGAATCTTACCGGGCAAAAGTTTCGGTGTCAGTTCATAGTCCATCGGATCACATCCTTACCGGATCAGCTGCTGATTGGCATCGATAACTTCCTGTTGCCATTGACGGTTTGCAGGTTCGATTGGAATCCCAGCCATTTTTGTTTTCAGCATCAGCAAGGCTCGCTCGGCGTCCTCGGGGCAGAGCGTACTGTCGCCTAGAATCTCGTTTTCAAAGCCTTCCGGATCTTTATTGAGTTCGATCATTGCGTCCATATGTTTATTTCCTACGACCAGCTGTCCCTGATACGCGCAATAGG
Organism: Sporolactobacillus inulinus; assembly: GCF_006539285.1. GTDB lineage: Bacteria > Bacillota > Bacilli > Bacillales > Sporolactobacillaceae > Sporolactobacillus > Sporolactobacillus inulinus. Next base: position 3,799 of record NZ_BJMS01000052.1, read on the forward strand.
AAACACCGACGACATCGATGCCGCGGCGGCCGATCTGATCGATGTTTTCCGCAAAATCAATATGGTTGTTCCCAAATCCCTCTGTAGTAACAATGGCTCCTTCAACGTCTAGCGCTTCCGCCCAAGCACCGAGACGGGCAGAGACATAGGATTTTTCATCATTGACTTGCGGACTGCCGATAAAGACCACGCCAACCAAGTTGATTTCATCATCTTCAGCCATTAGATTAACAAGCGGTTCGCGAAAATAATGCCGCGTATCCTCCTTTGTCGATGGGCCAATACAGGTCAGTGCATGAATCCCGCCGTCACGCACTTCATTTGGCGACAAGACGACCGGTACGTTCCCGAGATCGACATTGCGCTGCCCGCCTTCAACACCTGCAGGCTCTGCAGGGAGTAGCACGTTATCATGCATCGCGCCTTGTCCCATAATTTCCTTTACAAGCATCACCCGCGGCTTACCCGGCCGCTTCCAATCATGGAACACATCCTGCTTCGTGCATGCTTCTGCAGGCGCGCGCTTCAGTACCTCGCGGATCTCTTGAATGATCGCATCGCAAGCTTTATGTGCCGCATAAGGTCCGCGGCGTTCCATCCCGGTATTTTCCTGTATGGTGACATTGACACGGATGATGATATCTTCCGGATCCGGACAGCCCGGACGTCCAAATCGAATGTTTTCATCAAGATAGCCTTCACAGGAGCCAAACTCATGCACTTGAACGCCTTTCTCATCGACACCGGTCAGCATGATCACGACCCCGCTCATCACATGGGTCACGCCTTCGCCCAACAGGCCTTCCACTTTCGTCGCAATCGGCATGACATCCATGATCGTGTTGGCATACACATGACGATCCTCCGCGGGGATAATGTCCACTTCCGCAGCTTTCACTAATGGGTCCGCCTTGAGCGAATCCGCGCACAAATCCCGACGCAGCGTCAGAATTCCGTGATTAAATGACGTTTCCGTCCCCATACAAACCTTCTGAACGGCAAATTCTTTTTGCGTCAGGGTACGAATGATTTTATCTTCCGGCTTTTTTTCAACGGTTGGCGCCGTAAAAGGTAGCCCGATATTCGCCAATCCATCCGGCAATTCAATCTGACCTTGCACGTTGCTGATGCTGAATTTTATGACGCCCGCAGACTGCGATGTGCCCGTGTTCACCGGTTCGGATGAGCGGATCTCTGCTGATCCCTCCGTCTTTTTTGAATAGCCGTCGAGTAAATCCGGCGTCAATGACGTCATGGCATCTGTATCTTCTTTCAAGGTCGCGCCTAATACTTGACCGATTGTCAGCGCGTCCTCGGGAATGGTCAGTAAACCGGATTCTCGCAGGTCGGGAACAATTGTAGGATCTTCAAGATCAGACGCAGAAATAATCGTCCCTTTGTTTCTCAGGCAACAAAGTACCGCTGGATCGTTCTGATGCAGATTGGCTGTTTCATTTGTAATTGACATAGACATGCTCCTTTACCAAAAATTAATCACATACGTCATTTAAAATTGACCTCATTCTTATGAAGCTTGCGGACAAGCGGCAGATTCATCGCGCGCAATGCGCTGTCCGTTACATGGTGTACGGGAAGGTTTAATTTCGGTGCAAGGGCCATCACCGTATTGCTGCAATCGCTGCAGTTGCCGATTAATAGTGATTGGGCACCGGCTTTCTTCAGGCGCAGCACTCGATCCGCCTGCCCGGGACATATTCCTGGATTTCGGCATCGCAAAACACCGTGAACCTCCACTGCATGTTTGCACCGTTCACTCGCCACCACATCCGCGCCCATTTGATCTGCAATCTCTTTCATTCGGGCCTCACTCGCACTGCACGCACAAACGAGCAGCCCAAGAGGCGCTTTTGCTTTAAGAAAAGGCATCGTCACAATCATTGCACCGGTTGTTTTCGTCACCACATCGTCCAACGTCACACGTCGACTCATAAACGGTCCTCCGGTAATCACTTCACCGTAGTCCCCGTCAATTCCGCCGACACTTTCGATTAAGTCGCCGATACGCGTTCCGATGGGTACATCCATAAGCGTGATTGGCTTTGTTCTTCCGCGCAGTTTTCCTGCGATCGTCAGGTTTTTAGAAAGCACAGGTCGGCCAAGTTCCACGGCCTGGCTCACGCGAGAAAGTGTTTCTGAATTCAGGACAATCGCGTTGGCGTTAACCGTTCGTTCATCCGGATCCAGCAGCACGCCCAAAACATCACGGATCAGCGCACGCTTCTCACCAACCGGATACAGATCCTCTAATTGAAAAACAGACACACGATCATCGTGAATGATCGTTTTCAAACGGGCGATGGCTTTCTTATGTTTCGCTTTGACGGCGATCACGCCATGCGCGGCGCCGACCGATTCCATCGCATAGAGCAGACCCCTGTAAACCTCATTCGGATCGCTTTCGATCTCGGCAATATTTTGGGCGAGAATCGGCTCGCATTCAGCAGCATTTGCAATCACTGTTCCACCAGGTATCTTTTGGGCCAGCTTTATCCAGGTGGGGAACCCCGCCCCTCCCATACCGACGATGCCCGCAGAGCGAACACGTGCGCCAATGTCTCCCGGCGGAATTGTTTCAAATTCACTATTTTCAGACTTCTCACCGCGTATGAAAATTGCTTCATCCGTCACCTGAATCACTGTTCCGGGTACACTCGCATGTAGGTCGGCACCCAAGCCGTCAGCCGTTGCAATGCAATGGCCGCGTTTTACAGACGCTCCTTCCTGAACACATGGAATCGCCGGCTTGCCAACGCCTTGTTTTAAAAGAAGTTTATACATTTCGCTCATGGTGAATCTTCCTCCTTTCATCCGTCGTTACAACGCAAAGCCAAATTCAAAGGGGTCTTCATCATCAAAGATGAGCCTAGATTCTCCGGTCACATAGGCGCGACCTGTGATTTCCGGAATGACCGCCGGATAGTCTCCCACAGCCGTTTTTTCCAAAGCATGACCGGTGAAACGCGTCCCCATAATGCTCTCACAAACAAAATCTTCACCGAGCTTTAATTCCCCTCTGGCACAGAGCGAAGCAATCTTGGCACTGGTTCCTGTGCCGCATGGTGAGCGATCCACTTGCCTTTTCCCGAAAACAACTGTATTTCTAATTGTTCTCGGATCATGCAGGGGTTCGAAAAACTCTACCAAATCAACTGAATGAATGTCGGAAAGCAGCGGATGTTGGATGAATATCTGCTGATTCACCGATTCACGGATGGCAACGCCGATTTGTAAAAGTCGGTTCAGATTTTCCGGGATCAACGCTATGCCCAAGTTTTCAGCATTTGCCAGTGCGAAAAAATTGCCGCCAAACGCAATGTCGACGCGAATCTCTCCCCATATAGGTACATGAATCGCTACGTCTTTGCGATATAAAAACGCAGGAACATTAATCATACAGGCTTCTTTAACGCGACCATTTTCCACCTTCACCCTTGTGCGGATTAAACCCGCAGGCGTCTCCAGCACCACGTTCGTATACGGCTCGGTCACAGGAACCAATCCGCGAATGACCGCTACGGTTGCGACACCAATGGAGCCATGCCCGCACATATTCAAGTAGCCGCCTCCATCCATAAAAATAACCGCCAAATCCGCTTCTTTATGAATCGGTTTCATCAAGAGCGCACCGAACATATTCCGATGTCCCCGTGGCTCATTGATGACCGCACGGCGAAGATGATCATAATTCTTTTGCAGGCAGATTTTCTTTTCCATGATGGTGCTCCCATCGACTTCCGGAAATCCGTTCACAATAATTCTGGTCGGCTCGCCCATCGTATGCGAGTCAATGATAAAAAGGCTTTGATCATCGGTCATCACCGTCCTCCTTTCTCAAGTGAAACGAAAATTCGATTAGTTTAGAATATATTCAAAATTAATCTAGCAAGAATCGTGCCAACTTTTTTCTTGGCTAAATCAACGAAAGTGTCTCAATTCTTTGACGGTCAGTGTCTAATTATTGTTACATGTTTCATTTAATGAGCATATCTAATAACATTTAATGTGATAAAACGAAACATTTATTGGCTCAATGCATTTTTTCACGGGGAAAATCAGGGATGTACGTCACGTTGTGTTAGATTTTCTGTCAATTGAAGGTGTAGAGATGTTTGCTGAAGTAATTTCTTTCATGCGTGTTTCGCTTTAACTTTGGAGGATTTCGCTTTAACTTCGGAGGATTTCGCTTTAACTTTAACGGGTTTCGCTTTAACTTCGTGGGTGTGCCGTTGGTCTGCGCTTTCATGGTTTTGCATCAACGCGGTCAGTCACTGTCGTATAGAAATAAAGTTGTTTACAGGACAAAAAAGTTCTTTACTGATAATAATGCTGTTGCGCAGTAAAATACGAACTTCGAAACTTGTAACGAACCGATGGAAAATCGCAACGAACAAGCCTAAATTCGTAACGAAAACATGAATAGTAGTAACGTAATGCGCAGCAAAGCAGGCTAGTAAAATCTCACAAAATAATCTAAAACAAATTCCACGGCTGTTGCAGACTAGGGGGACTGTTGCGGTCCTTATTTGTATTGCATAAAAAATACATAACTCAATATTTTTATCTATTTATAAAATAATTTACCTTAACAGCAGCTCTAAGTTTTCTATCATCACGAAAGTAATAACATCTTCTCGACTGGAACTTACTGAACGTTCGGTAAATTAATCGGTGCAATTAGTCAAATTCATGAACTTATGGCAATCTATGTTGCTCTACAATTAAAATCACCAATTATTCTTATTTCTGTAATCTTCTTGGGATTCATACACATTAGATGCTGAGATGCTATTTTTATGACCACATTCTGTACATTTCCAAATATACTTATGATCATCAAACCCTAACTGACCATTTAAATATGCATTGCAACGATCACAATGCCAATCAACATTAGCAAATCTTTCACCCATAGTTTTTTCCTCCTCTATTTTCTTTCTGTTTGTTTTGAAATTCAATATATCGTTTAAGTGTGAGGCGATAATGAGAGTCTTCTGGATACTCCCTATCAACAGATGCTATCAAAGAAGGAGTCAGTTCCGTTTCTCCATTATATAAACCTTTGTTAAGGATCCCGTTCCACCGACTAATATAATCTTTTACAGATTTGTCTCCCAAATGATAATTCTTTCTAAGAAAATCACCAAATTCCATACCATATCCCTCCCTCACTACTAATTTCTAATATATTTATTCCTTACCATTTGCTTCTTTTCCTTTTCAAAAGGAGCAGAAAAATCATTAATGAAGAACTTTAAAGCGAAGTATGTGTCAAATAAGAAATACGACCACCCTAAAAGTGATCGTCTCTTGATGTCCAATCTATTACCAGTATACTTGCCCTGCACAGCAAAGGTGTCAATGATGTTTTTATGCTACGTGTTTTGTTACTCCCTTTAATGCTTTAGTTACTACCTCTTTTGTTGCTTCTGGATTTCTAGCCATGATGTATGTAATTCCTCCTACAAGCCCTACTAAACTTACACCTGCAAACACCGAGACAATAATTGCTGGCTTACCACCAAATCTAACCATTTTGTTATCATGATTATACTCGGCATAATCCTTTTCATTTTTGTTATCTTCCATATTAATCATCACCTTTAGCTATTGATTAAGTATTGAACTTTTTTGTCACTGATCAGTCACTCGCATCAACAGGATCGACCGCAGGCGCACCGCGAGCCTCCTCGAACAAACAGAAATCTACGGGGGCTGCCCTAGCTCACGACTCGCAAACCGTTCAAGGAGAAATACCCAGTTTATGCATTTTGTTATAAAGTGTTGCTCTTGAGATTCCTAAAATTTGGGCCGTTTTGTTTTTATTTTCATGCGTGTGTTCCAATACTTGCTGAATGGTTTTTGCTTCATACGCTTTTAACGTATCGTTTAATGAAGAGAACGTCTGCATTTCTTGCACAGGGAACGTCCGGTGTCCCACCGTACTCTTCTCATGCTCACCCTCTTGAAGATTCATTGGCAAGTCGGCGAAATTTAATTTCCCATCGCTCGAAAAGACGACTAAATTTTCAATGACATTCCGCAACTCGCGGATATTCCCGGGCCAGCGATAGTTGACCAGAGCGAGCATGATTTCTTTTGGGATTTCTTTCACGTCTCGATTGTATTTCTTGGCAAATTCATAAAGAATTTGGTGACTTAATTCGACGACGTCTTCATTTCGATCTCTTAATGGGGGGATGAGAATCGACACGATGTTGAGCCGGTAGTAGAGATCTTCTCTGAATTTCCCCTGTTTTACAAGTTCTCGCAAATCCTTATTTGTTGCGGCTATGATAAAGCAATCGGCGTATTTGAGTCTTGTCCCGCCCACTGAATAAAAAGTTCCTTCCTGAAGCACGCGTAGCAGCTTCACCTGCATATCAAGCGGAAGTTCGCCAATTTCATCCAGAAACAGCGTCCCGCCTCTTGCCAGTTCAAGGGTTCCTTTCTTTCCGAGTGCACTCGCTCCGGAAAAGGCCCCTTTTTCATAGCCGAACAGTTCACTCTCAAATAGGGAGGGAGGAATTGCGCCGCAGTTAATGGCGATAAACGGCGCCTGATTCGATGTGCGCAGATCATGCAAGGCTTTCGCGAATAATTCCTTCCCGACCCCTGACTCTCCAAGAAATAAAACCCGCGCCTGTGTCGTTCCGATTTGCTTCACCCGGTCGATCGTTCGGCGAATGGACGGACTGGATCCCTGAATCGGGTAAAAAGGATCAGCCGACGGCTTCATCCGCGACACTTTCTTTTGCAATTGCTGGATCATTTCGTTCGCGCTGTTTAATTGCTGGTTCAGATGGACTTGATGCGTCACATCAGATTCACAAGAAACGGCGCCAATGATCCGATCATTCACCCGTACAGGATTCGAATTGATTAATACAAACAAATCCTCCCTTGGCTGATGCTGCTTATGATAGAAGCGCTTGCCTGAATGAATGATCCGCAAGTTATCCAATCGGCTCTCGGAGAAAAAATCAGTCATCGGTTTTCCTAAAATTTCTTCTTTCTTTATCGAATATAATCGTTCTGCACCACTCGTCCAAACAACCGTTTTCATCTGTTCATCAATAACCGAAATGGTACTGTCTGTCGTTTCCAATATTGTATCGTTGTATGCCTTTAAATACGTATAGGCCTCTAAAATAGCAGGAATAAGTTCACCTGTTTTTATATAACCGATTGGTTTTTTCTCTTTAACCACCAGCAAATAATCGTATTGATTTGCTTTTTTGCCGATCGTATCCCATGACTCATCCAGTTGAACCAAATAAGCGCTTCTGGCCGGTAATTCTTCTAAAGGGACGCTATATTTAGTCGCAAACGCATGGCATTGGGGAGAAACGGCAATGATCTGAAGCGACTTTTGCACAAAAATGAGATCAAATGAATGTTCTAATGAATCGGTCTTCCATTGCGCTTCACTGAGCATGACAAAGTTTGTATGGAGCAGATCCTTAAGTTCCGGCAAAAGATGTTTCATTGACCTTTCCTCCTGGCGTACGTGCGTGCTGCAGGCCGATCCTCATTCAATCGATCGATTTATTATAAAGTTCGCACTTTTAGATAAATTTAAACATATTATTCCCGCACTGTCCAGTATACAAGCCAGCACTTTGCGCTGTACCGCTCTCCTTAAACATAGTCGAGATCGTGGGCAATCGGCGTCTGAATCATCTTTTTGACAACTGCGGGATCCGAAGTCTGCGCCAGCACCCACATCAGCTTTGCAACAATGGCTTCCGTGTTCATATCACCCGCAGTAATCCCGCCGGCATCGGCCACACGTTTTCCTACTTCGTACAGCTCCATATTCTGCCCTTCCTCGAGACACTGGGTCGTGATAATGACCGGAATCCCCTGCCGCACCAGTTTTTCAACGCCGGCCACCAGATCTCTGTTCTCAAAAGGAAGGCCCCCGTTCCCGAAGCTTTCAATAATCAGCCCTTTGACATGGTTCTGCAGGAACTCAAAGAACGCCGGCGACAGTCCGGGAAATACCCTTAATAAAAAGACATCCGGACAGATGCCGATATGCTTCGGCACTGCTGTCCTTTCCGCTTCCATTCTGAAATGAATTCGAACATGCTTGTCCGCAATGTCCGCGATGTAGGGGAAATTGACACTCTCAAATGCATCGTAACTTTTCGTTCGCAGTTTAATCGCCCGCGTGCCAAGAATCGCTTTTCCATCAAAAACGATAAATACGCCAGGAAGATCCGCCTTCTGCGCGAAGGTAAGGGCATCTTTTATATTTTTCTTTGCATCGGTCCGTTTAAAGCTGACCGGAACTTGTGAACCCGTGATCACAATGGTCTTATTGAGACCGTTTAACAAATAGGACAGTGCAGAGGCTGTATAAGCCATCGTATCCGTACCATGTGTGATGATGAAGCTGTCGTAGCGGTTCTGATTTTCATCAATGACCCGCGCCAGCCTCAGCCAATCTTCCGGCTGCATATTGGTGCTGTCCTTATTCATCAGAACATGAAAATCAACCGATACATCTTGACTATGTTCAAAGTAGCGCGCCAGCTGATCAATCGTCAGCCCCGGCGCCAGTCCATCCTGGTGCGGTGTTGACGCAATCGTTCCGCCTGTAGCAACAACTAAAATTTTTTTCATGCATTTTTCCTCATTTAGTAGATTTTATACGATCATTATAACTTTTTTCTTATATTTTTCAATGAATTGTTTACTATACGCGTACGAAAAGGTAGACTAGTGACTGAAGAGGTGCTCCGATGCTTGACCAATTGATCGCTTTAAGAAAACAAAAAAATTTAACGATCCAGAACATGGCTGATGTGCTCGGGATCGCTAAAAGTACGTACGCCAGCTATGAAAGCGGCTATCGTCAGCCGCCGATCGACGCACTGATTAAGATTGCCGATTTTTTCTCAATTTCTCTTGATCGATTAGTTGACCGCCATTTTGAACCGGACATCCATCTCGATCAGCCGCAAGATGCGCGCTGCCGCTTCATTATAGACGATGAAGCATTAACTGAGGAAGAACGAAGAGAGATCATCGCATTCATTAAAGTGAAGCGTTCGCTTGCTTAGATCCTCGTTAAAATTCCAACGGCCACTTTTCTTAATGATTCGTCCATACTTTTTCATGCTGCTGAACACAGGCAAAAAGCTTCGTTGATCAAAGAGGCATTGGATTTATCTCAATTTTTTACAGCCCATTAAGTCCTTCCAATCGCGGGATCCTCCGCAATCTTTTGTTCATCATCCAAACCAATGCTGTAATTAGAACGACGGCACCTTGAAAAACAAGCAGCGGTGTATTGCCCAGCCAAGCTGCGATTGCGCCGCCAAACAATGCTCCGAGCGGCATGGCGGCTGCAATCAGCGTTTCAATAACCGCAGATACACGCCCGATCATGTCCTGAGGCGGTGTCACTTGAAAAAAAGTATTGAACATGATGTTCGTTGCCCCGACTGGAAGATTAGCCAGAACAATAAAAGCGCAGCAAAGGACAAAGGACTGATCCGCTGCACATGCGGCCAGCAGCCACATCAGGCTGGAGCAGGCATAGCCGTAGATCAGCGCTTTTCCCATGCTCAGCCTTCGAGAAACAAAGGATGACGTCAGTGTTCCTAGCAAAAATCCCAACGTGTAACAGGTAAGCAGAATTCCGTACTTCTCCGGACCGCCAAGCTGATTAGCAAACGACGGCAATGCCGCAAGTACCGCACTCAGGAAAAAATTAATGGCAAGGAGCGGCAGAAGCAGGGTGAAATTCAACGGCTGGATCACAAACCGGAACCCTGCTGCCAGATCCGCTCGATAAGTCGAAAAGTCAAATGGTGGACGCGCCTCCTTTTGACTCGGCCACTTTAAGCGTATGGTCGCAAAAAATGTCGCCGCAACAAAGAAAGTAAGCGCGTCAATGAGATAGAGATTAACTGCGCCGGTAAGTAAAATGAGAAGCCCGCCACTCAAGCTGAAGATCAGATCCGTTCCTTGATAAGAAAAGCTCATCCCGCTGTTGGCCGCAACCAATTGATTTTGAGGCACAAGTCTGGGAATCAATGCATCTTCTGCGGGATAAGGAAATAAATCGATCAGGGCGACAAGCGGCATGATGATCAGCACGGCAGTTACCGTAAGCAAATGGAACAGATACAAAGTAGGAATGGTCATAAGAAGCAGTCCTTGAAGAATCGAGGGAATAACAAGCATTTTTTTCAAGGATAATCGATCCACAATCGGACCGGCTAAAAAAGAAAGACACTCGGGGAGCAGTGTTAAAAAGCCGGCGAGTCCGGCATAGAAGGCTGAGCCGCCGAGCTCATAAGCAAGCCACATGGCGGCGATGTAGTAGAGACTGTCGCCGATATTGGAAATCAGACGTCCAAAGAAAAGCGCAATAAAATTCTTGTTGGTGACTAAGGCGTTCATGAATGATCCTCCGCATCGCACAATTTTTGCGATTGCAGCATTGGTGAGCCCACCCGCCTGATTTGGCCCCGACATCCATCCCGTGAATGTCGCTCATGCTTTATCCTGCAACCGCTGCTTAAAAAAGGGCGCAAATCTCCCGTTTTAAGCAGCAATCAACATGCGCACGCAGGATAAAGTCAGTTTCATGAACCCTTGTCACCTCTTAATCGTCGAATTTTTTGATCTATTTATTATAATGGATCACCGCCAAAGGAACAATAGGAGCGCCCTTAAAAAAAGCTCAGCCTTTACCGGCGTTTGTGCCCATTCATGGATCACGCTTCGATGATTTGCTCATTCTTCAGCGAAGTTTGCTCATTATTCCTGTTTTTTGCTCATTTCCATGCGTTATTTGCTCATTCCGCGCACGCTTTGGTTCATTTGTGTCTGCGCTTGGCTCCACGAATAAAATGAAAGATGTGAAAAACAGCGCCGCGATTTCCGCAGCGCTGCTTTCTGATTCGTTTCATTTTCTTTTCTTTCGGCATTGCATCACAGGGTGCATTTCAGAGATAGCGTTCTGTATAGGTCAGGAGTTCGTGAATTTCTTTTTTTGCTGATTTGGTGAGCGCTTTGTTGTCACGTAGCATTTGCTGACCGCGCGCTTGAATAAAGCGCAGATAATCTTTATTTTTTGTTTGTGCATACCCTTTTTTGGCATGATGCATGTCACGGAAGTCGTTGGTCGCCTGTTTCACGAGCAGATATCGTCCAATCATCAGTCCAATCGCGAGCGACAGACAAGCGATTGTTCCCCAGCCGCCGGTAAATGTATACAGCAGGATCCCGGCCACCATCAATGCGGTTACGAGTTTCGCCGAGCTGAAAATATAGCCTTCAGGTTTATTGTTTGGTTCCAAAAATGCGATGATACTTTTGAGCATGAAAATTCCTCCCGCCTTTTTACAGAATCGTAAGCTCTGCACGCGTGATCCGCCGCCAACTTACTTAATTATAGTCCGAAAATACCTGCCCAATATCCGAGAATACCGATAGCGAACATGCCGAAGATGATCCAGATTGCATTGACTTTGCGTTTGAGAAGCCACATGCAGGCAAAGGTCATCAGCAAGGCAACGAGTCCCGGAAGCAGTTGATCCAGAATCATTTGCAGGGTTGTGTTCACTGTCTTTCCGGCTTGTTCATAGGAAACAAGGACGAACGGCATTTTGATACTGGTCCATTTCGAAACAAGAGAACCCATGACGAACAGGCCGAGTACCGAAGCCATTTGTGTCAATTTCTTCAGACGGTTGCCGGCAACATCCTGCACAATATCTGTACCTTGGCTGTAACCGACTTTAAACCCATACCATCTGGTCAGCATGCGGATGATGTTGATCCCGAAGAAGAAGAGCAGCGGTCCGAGAATACTTCCGCTCAGTGCCAGCGATGCGCCGAGTGCGGCCAAGATCGGACGCGCGGTTCCCCAATAGATCGGGTCGCCAATACCGGCAAGCGGTCCCATCAAACCGATTTTCACGTTCGTAATGGCGGCCTCATCAATTTCACCGTTTTCTGCTTTCTTTTGTTCCATCGCTGCGGTCACACCAAAGATCGCTGATGCTGGCCAAGGCGTTGTGTTAAAAAATTCCAAGTGGCGTTTCAATGCGGCTGCCTGATCTTCTTTTCGATGATAAAACCGTTTGATCGCCGGGATCATCGTAACGGCAACCCCAATTGCTTGCATCCGTTCGAAGTTAAAGGAGCCGAGCATGAATGTACTTCGAAAATAGGTATTGATAATGTCTCTTTTCGTTAACGGCTGTACTTTTTTCGTTTCACTCATTTCATTCACCCTCCTTATCCTAATACATCGTCATCATCGGATCCGACGTTCGTTGCAGCTGTTGGCGCTTTAATCGCGTCATGGAAATCTGGATTCAATTGAACATAGACAACGGCAGCACAAGCACCGAGAATACCAAGACCAACAAGGTTGATTCCACTCATAAAGGTGGCAAGCGTGAATCCAATGAAGAAGAACGGCATCAACGCACGCGCTTTCATCATGTTAATAACCATGGCATACCCAACAACCACGATGAACCCACCCGAAACTTGCAGACCATGGGTGATGACCGGCGGAATCGCATCCAGCCACTGGCTGACAAGGCTCGTTCCGGCAATGGCGGCAACGGCTCCGGTAGGAATCGCCACACGCAGGCCTTGTAGCAACAGCCCTCCTATATGACACCACTCGACCCCTCGAAAATTCGCATTCGCGGCGAAGTGGTCGGCCTGGTGCTGGAAGAATACGGTAATCGTTCGAACAAAAATGGTCAGTACTTGACCGGCGGCAGCAAGTGGAATCGCAATCGCAATCCCTTCACCGATCGATTGATGCCCGACAATAACGATAATCGCTGAAATCGTTGAAGCGAGGGCCGAGTCAGGTGCCATCGCTGCACCAACGTTCATCCAGCCGAGCGCAATCAATTCAAGTTGACCGCCAAGAATAATACCGGTGTGCAAATCACCAAGAACAAGACCGATAAGCGTACACGCCACAAGCGGACGGTGAAATTGGCGTTCATCCAGAACGCTCGCCATACCACAAACAAGTGCAACAAGAATAACTAAAATAAATTGCATGGCATTCATGTTTGAAACCTCCCTTTATTCTGCTGTTATTTATATGAGATTTTTGCTTTTCAGCCGGTTCATAAAATCAGATGCTTGTGTGTTCGGAAGCTGCTGCAAAATCAACTTGACGCCTCGTTTATTGAGTTCTTTAAACGCTTCGACGTCTTCCGGGCTGACGGAAACGGCTTCGGAAATCAGCGTCATTCCTTCTTTAAAAGTAATTCCGCCGACATTGACCTGGGTCACTTCGACACCCTGATCCATCAAACGCAGTACATCTTTTGGCGTTTCAACCACCAGTAATACATCCAAATCTTTATAGGATGGGTTTTTGTAGCAGCGCGCTGTTTTATCTATCGTCATTACGTAGGACTTCGTACGTCCCGGTGCAACCTGCAGCAGCAGCGTTTTTCTCAGATCATCTTTAGCAGCACCGTCATTTGCAGCAATAATGGTTCCGGCGCCAACATGATTGACCCAGTTGTTCGCCACCTGTCCGTGAATTAATCGAGAATCAATACGCAACCATTTAATAATCATCCCAACTCATCTCCTTCGTCTTCTATCGCGCTATTGGCGATTTTTTGATGTGAAAAAACTTCTTTAAATGATTTAATTCCGTCTGCTCCTGCGGTTCTTGCCGTTTGAACCAGTTCTTCGAGCGATCCGCCGGCAAGGCGTTTTCCAAGGACTTCAATGAGCATCGGCAGATTGACACCGGTCACGACATCCATCCCCTCCTTGCGGGCAACAAAGCGGCTTGCCGCATTGTAAGGACTGCCTCCGAACAGATCAACCAAGAACAGGACTTGATCATCGCCCAGCTCATCACTCGCGCTCTGATATTTGTCGAGCAGGTTTTCAATCCCTTCACCGGGTTTAAACGTAACTTCAGCGATATGTTCCATTGTTCCGAAAATCATCTTGGCAGTTCCAATCAGCGCTTCCGAGAGATTTCCGTGTGTAGCAACAACGATTGCGACCACTTTTCTCTCCTCCTCTCTCTGTACACCTTTCTCTAAGCAACTTTTGTGCCAACACTGTGTGTTAAAAAAAAAGAGCCTGAATCAGGCTCTTTGTAAGCGTTATCAACTTTATCATTTCTTTAATCAAACACTATTTATCAAAAATAAAACACTAGATTTTCAAACAACGCACTAGTAGAAAAATTTTTTAAAAATAAAACACTAACGGGTTCACTTTCAATAAAAGAACACACTAGTTTTGAGCCGAACGCTCGTAAACAATTTCTTTTCCAAATTCATCAATCAGCATATCGATAAAATAGTACAATTCTCCCTCACCAAGCTGAATGTTCAACCTGTTCTGAAGCACCGTCATTGTCGGTTCAAGCTGGCGGAGCAAACGCTTTTTTTCCGCTGTGCGCGCGCCTTCATAGGTTAGCGGCGCACGCGCAATTTCTCGTTCCAATGCAAAGGCGAGATGCATCACGATACGAATCTGCGTTGCATTTTTAAAGTGAAGATGAATTGCTTTTTGTACGGCTTCATTAAATTCGAGAATCGCCGCAACTGCCCGTTTCGGATTGAGGTACATCAGCATATCCTGCAAGCTGTCCACACACACCCCTTTTACAATAATGTGTGATGGATTGTCCTTCATCGGCATTGTTCTTCCCGCCAAAACCGATTGCAGAATCTCCTGCCCTTCGCCGCCGACAAATTGGGACAAGGTGATGTACGGCACGCCTTCAAGTTTCGGATTCTTCGCCCCGATGCTGGCTACGACCTCATACTTATTTTGCATTTTCTGAGCGACATCGTACAGATCCTCAATCGACACCGGAATAACTATGATTTCTTCATCCGTAATGTTGCGCAGGTACATGCTGACAATATTTTTGATCCGCTTGGCAATGCCACTTCCGGTCGTACATATGGTAAGAATCGCCTTCTGACGTTCACTCTGCGTACCGCGCGCCTCCAAACCGACTGTGCGCCGCAGCTTATAAAGCGAATCGACAATTCCATTCAAATCCATGTGCAGATAGTTGGCATTTTTCACGGCATCAAGCACCATCGGCGTTGACACCATGTCGATCGCCTTGACACGCACTTTGGCGCCGCGCGAAATTTTTTCTTCAAAATAGTAGAGCGAACCCATGTCGACCATCATCAGCACGCCGGCACCCTGATCCACGGAACGGACTGCATCCACGATATTTTCGAAAATATCACCGAAATTCAGACTGAGCGGCATATCGACAGCCGCGATCGGGTAATCACCCATCAATTCCTTGACGACACTGACCATGGAGCTTGCAGTCTGCGGACCATGTGCCGCGACAACAATACCGACATTGCGCTGCTGGGAAAGTTCAACAAATGAGCCGATCAGAAAGGCGATGTAGACAACCTCCACTTCCGGCAAAGTCACATGCAGATGCCGGTCGATCAGCGACGCGATCTCGACCGCCGCTTCATAATCTTTTTGCGCAAAAGGAAACATTGCTGCGTCCGGCGAACCGTCAATCCTGCGCAGCGGCCGTTCCAAGAATGACGATAGATGCACACTCAGTAAGGAAACAAATTGATGGCTCAGGTGCTGACCGAGAACTCGAGCACAGATCATTTCCAAATCTTTGGAAAGTGCGGCGACCCGTTGATCCACGACGGCATTCACAAGTTCACTGGAAGCTTTCTGGTAAAATTTTTTCACCTGATTCTTGATATCTTCCATAACCATTTTGCGAATATCGTGCGCCGACAGGCCTTCCTCAATTAAAGAATCATATTTCCCCGAAATCATTTTGTACAGATCGAACGGCGGCTCATATTGATCCACGTCGTTTAAAAGCGGATCCTTGCTCCCGGTTACGACCAGATAGAGCGGCAGCAGTTTATTCAACTCCTGATTGATCTTTGGCTGATGTGAGATGCGGTGCAGTCCTTCCTGCATTTCAGCCGGTAGCATTTTCGCATCCAATTCAACGTAATCCTGATTCATACTGTCGAGAAATCCTTGCGCGCAAATCAGCTGCACATTGGACTTCAGCTGACCAATATTGCCGAACGTGACGCTGCCAATCAGCGCTTTAATCACATCGGCACTCACATGAAACTTGTGATGCGTGCGATGCGCCTCCCGTGAAAGCAGGAACTTGGTCAGCTCAATCTGTTCACTGACGCTCCTGCTTTGGAAGTTCGGAATGTTGATCATCACCGGAACACGGCGCAGGAAAGTTTGCAGCAGTGCCGATTCCGGATCTGCCGTCGTCGCGCCGATAATCAGCACCCGCGCGTCGTGCTTATTGCCCGTTTCACCTAATTTGCTGTAGCGGCCTGTATCCATAAAATAGAACAGCATTTCCTGACCTTCCGGCGGCAGGCGGTGAATTTCATCAAGAAACAGAATGCCGCCGTCCGCCTTGGCCACAATCCCGTCCTGATCGCGAGCGGCTCCTGTAAATGCTCCTTTTACGTAACCGAACAGCTGCCCGATCAGCAGCTGCGGATTATTGTAATAATCCGCACAGTTAAAGTCGATAAACGGCGCGTTTTCATTGATCCGTTTGATTGAAATTGCGTAGTTGTGCATCATATGCGCAAACAAGGTCTTCCCTGACCCGGTCGGACCGAGGATCAGCGTGTGCAGTCCTCTTGGCGGATAGACAATCGCTGATTTCGCCTGCTTGACGCTTTTCTTTAGACTTTTATCCGATCCGATCAGATGCGAAAATGGATCTTCATTTTTCTCGCGCGTTCGCTCCTGATCGAACCATTCCTTTATCGATGCACACTTGATCTCATAGGTATCCACTGCATCACCGAACTGCTGCTGAATCAGCTCGGCCGGCACATAGAGCACCGGACGTGTCACGAACTTGATCACGCGCTTCTCTCTGACCAACTCGTTCAGCTCGGCGCTGACATTGCTGCGCATGATGTCGAGCGCATCTGCCAAGTCCGATGCCGAAACGCCCGAAACCTCAAGCAGTTTTTTCTTACCCAGCTGTGCACACTGCCGCGTCAATTCATCATAAATTTTTTCTCTCCGCCGTCCCATAACGTTCACCTCTATGATTCAATTCTACATGATGTCTGCTTTATCCTCTATTATACTGTGAAAACGTTTTCTTGTGGGGTTTTTGCTCCATTCAAGCAAAAAAGCTTATATTCGATAATTGATCGGGAAAAATTCGTTTCGCTGTCCAGCTTGAGACCAGCGAAATCTTGATTCGGGAAGCTGCCTCGATTCGGTGCGCTTGAACCTACGCTTTCAATTTTGTGTATACGGCTTTGAATTTGAACCAAGCGCGACACTGATGCATGCGTCTACTGTTTTTTCCAAAGCTGATGTTCCTCTTTTAATCGAATAAATTGGTTAAAAAGCGTATCAAAGTAAATTGTTCCAAAATAATTTTTCGATTCCACTATGAAGAAGACATATGGAGTAACAATCAGAGTATCAATCTCAAAATGATGAACGATCGAACTTAAGCGAAGGTTGTAAAGACAGTGGAATTGATGAGGAAGTGCATTAAGGTAATAGCCGAGATTTTTTTCGCCGCGCCAGCCCGCATGACGCTTGCAGAAATCAGATTCGACAACGGGAAATTTGGGATGTTCTTCTGGCAGATGGCGCAACAGTGCGGAGACGGTCAGCAGACGCATTGGCATAAGTTGTTGATTCACATTCAATAGGCAGCCTTCCCTTCTTCAATATATTGATTAATTCGCCGCGCGATTCGACATTTCCTGCAATACGGGATCCAAAAATGACCCGAAGTTCTGCTGCAATCCACATCGACAGCCACAGACATTTTTCGTCAGATCACTGAACCATCCCCCTAGATCCCGGCACCAAAATTGATCTTGATGCAAATAAAATAGGTGCCTCATCGTAAATACGATTGAGACACCTGCATTTCATAATAAATATCGGACAATCAAGCCGATCACGACACCGGCCACGACCGATGGCAGAAATTTTTTTTACAAGCAGAATAGAGAGCGCGCCAGCAAGACAAGCGGCAAGCACCGGCAGCGACAACACAAGATGTCCATTTGACGAAACGAAAATCTGTTTGATAATCAGCGCGACGATAATCGCCGTCGGTACGTAATTGAAATAGAGCCGAACGGCCGGGCTCAGCTGACGACCGGCCATGACCGTAATTCCAAGGATGCGAGATAAATAGGTGGCTGCTGCCAGCACAACAATTAATAGCCATTGACTACTCATGTCCCATCCTCCTGTTCAGGTAAAGTCCGACGAGCGGCGCCAGCAGTCCGGTGACTATGATGGTCAGTTCGTTCCCCGGCTTGATCCATTCCAGCGCAAAGGTCATTACGACCGCTGCCAGAGCTGTGCCGATCACCGGTTTTCCTTTTAATCCAGGAACGAGCAGCGCTGCAAATGTGACCGGAAACGCCAGATCGAGTCCGAATTTTTGTGGATCAAGCTGTCCGCCGATCAATGCGCCGGTCAATGATGCAAAAATCCAAGCCATATAAAAAATTCCTGCCACAGCTGCAAAATAAAATGGATCCGGACCGACTTTTTTAAAACGGCTGCTTGCCAGTACAAACGGTTCGTCTGTGATGCCGAACGCGAGCAGGCTCGTCCATTTTTTTGCCGGTGCAAGGCCCTCGGCTAACGCTGCTCCGTAAAGCAGATTGCGCAAATTCAGCAAAACAACAGTCAACAACACACTGGCAATTCCCGCACCACCGGCAAGCATTGCGACTGCAACCAGCTGCGCCGAGCCGGAAAAAACGAGCACGGACATTAGGACTGCGGTCAGCACGTTAAAATTAACCTGCGTTGCCAGTACGCCATACGAAACGCCATAGGCGGCGATCGCAATAGCGAGCGGCAATGCTTCAACACTTGCCGTTTTAAAGACCTCTCTTTTGGCAAAGCGCATCATGCTTCATTCCCCTCAGTTCGAATCAGTTATAGTATAATAAAATTAACTTGTAATAAATTATAATATACGCGCCCATTAAAGTATATAATAATTTACTTTTTTTATAGTAAACTATACTGAAAGGAAGAAACATACCATGACGAAGACTCTTTGGGAAGACGGCGATGCCGGCAAACGGATCGGTGCGAACCTGCGCCAATTTCGAACGAACCGCGGCATGAGCATGGAACAGCTTGCCAATAAAATCGGCATCAGCAAGCTGACCTTGATGAATGTTGAGCGCGGCGAAGGCAATCCGACACTCTCCGTGATCTGGAAAATCGCTAATGGGTTAAACATTCCGGTCAGCACACTGCTGTCGATTGAATCAGATGTTTCCATCGCGCGGAAAGAGGACAGCATCAAACTCGCAAGTTCGGACAAAGTCTTTGTCGCCGAACCGCTCTTTCAATCTCACGGACTCTATGAACTGTACCGCGGCTATTTGCAGCCGAATAGCGAGTATCCTTCTGCCGCGCATCAGTTTGGCGTCAACGAATACGTCACGGTCATGTCCGGTGTCCTAAATGTGGAAGTTGGCGGTCAAACCTACCGTCTTAATGAATACGATTCAATCAAATTTAAAGGCGATCTGGATCATAAATACATCAATCCTTTAAATAAACTGACCATTCTTCATTTTGTCATTTCCTATCATTCAATGTGACACGCCTATTTTTATCCCAAAATCCAGGGAACTATCCCTTATAAAACACTGATTCGTAAGCGATCTGCAACCGATGCAGATTGCTTTTTTTGCATAAAGGAAACATTTACACTTTCAATGAAAATCATTGTCGTTTATAATTAAACCAACAAAGTTTCACAGAAGAAACATTTAGTCTTTCAACTACTATTTTTTCAGAGGAGAATGATATGGAGATCTCAAACTTATCGGTTTACTACGGCAAACGACGTGTATTAAACGGCGGTTCGGTGCCCATTCGTTCCGGTAAAGTTACCGGGATTATCGGTCCAAACGGAGCAGGAAAGTCAACATTGATGAAAGCTGTGCTTGGATTGATCCCTAGGTCTGCCGGAACGATTACTATGGCCAGTGGCGACAGATCCGCATGAATATGAACCACTGCCAACGGATGCAAAAAGTGTCGCTAAAGCAGACCTCATTTTCTATAATGGTCTGAATCTTGAAGTCGGCAACGGCTGGTTCAAGAAAATGATTGACAGCGCCGGTCGAAGCGGTGATTATAACAAGAACATCTTTATTGTGAGCAATGGTGTTGACCCGATTCATCTGAAATCAGAAGGTCAAGAAAAACAAATTGACCCGCATGCATGGCTCGATATTCAAAACGGAATTCGCTACATTCGCAACATGGAAAAGCAAATGGCAAAAAAGGATCCAGGCAATGCAAAGGCTTATCATAAAAACGCAGATGCATATGTGAAGAAACTTGAGGATCTGGATAAAGAAGCCAAAGAAAAAATGGCGGCCGTTCCTGAAGAACAAAGCGATCTCATCACCAGCGAAGGCGCGTTTAAATACTTCTCGCGTGCTTACGGTCTTCGCCCGGAATACATTTGGGAAATCAATACCGAAGAACAAGGAACTCCTGATCAGATGAAACGGATCATCGCCATTATAAAAGAACATAAGATGCCTCATCTCTTCGTTGAAACCAGTGTCAATCCGAAAAGTATGGAAACATTAAGCAAAGAAACCGGTATTAAGATTTACAGCAAAATCTTCACCGATTCTCTGGCTAAAAAAGGAAATCCGGGCGATACGTACTACGAGATGATAAAATGGAATCTTGACCATATTCATGAAGGTTTAAGTAACTAATTATGCTCCATAACAGCTGCTTCCAATTTGGAAATCAGCTGTTTTTTGGTTGGTGATATTGTGCTTTTCATGTGAACAAGTCCGATACATGCGCACTGAACTGCGTCCCCTCTTACCGCCAATATTCCTGCTGCTGATCATCGCATTTTTCTTTTATGCGCCTCGATCCTACAATTAGAATCTGGGCGCAGATAGGTGATAAAATAATAGCAATTTCCCTCGCTATATGTTAACTTATTAACTATAAAAGTTAACATATAGACAAGGGGACTTATAATCTATGAATCATACACGGCTGAAAAATTTAATTTTATGTGCATTATTTGCTGCCATTACCGCGATCCTTGCTCAGTTTACCGTTCCTTTGCCAATCATTCCAATCAGTGGGCAGACACTGGCTGTCGCTCTCACCGCAACCATACTGGGCAGTCGCTACGGAACCATTTCAATGCTGGTTTATGCCGGACTCGGTGCAATCGGCCTACCGGTGTTTGCAGAAATGCACGGCGGGTTCGGCATTATCCTCGGCCCGTCTGGCGGCTATATTATTGGCTTTATTTTCACCGCTTTTGTAACCGGACTGATTCTCGAACACACGAAATTCAACACACTCATGGCAATCGTTGCCAATATTATCGGCATGATTGTCACACTTGTGATTGGAACAATCCAGCTTAAATTTGTGCTTGACCTGTCTTGGGCAAAAGCACTGGCCGTAGGCGTTTACCCATTCCTGCTCGTTGGCGTCGTTAAAGCAGTCATCGCCAGCGTTGTCGGTATCCAAGTTCGGTCAAGACTGACAAAATTCGGATTATTAACTGTAAAAAACAAACAACCTGCTGCATAAATCAACGACGAACAGCCCATCGGAATTTCCGATGGGCTGTTTTCATTTTAATCAGATCCAAGAGCTTCCTCATTTGGGCGTTCGCTTTAACTTTTAGGGGATTAGCTTTAACTCTTCCCGCATTAGCTTTAACTTTTCGGGATTTAGCTTTAACCTCGGGCGTTCGCTTTAACTTTTCGAGATTTAGCTTTAACTCGTATATTACTGGACAGTCAAAA
>NZ_BJMS01000053.1 GCF_006539285.1 Sporolactobacillus inulinus
GGTGCGCCCGCGGCAAGCGAGCAGCTGAAGTGTCGTTCATGCACAAGGTAATGAATCAAAGCCCGAATGGAAGGCGGAAGTAAGAACTAAGCACAGCTTGGTTTTTCTTAATTATCGAACACATAGCGGACGGAAGGAATGAGAGCAATGAAGAAAACCGGAATTCTTTTCCTTTTCCTATTGCCTTTGCTGGTCCTGACAGGATGCGGACACTCTGCCCAAACAAAACAGGTGGAGCTACTCAGCAATCCCTACAGCAGAACGGAATTCTTAATGGGTACCGTGGTCACGGTGAAGATTTACGATAAAGGAAGAGCTGACGTGCTCAAACCGGTTTTTAATCGAATACAGGCGTTGGCAGATGCGACAACCGTAGAAGATAAACAAGCTCAATCCGAAATTGATCAAGTAAACGCTCAGGCAGGCATCAAGCCTGTTGCTGTATCTAAGGACATTTACCGGATGATCAAAATTGGAAAGATGTACAGCGAGCGCTCTGATGGCAATTTTGATCTGACTATTGGCCCGCTTACCAAACTATGGCACATCGGTTACGATGACGCGCGCAAGCCGGAGCAAAACGAAATTGACCGGGTGCTTCCGCTCATCGGCTATAAACGGATGATCCTTAATAATCAGAAGCACACCATTTTTCTTAAAGATAAAGGCATGCGTCTTGATTTAGGTGCGATCGCAAAAGGATTCATTACGGATGAAGTGGTGCGGGTATTGCATAAAGAAAACGTACACGCAGCACTTGTTGATCTTGGCGGTAATATTTTTGTCTTAGGGAAAAGTCCGTTCAAATCTAAATGGAATGTCGGTATTCAGGACCCATTTTCGTCACGTGGAAAGATCATTGGCAAAATTAAGGAAAGCAATCAGTCGATTGTGACTTCCGGCATTTACGAACGCTATATTACAGTCAAAGGGAAGAAGTATCATCACCTTTTAAATCCCAATGATGGCTATCCGTTTAACAATGATGTAGCCGGAGTATCGGTAATTACCAATCGGTCAACTGAAGGCGATGCTCTTTCCACCGTTCTGTTCTCAGATGGGGTGAAGGGCGGACTCGCCTATGCAAAAAAATGGGGAATTAAAGCGGTTTTTATTACACGCGACAAGAAAGTCTATGTAACACCGAATTTGAAAGACAATTTTGTTTTGACGAACAACAATTTTACACAAGTCAAGGAATAGCATAAAAGAACAGGAAAGAAGGCGTGTCCCGATGTCCTTACGCGCATTTTTTAAGCTTGTCGAAATTCAGACGAAATTGGCCAGTTTATTTCCATTTTTGGTTGGCTGCCTGTTTGCAATGTATCGTTATCATGCGATAAACCTGATCACTACATTGATTTTTTTTAGTGCGATGCTGCTCTTTGATATGACGGCGACTGCGATTAATAATTATATGGATTATCGAAAAGCAACCAATCAAGCATTTCGCAGAAAAATGAATATCATTGGCCAAGAAAACATTCCGGAAAGACTTGTCGTTTTTACAATTGTCAGTCTGCTGACTGCGGCTACGGCACTTGGACTCCTGCTCGTCCTACGTACCAATCTGATTGTACTGCTGGTGGGGATGGCTTGTTTTGCGATTGGCATTCTGTACTCCTTTGGGCCGATACCCATTTCGCGTATGCCGATCGGTGAGATTTTTTCAGGGATTACGATGGGCTTCGGTATTTTGTTTCTGACCGTCTACGTCAATGCCTATGATCAGGGAATTGCGACGCTCATTTGGGAAGGGCGTACCATTACTGTACACGCGGATCTTTTCCTACTCTTTGAAATTGCTCTTGTTTCGCTCCCCTGTATTTTTACGATCGCCAACATCATGCTGGCAAATAATATTTGCGACCTGGACGATGATATTAAGAATCATCGGTTCACGTTGCCCTATTACATTGGCAAGCGGTATGCGATCGTGTTGTTCAACCTGCTCTATGCAGCGACCTTTGCCGCAATGATTCTTGCTGTCGTTCTGAAAATACTGCCATTGATTACGCTGCTTGCACTGGTGGCAATCGTTCCAGTGATCAAACAGGTCAAGCGTTTTAATCAGAAACAGGTGAAGACGACCACCTTCAGCGTTGCGGTAAAGAATCTCGTCCTTATTAATGGTAATTTTTCGCTACTGCTACTGGTTGCTGTTCTTTTATAAAGGAAGGGATGCCCGATGGATGAACCGATGATTGACGTTGAAGACCTTACGTTTGCCTATGCTTCAAATGAAAAGAAACAGATTCTTTCCTCAGTATCGTTCAAAGCATGGAGGGGGGAATGGCTGTCGGTGATCGGGCGTAACGGTGCGGGTAAGTCTACATTGGCGGCTTTGCTCATCGGTTTGCTTCAGCCGAGTTTCGGGCGGATTCGCATCAAGGGGATTCCCCTGAATGAAGAGACGAAATGGCTGATCCGCCGCCATGCAGGCATGGTCTTTCAGAACCCCGATAATCAATTTATCGGAGCAACCGTCCAGGATGATGTTGCCTTTGGTTTAGAGAATCTGAATATGCCCTATGAAGAGATGCAGCGGCGTGTCGCAGAGGCATTGGAGGCCGTTGGTATGACCGACTACCAAGCAGAGGATCCCTCTCGGCTATCCGGCGGTCAAAAGCAGCGTACTGCGATTGCCGGAGTGCTTGCCCTTCACCCCGATCTCTTAATTTTAGACGAAGCATTTGTCATGCTTGACCCACGTAGCCGGCGCCAGCTCATCGCCGTATTGAAAAAGTTAAAGACAGAGCGTGAGTTAACGATTCTGTCGATCACCCACGATATGGACGAAGCAGCGGCAAGTGATCGAGTACTCGTATTAGAAAAGGGTTCCGTTGCAAAAGAGGGTACGCCAGCAACCGTGTTCAGTGAAAAAACCACTCTTGATGTCCCGTTCAGTGAACGGCTGCGCCGATTACTGCTGAAGAACGGACGCTCAGTTCCGGAGACCTACTCAACAGAAAGCGATTTGATCAAATGGCTATGCAAATCAAACTTGAACACGTAACCGCAAATTACAAAATCGGACCGCTTTTGAAGCCTCGCGTGCTTGATGATGTGAGCCTAACGTTGAACCCCGGCAGGATCACGGCTGTCGTTGGATCAACAGGGGCCGGAAAATCAAGTCTATTAAAAGTATGTAATGGACTATTGATTCCGAGTGAAGGCCATGTGACGATCGGGAGTAAAGAAATAAACAGTAAGACAAGCAAACAATCGCTGAAAACGATTCGTAAACACATCGGGATGGTCTTTCAATTTCCTGAATCCCAGCTGTTTGCTGAAACTGTGGGGGAGGACATTGCCTTTGGCCCGCTCAATTTCGGTACCGATCAAAGGCGAGCGGAGCAATTGGCAAGAAAGGCGCTTCAGCAGGTTGGACTCGATGAATCTATTCTAAGTAAATCTCCGTTTTCTCTATCCGGCGGACAAAAAAGAAGGGTTGCAATCGCCGGAGTACTCGCAAGTGAGCCGGAAGTGATTTTACTTGATGAACCGACAGCGGGGCTGGATCCTGCAGGAAGAAAAGAACTGCTGACTCTGCTGAAGCGGTGGCATGATGAGGAAGGAAAAACCATCCTTTTTGTTACCCATGATATGGAGAGTACGGCACGCTTCGCCGAAGATGTCATCGTTATGGAAAATGGATCAGTGGTTTATCATGATGCCGTGCGCCCATTATTTGAAAACACGCGGCAACTCAAGGAATGGCAACTGGATCTTCCGGAGGCTCGTCGTTTTCAGTTAGGTTTTGAAGCACAATCGGGGATACATCTGCCACATGTCTGTTTGACTGAAAAAGAATTGATGGATGCATTAATCGAGGTGGGCTGCGTATGAATCGATTGATCCTCGGACGCTATTTCCCTGGAGATTCGGTGATTCATCGACGTGATCCTCGGGCGAAGATACTTTGCGGAGCTGCCTTTATTTTTATCTCTTTTTTGGCAAAGAACATGGAGGGACTTATTCTTCTATGGATGTTTGCATTCGGTATCATGTTTTTCACGAAAATTAGTTTCCGCACTTACTTTCGCGGCCTGCGTCCCTTGTTCTGGCTGATCCTTTTTACCGTCTGTCTTCAAATCCTCTTTACATCGGGCGGAACGCTTTATTGGCGCTTTGGACCAATCAAACTCTCATCCTTCGGTATCGTTCAAGCTCTGTTCATCTTTACGCGCTTTGTCACGATCATTTTTGTGACAACGGCGGTTACTTTAACGACGAAGCCGATGGATTTGACCGATGGTTTGCATGCATTATTACGGCCATTGCGACTTTTTCATCTTCCTGTGGATGAATGGTCGATGATGCTGTCGATTGCGCTGCGCTTCATTCCCAATCTTCTCGATGAAACGCAGCGAGTCATGGATGCTCAGAGCGCACGTGGTGCTGTATTTGGCGAAGGATCACTGTTTCAACAAATGAAGGCGCTTGTACCCATTTTTCTTCCGCTGTTTGCAGGTTCGCTCGCACGCGGCGAGGAACTGGCAAATGTGATGGATGTACGAGGCTATCGCTCGGAACTTCCGCGCTCTTCCTTCAGACGACTTAAGTGGACGTTTGGGGATACATGTTGCTTGCTGATTATGTGCCTGCTCATTGTGGCTTTGGCAGCCTTTAACCTCAATGGATAGAAGTGAAGCTTTCGCAAAAAAGCGACCGGTATTTGCGCTACATGCGCGCGGTTTAACGATCGGTTTACTTTTTTGGACTGACGTATTCAACACAAAAGGAGCGGGCGTGGCTCGGTCCTTTTCGTCTCCGGGGCATATCCGGAGATTTTTTTGTAGGGAAAGAAAGTATTTGATTTTTGGTCACGCCAAAGACAGTGTATCAAACGCGCAGATGTGAGACGCCCGCGGGACCAGCGTGCCAGCGAGACCCCGCAGATAAATTGCGTGTCCGAGGAGGCTCGCGGCGCGCCCGCGGCAAGCGAGCAGGTGGAGTGTCGTTCAGACGAAAGATTGAGGGCTCCAAGCCGTTTTATCCTGTGAAAGTAAATAGACGGAAAAATTCCCCTTAATTAGAAAATAGAATAAAAAGTAGCTGAAATAGACGGATAAATTCCGCTTATCAACGTGAAAAACGTGAAAATGTGGGATTTGGTTCTGAATAACCGGAAAACCTCCCCTTATATACCTCTGGAGTGAGCTCAGCTCTGCTTATAACCGAAGAATCTCCGCTTATTTTTACTTAATTAAGGACCCGAATGCTTAATGAAAAAGGAGTGAAATGGATGGGACCAGTGTCTTAACCAAGAATCAAAGCTGAGGTGCTCTGGCGCCCGCGGAGCGTCTCTGTAGATCGCAGGTCAAAGGGAGAACCCGCAGATAAATTGCGTGTCCGAGGAGGCTCCTGGATCCAATCACCGTTATTCATCAAGGTCAGCCAGTGACTGATCGTAAGCATGTTTTGTGACTGGATCAAAGCAAACCAAGGTAACCTGTGCGACGCTCTTGGATGTCCTCAAAAATTCGCGGATTGTTTGAAGGGCGATCGGTGCGGCGGCCTCGAGCGGGAAATGGTAGACACCGGTACTGATGGATGGAAAAGCAACCGTTTGACAGTCGTATGCGTCGGCAAGCTTGAGGCTGTTTAGATAGCTGCTCTGCAGCAGTTCACATTCGTGATCTGCGCCGCCTTGCCAAATGGGACCCGGTGTATGGATCACATAACGCGCCGGCAAACGATAGCCCTTGGTTATTTTTGCTTCGCCGGTCCGGCATCCGTTCAAGGTTCGGCATTCCGCAAGTAGCTCCGGTCCGGCAGCGCGGTGAATGGCACCGTCAACGCCGCCTCCACCAAGCAGCGTTGTGTTTGCTGCGTTGACAATCGCATCTGCTTCGACTTGCGTGATATCACCGAGGATTATCGTTATGTTTTTCATCTTCCTTCCCTCCATGTCAAGACTAAGGCTATTATACATCGTTTCAATGAATGTAAAAGCGGTTAAGTAAAGTATGTTGCATATTATCGTTGACGCCTCGAGCTTATCCAATTACGATAGATGAAAAGAAAGAGCAGAAGGGATGGAATCAATGGCACTAAAAGATTTCCTACTATTAAATATACTCGGCGCTTTATGGGGCGGCTCGTTTCTGTTTATGCGTGTTGCTGCGCCGGTGCTTGGACCGTTTTTATTAATTGATCTGCGTGTGCTGATTGCCGGTTTTGCCCTGTTGATCTACGCCTATGCGATCCGCAAGATGCCGGATTTTCGACAAAAGTGGAAGCAGTATCTTCTTCTTGGCGCTGTAAATGCGGCTATTCCTTTTACCATGATTGCAACAGCAGAGCTGCATGTGACGGCTTCGGTATCGTCAATTCTAAACGCAACCACTCCGCTTTTCGCCCTGCTTGCGGCAGCAATTTGGCTCAAGGAACGATTGCGTCCCGGTAAAGTGCTTAGTATGTTCATTGGCATTGCCGGGGTGGCGATTCTTGCCGGATGGGGCCATCTTGGCCATTCACCGATTGTGTTGCTTTCTATTCTCTTTTCATTGCTCGCTTCTGTTTGCTATGGGATTGGCGGTGTGTACACAAAGCTGCATTTTGCATCTGAAGCTCCTTTGACTTTGGCGATTGGGCAGCAGCTAGCCGCGGGGCTGGTATTGCTTCCCTTCAGTGTACCAACTGTCGGTCGATTGCAGGGCATGACGCTATCGATCGCGGTATCCGTTTTCTGTTTGGCAGTTCTTTCAACCTCAGTTGGCTACCTTATTTATTTCTACCTGATCAAAAGTGTTGGACCAACGAAGACACTGAGTGTGACCCTGCTCGTTCCACTCTATGGTGTAATCTGGGGCATGCTATTGCTCAGTGAACGGCTGTCTGTGGGTACGGTTGCGGGACTCGTATTGATCTTGAGCAGTACAATCATGATTACTGAAACGAAGCTGGGAGCTGGGTCGAAGCGTACAGTCAGTCAGAACCAGGAGTAACATCTGGCTGGATCATCAACTGTTTTGTGCGATTTATCGACCACTTTTCGTGATTTATCGACCAGTTTGAAACATTTATCAACCACTTTTCGTGATTTATCAACCAGTTCGCACCATTTATCGACCAGTTTTCGTGATTTATCAACCAGTTCGCACCATTTATCAACCAGTTCGCAGTTGGAACTGTTGTATTGAATGGTGGTGAATCGTCGCTTTGGGTACTCGCATCAACAGGGCGCGACCGCGGCGCACCGCGAGCTTCCTCAGGCAAGCAGGAATCTGCGGGGTCTCGCTGGTACGCATCAACTAGGCGCGATCCCGTAGGCACCAGAGCCGCTCCGCTTTGATGCTCAGCCAAGCCGCCGTTTTATTGGTTTGAAGACAGGGTAAAATCGTCCACTTTCTTTACCTGCAAGAAAGGACCGAGCCGCGGCTCGGTCCTTTCCGTCTTCGGGGCAATCCGGGGATTTTATTGTTATGGGAGTTTGTTGCCGGCTGCTTGGTAAATGTCGTACCATTCCTGACGCGTTAACGTGATCTCTGCGCCCTTGGCAGATGCGGCGACACGATCGATATTCGTCGTGCCAAGAATGACCTGCATCTCGGCCGGATGACGCAGAATCCAAGCAACGGCGATGGCGTTATTGCTGACGCCGTATTTCTTAGCGATTTCATCAATCTTCTGATTCAATTCTGGAAATTTTGGATTATCGAGGAAAACACCTTCGAAGAATCCATATTGGAACGGCGACCAAGCTTGAATGGTTACATCGTTCAAACGACAATAGTCAAGAATGCTTCCGTCTCGATCCGATGCGCCATCCACCGTCATATTGACATTGATACCGGCATCAATCATTCCGGTAAATTTAATGCTGAGCTGCAGCTGATTGATTTCAAGAGGCTGATGCAGATACTTTTTCAGCAGCTCGATCTGATAAGGGTTCTGGTTGCTGACGCCGAAATGCAGGACTTTGCCTTCTGAGTGCAGCTGATCGAATGCTTCGGCAACTTCTTCAGGTTCGACAAGTGCGTCCGGACGATGGAGCAGCAAGTAATCGACATGATCCGTTTGCAGCCGTTTTAGACTGGCGTTAACCGTTTCGAGAAGATGTTCCTTTGAAAAATCATAGGCCTTAATATGCTCTTCGTTTCCGCGTACGATGCCGCATTTGGTCTGTAATGTGATTTTGTCGCGCAGGCTTGGCTGCTTAGCGAGTACTTTTCCAAACAATGCTTCGCAAGCACCATCCGTGTACACATCCGCATGATCAAAGAACGTGATCCCATTTTCCAAATCGGTTTTAATCAGTCTGTCTGCTTCTGCCTCAGACATGTTTGCAATACGCATGCATCCTTGAACAACCGCAGAACCCGACTTTTTTTCCGGTCCAATTGCAATTTGCTTCATGATCATACCTCCAAATTAAAGTTCACAAGAAGAACGCTTTCAATAACCATCATAAGACAGGCATCTATTTTTTTAAAGAAATTCGCTTTGTACGTATCGGTCTGCTCATAGAATCGGGCCAACCGGGTTAAACTAAAAAAAAGACAATTTAGGGGACGATCATGCCGTATATCGAAACGAATCAAGGAATCCACCTCTTTTATGAAAAGATTGGAAAAGGCAGGCCCATCGTTTTTCTGCATCCGCCGCTCATGGGTCATGTTGCTTTTCGTTACCAAAAGGCTCTAGCCGATCGAGCTCAATTGATTTTCTATGATCAAAGAGGGCATGGACAGAGCGGGTACCAAGCCTCAGCTTCATTAGGTCAGGTGATTCCGGATCATGAACATGACCTAAGCGAACTCATTCTCAAACTACAACTGGAAAAGCCGATACTTGTCGGTTATTCAAGCGGAGGACTGATTGCGCTCACTTATGCGCTACGCCATACGGGAAATATCGGCGGTATTCTGCTTGCAGGAGGATTCCCATGCATTGCATCAGTCCTGCTGCGTCTGGAATACCAGTTGGGCATTAGCTTAATGAAAACCGGAAATCAGCGGCTGCTGAGCCGGCTCATTGCTAAAGCAAATAAAAATACCGCAGAAGATGAACGGGTGATGGATGATTACGCACAAAAGGCCGATCCCGGAGCTGTTCTGGATCTCTATTGTGCAGGACCAAAAACAGACGTGACCCCGCAGCTTGCGCAATTGGATCAGCTGCCGATGCAAATAC
The DNA here is from genome assembly GCF_006539285.1 of Sporolactobacillus inulinus. Taxonomy (GTDB): domain Bacteria; phylum Bacillota; class Bacilli; order Bacillales; family Sporolactobacillaceae; genus Sporolactobacillus; species Sporolactobacillus inulinus. The sequence continues at coordinate 9,142 of NZ_BJMS01000053.1, forward strand.
TTTACGGTTCGCTGGATGTTTATTTGAAAAAGCACAAGAAATATTTTGAACCGCTTGCGCACACCGAAATCATAACGGTTGATCGCGCCTTTCATCAATTGCCCACGCATCATTACAAAGTGTTTAATCATCTGATCATGCGATTCTTGCGTCAACTCGACTGAAAAAAGCAGCGCCCATCAAGTGGGAAGCTGCTTTTAGGTTTTTTACAGGATACTGACCGGATTCCTGTCGCGGTCATTCAAAAAGTTACTTACGAACGATTTTGATCTAATTCTTTTAACAGGGCATCTTCGACATCGTCAATGGGCATTTCTTGATCGGTCCATCGTTGGAACGCTTGGGCGCCTTGATAGATCAGCATACCTAGGCCGTTAAATGTGATGCAGCCATGCTGTTTTGCTGCATGTAAAAAGCGCGTCTGTCGCGGTTCGTAAATGGCGTCACAAACCACGGCCGAGGGTGACAGACAATCGATCAGCGCTTCAGCTACCGGCAATTTTGCATCATCACCCATGCCAATATTGGTTGAATTAATGAGAAAATCGCTCTCAGAAAGCGCGCGCTGCAAAGCCGCCTCATCATTGTAATCATGGAGCTGGATCGTCGTAGGATAAGCAGCGGCGATTTGCCTTAATTGGTCCGAAACAGCGGGGAATGACGCATTGCGCCGTTTAAACACATGGATGGTGCTCAGTCCTTTCGAGGCACCGGCAGCAATGATCGACAGCCCCGCTCCGCCTGCACCGAGGACCGTTGCTGTCTTACGGTTTGTTGCGTACCCGTTTGCTGCTAAATGAGCAAAGAAACCGGTCCCGTCCGTATTTGCGCCGATCAAATGGCCGTCCCGATTCATAATCGTATTGACTGCACCGATCAGGTCAGCGGTCGGGGTCAGTTCATCGAGAAAGGGGATCACCGTCCGCTTGAACGGCATTGACAAATTAACGCCGCCCATATCGAACTGGCGGATACTGTTCACAGCATCACCAAGATCCCCAGTCATATCAAAGGCCAAGTAAACGGCATTGATCCCCCGCTTCCTAAAACTGAGATTATGCATCAGCGGCGACAGACTGTGTTTCGCCGGATGGGCAAACAGTCCATACAGCCGGGTATGTCCGTTAATCGTGTCAATCATGTAAAGCAGCTCCAATCTTTCGCGTTTGGACGCAACGTTATTGCATTCATTATAACAAACCTTCTGTGAGTCTTTTGTTCAATGTCTTTAGACATAGTCTAGGGAGATAAGGTATACTATTGGTAAATTATTGAAAAGAGGCGATCCAATGCTTCAACTCTATATCCTTTGCGCAGAATTACTTGTTCTATTTTTATCGGGACTATTCGGCTTCTTATTTATAATTTACACGTATCAAAACACGAAATACAAGAAAACACACTATTATCGCATCACGCATCGTCCTTATTTGAAAATGAGACGTTCAACCGGCAGTTACGGCGAGTACCTCATCTATAATAATCTGCGTTCACTCGAGAAAGAAGGACGTTTTCTCTTCAACGTATACTTGCCCAAAGAAGACGGCACAACGACCGAGATTGACGTGCTGCTAATTCATAAAAGCGGTCTATACGTCTTCGAATCGAAAAATTACAGCGGTTGGATTTTTGGAACAGAAAGCCAGCGCACCTGGACGCAGACGCTTCCGACCGGCAGGCGGAGTATTAAAAACCGCTTTTTCAACCCGATCATGCAAAACGAAGGTCATATTAGCCAACTCAAGCAGTGCCTCTCAGACTATCCGCAAATCATCTATCATTCGATTATCCTCTTCAGCGATCGCTGTGAACTGAAAAAAATCACGCTGAATCAAGGCAAAGCAGCCGTTATGAACCGCCGCCGTGTCGCATCTTTTGTAAAGAAAACAATGGCCAATACCAACGAAGTCCTCGATCCCAATGAAATTGAAGCAATCGATCAGACCCTTTTTCCATATTCACAAACCTCCGAAGCAGTAAAACAGATCCATATTGAAAACATTCAAGCAAAACATCCGAAGCATTCCAAGAAAAAATCAGCCGGTCTCAAAAAAAAGATCGAGGAGCAAGCAGCGGTTGAGACTGCGTCAACAGCAGAATGCGATCCTCTGGCTGGTGAAGCGCAAGCTTTGGAACAAGACCAAATGGAATCGGCGATCCAGAAGCAAATAAAAGAAGATAAAGAAGAACATCAAATGATTCCCAATACAAATACCGCTCTGAATGAGCAAACGAAAGAAGCCGAAAAAGTGTGCCCACGCTGCGGAAAACCGATGATACAACGTGTGGCCAAACGCGGAACGCGCAGCGGCGAACACTTCTGGGGCTGCAGCAATTTTCCAAAGTGTCGCTACATGGAAAGCAGCGTGTTACAGGGTAACCTTCAAATTCGCTCCTGACCGATTATGGAGCGGTAATGGACCCAATTTCTTTTGTGGTACGTGTCATCGCGTTCCCGTCGTATAAAAAAAGATCCGCCTCAATGACCATCGTAGTGGCTGAGGCAGATTTATTGATGACATTATTCGGTGTATGCCAAACAGCAAAACACCATACAATTCTTGAAAAAGCAGGGATCTTTCCATTCAAAAGCAAAGCAACACTACGTTCGATGTTTACTTTTTTGTGACGCCTTTGAATGGTGAGCCGTCACTTTTTACATTCAAAAAGGTATGCGAGTCTCGATCTGCTTTTACCCACTGTTTTGTTTTTGGGTTGTAATACTGAACTCTATTCCTTACAGCACCATGTCTTCCTTTACCTGGTTTTCCGTTCGTCGCCATTAGGATAACCTCACTTGTTTCTATTTTTTTGGAGCAATGTAAAAATTGCTGCAAGTATTGCTAACACAAAAGCAGGGAAAGCGAGAAACATTGTGATCAAGAAACAAGCCATCCCAATAATTCCGAGTACATGCCCAACAACCGATATTCCTGCTTTTTTTGATTTGATCCATGCAATAATATGCAGAATCAGTGTGATTCCGGCACAAATGTAAAAGAAACTGCCAACACCGCCCGTTGCATGGGTTCCTGCTGTTGCATCGCCTACCGCTGCAAAGAGAACAGCAAACCAGGAAATCATAATCAGAAAAGCCATGATGATGTCTGCAACACCCGTTACGTTATTAATTGTGAGTCTTTTTTTCAAACGAAAAGCCTTCTTTCCTTTGAATTAGAATTGAATGGCAACACTATAATTCTTTTGAGTAAGCATCTCATCGCCAGAGATCACATCAAACTTGAAAGCACCTTTTTTAAATTGCTTTGCTTGCTTCTCTTTTAATGGGAACAAGACATAGCCTGATTTTGTTGCACCGCTTGCGATTTCGCCATCTTTGAATGCATCATCAACCGTGACATCTGCACCCATTAGTCCATCAATTTGCGTACCATCTTCAAGTACAACATGGCCTTGCGAAGGATATGTTGTCGCTTCATCCTTCGCCTTATTTGAAACGCTCATATGAATGAGGAGTACAAAATCGACTTGATCCATTTCATTGTCTATGAGGTTTAAGTCCGAAACCTGTTTGATCTCAGCAGAATCAACCTTTGTCGTTTGTCCAGCTGCCGTGTTAGTGAAATCTAATTTCGTTTGCTTATGAATCTTTTCTTTTGAGGCTTTGCTCGATGATTCAGTTTGCGATGCAGACGAGTCACCGCTGCCGACGGTAACATCCTCGGTGCAAGCAGCTAATGTGAATATCAGAAGTAAACTTATTGTTAAACCAACTATTCTTTTCAAAATGAACCCTCCCAAACTGAGTTAATTATTGGTAAATCAGTGTGTATCCAGCCAATTGAATGACGGTTTTCATCCCCTCAAGTTGTTGCGTAATAATGATCTGCTTTGCCTGATCAAGTGCAAGCTTTGAACCAGCTAAACGTTCGATCTCGAGTTCCATATGCTTCATTGTTTTGACAATCTTATTTTGTACGTTGACAGTCAATCGTTCTGTATGGTTGCCTGAAATAGGGATCATGGCGAGTTGCATCTTTTTATCGCCTCCTGAGTTATGCGCGATCATGATTCATTTAATAAATTCAAGCGTATTGCTTAGAAGTACATTGATGTACATAATAGAAGTAAGCTGCAGACATACTTCGGATGAATGAACAGCATGATTGGTGCATTTCCGGAATGCATGATCTAATAAATTGAATTGGGTTAACCTCACAAATAATTAATAGCAGAAAATATTGACTCAGTCAATAAATGATTCTAAAATAAAATCAACCGAGTCAATAAGAAAGCCCAAATTGGTGGTGATGGATTGATAGGCTTGGAGTATCTGCTTGGGCTTTACACCATGCAGCAGCTGGAGCTCGCTGATCGGTTAGGGATAAAAAAACAAAATATTAATTTATGGCTTAAGGGCAAACAGAAGATACCGAAGAAATATCTGCCGACTTTGGAGCAGCTTTTTCATGTCGATCGATCGTATCTGTCGAAAGAATTAAATGAACTTGAAAAACTGGAGCTGCAAAAAGAAAAGCTTAAAGCCGAATTACAACCGATTATTAAACGGCATGAGGATGTGCTTCGTCCTGGAGCAGAAAAGTTGGACGCCGTTCCAATCTATGATCGAGAAGAGATTAACAGGATCGACCGAACGATTGAGAAGACGAAACTTGTACAACGATTCAAAAAATCCTTGGAACAGGTTGATGATCATCCCTATATGGATACGTACCGAATCATTCTGGAATTGCTGGAACAAGCAGAATCCGAAATTATTTTACAAAAGACCATACAAGGACTAGCCCATTATTTAAACGTCTTACCCGGAGACATTTCAACCGGTCCGGAACAGGAAGAGTTCGAAGCGGCACTGTTTGAAGTGCTTGATGATTACAACTATTGAGGAGCGACAAGATTATGGCAAAATCAACAGCAAATATTGGCTTTGAAGAAACCTTGTGGAAGGCAGCCGACAAATTGCGTGGCAGTATGGAAGCCACCGATTATAAGCATGTAGTGCTTGGGCTGATCTTCCTCAAATACATATCGGACAAGTTCGAAATGAAATACAATGCACTCGTCGAAGAAGGCGAGGGGTTCGAAGAAGAGATTGACGAATACTTAGCAGAAAACATTTTCTGGGTACCAAAAGAAGCACGATGGGGTCATATTCGCGATCATGCGAAAAGCGAGAAAATCGGTCAGATCATTGATGATGCGATGATTCTGATTGAAAAAGAAAATGCCACACTGAAAAACGTGCTTGAAAAACGGTACGCACGACCAGAACTCGACAAACGAAGACTCGGTGAATTGGTTGATCTTATTTCAACCATTAAGCTGTACGATAACGAAGAAAAAGATTTACTCGGCCGCGTGTATGAATACTTCCTCGCAAAATTTGCGGCAGCGGAAGGCAAAGGCGGCGGAGAATTCTATACGCCAACTGGCGTGGTAAAAACGCTGGTTTCCATGATTGAACCCTTTAAAGGCCGGGTCTATGATCCTTGCTGCGGGTCAGGTGGTATGTTCGTACAAAGTGAAAAATTTGTTGCAGAGCGCCAGGGAAGAATTGCAGATCTTGCTATTTATGGTCAGGAACTGAATGCAACCACGTGGAAAATATGTAAAATGAACTTGGCGATCCGCGGATTGTCTGGAAATATTGGCCCACATCACGATGATACCTTTCATAATGATCTGCACAAAAATTTAAAAGCAGATTTCATTCTCGCCAATCCTCCATTTAATATCAGTGATTGGGGCGGAGAGCAGTTGGTTGATGATGTGCGTTGGGCATATGGGGTACCGCCGAAAGGAAACGCCAACTATGCTTGGCTTGAACATATGGTTTACCACTTATCACCAAGGGGTATTGCGGGTGTCGTGCTTGCCAATGGATCGCTCAGTACGAATACATCCAATGAAGGCGCGATCCGGAAAAATCTTCTTGAGGCTGATCTCGTTGACTGTATCGTCGCCATGCCGGATAAATTATTCTATTCCACGGGTATCCCGGTTTCGCTATGGATCCTTAATCGTAACAAGAAAGGCAGCACAAAGCATCGGAACCGCGAACATGAAATCCTGTTTCTCGATGCTCGTGAGCTCGGAGAAATGATCGATCGCCGTCACCGCGAGTTGAGCCTTGAAAATATCGAAAAAATTGCCGGTACTTATCATGAATGGCGAAACAAAGACGGAAAGTATGAAGATATTAAGGGATTCTGTAAATCAGCAACACTCGACGAAGTAAAAGAAAATGATTATATACTGACACCTGGGCGCTATGTAGGGATCGCGGAAGAACAAGACGATGGCGTTCCATTTGATGAAAAAATGAATCAATTAACCAGCGAGTTGAGCGATCTATTCGACCAATCTCACAAACTCGAAGAAGAGATCAGGAAGAATTTGAGGGGGATTGGGTATGAGATTTAAATATGTGAGATTAGGAGACGTTGCTATATACTTAAAAGAAAAAATTTACACTAACAAAATACGGTTAAATAATTACGTATCAACCGAAAATTTAAAACCAGATATCGGTGGGGTTGATTCAAGTAATAAATTGCCGACTACTAAGATGATAACTAAATTCAACAAATGGAATATATTAATCTCAAATATTAGACCCTATTTTAAAAAAATATGGTTAGCAGATTGGAGTGGTGGTTGTTCTAATGATGTACTGGTACTAAAGGCTACTGATAAGATTAATATATTTTATCTATATTACAATTTAGCATGCGATAGATTCTTTGACTTTGTTATGGCTGGTGCTAAGGGAACTAAGATGCCTAGGGGTGACAAAGATCATATTATGAAATATGAGTTGATGCTTCCATCAATTGACTGTCAGAAGTTTATTGCTGATATTCTCTCGACCTTAGATCAAAAGATTCAAATTAATTCAAAGATAAATCAAAATTTAGAAGCAACGGCTCAAGCGATCTTCAAACATTGGTTTGTTGATTTTGAATTTCCAAATGAAGAGGGCAAACCCTATAAATCCAGCGGTGGAGAAATGGTTGATAGCGAACTTGGATTGATTCCTAAGGGATGGAAGCTGGGATTTTTTAAACATTTAATTACATCTGTTGTAGGTGGAGATTGGGGTAGAACAACTTGTCAGGGAAATTACACGCATAAAGTGAACGTAGTGAGAGGAGCAGATATTCCCGAAATAAGTGTGGGGAATAAGGGGAATGTACCTACGCGATTTATCCTTGAAAAAAACTATGAGAGAAAGGCATTAAGAAAAGGGAATTTAGTTGTTGAAATATCTGGAGGTAGTCCAACCCAATCTACTGGAAGAATTACTTATATTTCGCAAGATGTTCTTAAAAAATTCGACTCAGATCTTGTTTGTACTAATTTCTGTAGAGTGTTGACATTGAATCACAGTTCATTTATAGAATTTGTTTATCTGTATTGGCAGCAACTTTATGATAGTGGAGTCTTTTTTCTCTATGAGAATGGAACTACAGGGATAAAAAATCTTGACATCGATTCTGTATTAAAGAATTACAGCATTATACAACCACCTGATAAAATTATTGATAATTTCCACCAAACCCTAAAGGATATTTATAAAAAAATTCAAGTGATAGGCGAAGAGAATACAAAATTGAGTATGGTTAGAGACACTCTCCTCCCAAAACTGATGTCTGGGGAGATTCGTGTTCCGATGGAAGTGGCTGAACAAGAAAATTAGTGTTTATCTATTACTTTTTTGGTAATTTTGCCCAATATTCGCTATTTCGCGGTTTTATTAACGATCTTCTAACCTATGAGCCTGATAAAAGAGGTGTCCATCGATGAAATTTGGTATGAGAAAACCGAGTTTGAAACGAAGAATATCCGCGCGAACGAGTCTCAAACGACAATTGATCCATCGTACTGGTTTAAAAATGCCACGTGGATACGGATGGGTCCGGAATCCGAAGAAATATGGATACAACAAGGTTTATCAGCGTACGTCTTTTGATCTTTTTGCATTGCTGAAGAAGCTTTTTAAATAGAAAGGGGGAGCGTACCCATGAGTGTTCCAGAAAGTTTTACTGAAGACAGCTTGGAACAAGCGGCTATTGAAATTTTAGAAGAATTAGGCTATGAGTATCAATCAGGGCCTGATATTGCCTGTGACGGCGATTATCCAGAACGAAAGGATTATAAAGAAGTGATCCTTGAAAGTCGGGTGCGTGATGCATTAGCACGCATCAATCCAGGAATTCCGCGAGAGGCTCTGGATGATGCGTTTCGACAGTTGATCACGTTTAATAATCCATCTTTAGCGGAAAATAACCATTATTTTCACCGGATGCTTACAGAAGGGATCGACGTTTCTTACAAGGAAGACCATATCATTCGAACGAAACGCGTGTACATCGTTGATTCTGAGCACGTTGAGAATAATGACTTTCTCGCAGTGAATCAATTCACCATTATTGGTTTGAAGAATAGACGCCCTGACTTGATTCTATTTATTAATGGGCTGCCGCTTGTCGTGATTGAACTGAAATCAGCCTCGGACGACAATGTTGGCATTGAGCATGCTTATAATCAAATTCAAACGTACAAGAGGGATATCCCATCGCTGTTTCATTACAACGCATTTTGCACTTTATCCGATGGGATCAATGCTAAGGCGGGTACAATCACGTCTAACTTCGAACGATTCATGAACTGGCGCAGTGATGACGGTCAAAATGTAGCCCCGCTTTCGATGCCTCAATACGAGACACTGTTTCACGGGATGCTTGAGCAATCACGTTTGATCGATATTGTGACGCATTTTATCTTATTTCAAACCACGCGTTCGGAAAGTTATGATGCAAAGGGTAAAAAGTTTGGGGCAAAAAAATCGCTGATTAAAATTTTAGCTGCCTATCATCAATATTTTGCGGTGAAAAAAGCAATTGAGAAAACGAGAATGGCGACGAGCAGCACGGGCAATCGAAAAATTGGTGTCGTTTGGCACACGCAGGGTTCTGGAAAGAGTTTCACGATGGTCTTTTACACTGCGGCACTTGTTCGCCAGTTAAATAATCCCACGATCATTGTCATTACCGACCGGAATGATCTGGATGATCAGCTCTATACAACCTTTTCCAAGGCTCAAGAGATTCTAAGGCAGGAGCCGAAACAGGCAGATGTCCGAAAATTAACGGATGAGCAGAAGAAGATCCTTGCAAACGATCACTCGCGCGAAGTAAATGGATTATATGATCTGCTCAATGAACGACAATCTGGCGGGATTATTTTCACGACGATTCAAAAGTTCAAGCCTGAAGCTGGAGAAATGCCGATTTTAACAGATCGGCGTAACGTGATTATTATTGCAGATGAGGCGCACCGCAGCCAGTATGGACTTGAGGCGAAAACAAATTTGAAAACAGGGACAATAAAGTTTGGCTATGCCAAGTATATGCGTGATGCGTTGCCAAATGCTTCCTATATCGGTTTTACTGGAACGCCGATTGAATTCGATGATAAATCGACACCTGCCGTATTTGGCAATTATATTGATATTTATGATATGACGCGTTCAGTTGAGGACAAGGCAACCGTTAAAATTTATTACGAGAATCGCGTGATTAAGCTTGAAGCTGATGATGATGTGATGCAGGTTCTGGATGATGAATTCAATGAAATTACCGAAGGACTTGAAGAAACCGCACGGGAAAAAAATAAATCAAAATGGTCACGTCTTGAAGCAGTTGTCGGCTCACCCAATCGGATCAAGAGACTTGCTGCGGATATTGTTCAGCATTTTGAAGCCAAAGAAGAGGTCATGTCTGGGAAAGCGATGATTGTCTGCATGAGTCGTAAGATTTGTGTGGATTTGTACGACGCAATTGTGGCGCTGCGACCAGACTGGCACAGTGACGATTTAAATAAAGGAAAAATAAAAGTTGTGATGACAGGCAGTGCGGCGGACAGTGAACGGCTGCAAAAACATGTCGGGGGAAAACAGCGCCGTGATACCCTGGCAAAACGGATGAAGGACAACGGTGACCCGCTTAAGCTTGTGATTGTTCGTGATATGTGGTTAACAGGATTCGATGTCCCGTCACTAAACACGATGTATATTGATAAGCCGATGAAAGGTCACAACCTCATGCAAGCAATTGCCCGCGTTAACCGCGTATTTAAAGATAAAGAGGGCGGCGTGGTTGTTGACTATATTGGCATTCTTGAGAGCTTGAAGCGAGCATTGAATCAGTACACAGACAGTGATCGGAAGAATACAGGAATTGATACTTCAGCTGCGATTGCAGTCATGAAAGAGAAACTGGAAATCGTTCAGAGTATGATGCATGGATTTGATTATAGCGGCTATTTCTCGACTTCGGCACGTACGCGCATGCGAACGATTGCAGAAGGCATGAATTTTATCCTCGGCAAAGATGAAAAAGAGCAAAAAGATTTCATTCAATATGCCACCGAACTTGGTAAAGCACATGGGCTTGTTTCTGCTACCGAAGCTGGAAAAGCTGTGACGATGGAAGTAGGGTACTTCAAGGCAGTAAAAGCAAGCTTGATTAAGCTTCAACACGGATCCAAGACACCGCCAAGCAAACATGTCATTGAACAACGGATCAATCAATTGCTTGAACGCTCGATTATTTCTGAAGATGTGATCGATGTCTTCCAAACGCTTGGCCTGAAGCAGCCGGAAATCTCCTTGCTTGATGAACATTTTCTCCAAGAAGTAAAAGCATTAAAAACAAAGAATTTGGCTCGCGAAATGCTGAAAAAGCTGCTCGAAGGCGAAATCAAAGTCATGTCGCGAACCAACCTTGTCAAATCAGAACTTTTCTCAGAAAAGCTGAAACGCTCGCTTAATAAATACCGCAACCAATCCATTACGAATGCTGAAGTGATTGAAGAACTGATACGCATGGCGAAACAAATTCGCAAAATGGGTGAGGATGAGGCAAAACTAGGATTGAATAGAGATGAAATTGCCTTCTATTACGCGCTGTCCAAAGATGAAGCCGTTCAAGATTTCTATGACGATGACACGTTGAAAACGATTGCTCAAGAACTAACAGAATCAATTAGAAAGAACGTAACCATTGATTTTAACATCCGTGAACAAGCACAGGCGATGATGCGTCGAACCATCCGTAGACTCTTGAAGAAATACAATTATCCACCGGATCAAGCAGAAGACGCACTTGAAATTGTGATGAAACAAGTAAATCGCATGTCCGGAAACGTAGCAGAGAACCTAACCTATGATGGGATGCTTGCTCAGCAGGCGGCTGAGGATAGTGAAGATTATAAGTTATGAAAATAACAATGAAATTCAGTAATCAAATGATTGAGGTTGGTGAACGATACCTTGAAAGCTGTTGAGCAAAACTTTTTAAAATTTCTTCAATCACCGAGTCAATTCGTTGTGCCCATTTATCAAAGAAAATATAGCTGGTCAATCCCGCAATGTAAAAAATTACTTCAAGATGTTCTTGTGGCTGGAAAAGATGATGAAAGTTTCGGGCATTTCACGGGCTCGATTGTTTACATAACAAAAGATGTCTTTCATGCAGCTGTAATTAATCAATTAAGCATCATCGATGGACAGCAACGATTAACGACTCTGTCCCTAATGATCTTGGCGCTTCGAAATGCATTGGAAATTCAGAAAAAAGAAATTGGAATTTCGACGAGAAAGTTGACGAACTATTATGTGGTGAACAGTGATGAAGAAGATGACTTATATTATAAATTGGTTTTAACAGATGGCGATAACCAAGCCATACGATCAATTTTAGATTCTGATAAAGCTGCGATAGACGCTTACAAAGAAAGTCGCATTGTACAGAATTACAATTATTTCTTCAATGAAATGATGAAATCGGAACTTAAAGTCGTCTATGAAGGTTTAAAGAAACTGATGATCATCGATGTAAGTCTTGAACAAGGAAAGGACAACCCACAATTAATTTTTGAAAGTCTTAACTCGACTGGATTAGATTTATCGCAAAGCGATTTAATTCGAAATTACATACTCATGGATTTAGATCCGAAATTACAATCCACTATTTACCGGAAATATTGGTTGAAAATTGAGCAGTTGTTTACGGATCATCCCGAAAATGCCTTTGATCGTTTCTCAAGGGATTACTTAACGATTAAAACTGGTCGAATCCCACGCCAGGACAGAATCTATGAGTCGTTTAAACGATACTTTAAAAGCGCCGTATCAAAGTTAGGCTTGGAACAAGTCGTTAAAGATTTTTATGATTATAGCAAAATCTTTGCTGATTTGTTATCAGCCGTTACGCCAAATCAAAAAGTGAACGCATTGATGCAAGAGATTAACGAGTTAAGGGTAAATGTTGCCTATCCATTTTTGGTTCAAACCTATCATGATTTCGATAACAAGGTAATAAATCAAGAACAACTGATTACCATTTATCGCCTTGTTGAATCGTATGTGTTCAGAAGAGCAGTAGTAGGTATCCCAACGAATTCTTTAAATAAGACATTTGCCACATTGAATGCCAAAATCGATAAAGCGCATTATTTGGACAGCTTTTGCTATGAACTTCTTCAATTAGATTCATATAAGCGCTTTCCATCAGATGAGGAGTTTGAAAGAGAGTTGAAAGTAAAGGATATTTATAATTTTCAACGCTCAAAATACTTATTGAGCAAGCTTGAAAACTTTGATACCAAAGAAATTATTGATCTTAACAAATACTCGATTGAACATATTATGCCTCAGACGTTAAATGAAAAGTGGAAAGAAATACTCGGGCAAGATTGGAAAACCATTCATACGCAGTATTTGAACAGGCTTGGCAATCTAACACTTACCCGTTATAACTCCGAATTGAGTAATCAAGAATTCGAAGGAAAAAGAAAAATGAAAAACGGATTTATTTATAGTCCGATACGATTGAATCGAATGTTAGCTGAAGTAGAGCAGTGGGATTCTAGTGCAATTGATCGACGAGGAAATTTGCTTTCCAGACGAACTCTGAACATTTGGCAATACCCAAGTGTATCTCCAGATTATTGTGAGCAAAGAGAAGAAACGGTTGATAACGTCTCCTATACTATTGAAGATTATGAGTTTCGATCAAAACCAAATCTAGAACTTTTTACATCCATTCAAGACTATTTAATAAATCTGAATGCTGGTATTACCGTTAAATATAATAAGCATTATGTTGTCTTCCGTTTTAGAAGTAATCTTACTAGTGTTATGTTCACAAAAGAGGGCATTTCAGTAAATATTAATGCTTCTGTGGATGAATTAACAGATCCTAAAGGTCTGCTCAGAGATTTGCGAGGTATTGGCCATTGGGCAACGGGAGAAAGTGAGATCAAAATTTTTTCACCTGCACAATTGGATGATGTGTATCAACTCATTCATCAAGCTTATGCTATCCAAATGGAGATTTGATTTTTATTTATTATCGTTGGTATTTCGAAGTTACTTAAATGAATAATTTAGATCAAATAGTACCGCAATCATGATAATGAAGGATTGATCGAGTTATGAACAACAAACTCATCACCAATTCGAATGGACAAACGTTCTTATATGAATTGCAGCAGGCGTTTTCGACATGTGAAGCGTTCTACTTTAGTGTCGCATTCATTAATTACAGCGGGTTGCAGCTGCTACTTGACCATTTAAAGGAGCTGCGTGAGCGCGGGGTCAGAGGGAAGATCATGACCTCGACGTACTTAAATTTCACCGAGCCGAAAGCGCTGAAACGGATTAAGAAGTTTGATAATATTGAGCTTCGTGTTTTTGAAGCGGATCAGGCAAAAGGGTTCCATAGCAAGGTGTATCTTTTTCAAAATCAAGATACTTATACGATTATGATTGGTTCCTCAAACATGACGCAAAGTGCGCTGAAGAGTAATGTTGAATGGAACGTGGCAACGGTGGCGAAACGTGAGGCGCCGTTTCTGAAAAAGGTGATTCATGAATACAACGCATTGTGGGCGCAGTGTACGGTTGCAGACGACTTGTTTCTGAAGAAGTATGAGCGATTTATTGAATCGCTGAAGGCTCAGGTTGCCGCTGCGAGGGAACCAACGTTTTCAAGTTATGGAAATTCGGCGATGCAGAAAATTGTTCCAAATGTGATGCAGCATCAAGCGATCGATAATCTCGAACGGCTGAGGGATCATGGCGAAACGCGTGCGCTTGTGATTTCGGCAACAGGTACGGGAAAGACCTACATGGCAGCGTTTGATGTGCAAAATGTTAAGCCAAAAACGATGTTGTTCATTGTCCATCGAGAAGAAATTTTGCGTAAAGCCAAAGAAACGTTTGAACGCTTGCTTGGTCGCGGGAACAAAATGGGAATGTTCACTGGTACGATAAAAGATCATAAGGGGAAGCCGTATCTTTTCACAACGATTCAAACCATCAAAGATCATTACCAAGAGTTCGCCGCTGATTATTTTGAGTACATCATCATTGATGAAGCGCATCATGGAACCAGTCCTACATATACGCGTGTTTTGGATTATTTTGAACCAAAATTTTTGCTAGGTATGACGGCGACGCCTGAGCGCTGCGACCGCGGTGATATTTTCGGCCTGTTCGACCACAATATTGCAATTGAGGTTCGTCTGAATGAGGCTTTAGAAGAAGATCTTGTGCTGCCGTTTCATTATTTTGGGATTTCGGATGTTGACGGTGTCGATCTGTCCGATGTCTCAATCGATGACGTTGCCGAAGTTGCAAAACGGCTTAAGGTAAATGAGCGCGTAGATTTTATTATCGACAAAATGAACTTTTACGGCTATGACGGGGATTCATGCAAGTGTCTTGGTTATTGCGTGACCAAGGATCATGCGCAATACATGGCGGAGCAATTCAATCAACGTGGCGTAGTCAGCACCTATTTGACCGGGGATGATCCGCAGTGGAAGCGGCAAGAAATGATTCACAAGCTTGAGAATGATCATGATTCGCTACAAGTGATCTTCACTGTTGACATCTTTAATGAAGGGGTCGATATTCCGTCGGTGAATCTTGTGCTGATGCTACGGCCAACGAATTCGCCGATCATCTTCATGCAACAGCTTGGCCGCGGTCTGAGAAAATATCAAGGACAATCCTTTTTAACTGTGCTTGACTTTATTGGCAATCACAGTAAAACCTTTTTGATTGCGATTGCGCTCAGTGGCAAGCGCTTTTACGATAAGGACAGTCTTAAGGTCGCTGTCGATCGCGGTTTTCCCGATCTTCCCGGTGCAACGCATATTCAAATGGACCGAATCTCACAAAAACGAATTATTGAACAGTTAAATCAAGAGAATTTCCGAGCGATGAAGTATTTAAAAGAAGAGTACCTGGAATTTAAAAAACAATTTGTACGCAGTGCAGAAGACCGGACGATTCCGTATTATTTAATGGATTACGCACGATTTGAAAATGCGCCAGATCCGATAAGATTTATCGATAATAAGAAAACTTATCTTGCATTCCTCGCTGCCGTTGAGAAAATGGATAAGCTAAAGCAGCTAGCAAATGAAGAGCCATTCAGCACCGTCCTGCGTCAATTGTCAATGACGCTGCCGATTAAGCGTCCCTATGAGTTTGTCGTCCTTCGCTATCTGATGAACCATCACGCGATATCATGGGCGGAAGCGCAAAATGAAGTGCTGAAAGTTATTGAGTCGTTTGACGAGACGTCGCTCGTACATGCCTTTGAACATTTGAATCAAACCTATGATGATCAGGGCCAAAAGTCACGAGAGATTAAGTTAGGAAGCTATGACCGGAGGACAAAGGCTTTTATCAGATCGGATCCCTTAGATAAAATTCTTGAAGATCAGCAGCAAAGTGCGTATATGCTTGATGTACTCAATTTCGGGCTTTATCGCTATGAGAAAATGTTCGGTCATCGGAATTATGGATCACCTTTTTTCAAACGTTATGCGCAATATACAATGATCGAAACAGCATTGTTATCGAATTACCAAAAGACGTTGAGTTCTTTTCGCGGTTCCGGACTGTTAACAAACGGTAACAACTACTTCTTATTTATTGATCTACATAAAGAAAAGGGCATTAAGGACAGCATTAATTATCAGGATCATTTTATTAATCCCACCCTTTTTCAATGGGAATCACCGAATACAAAGCGTCAAGATTCAGCGCAAGGTCATCATATCACTCATAATAAAGAAGATGGTATCACACTCCACCTCTTTATTCGAAAGTTTCGGATGATTGATCAAAAGTCTGAACCATTCATCTACATCGGGACCGGTGATGTAATCAGCTATAAGGGCAATAAGCCAATCACAACAGAAATTGCGCTGCATCACGAAGTACCGATGGCGCTATACCGGGAATTCACCACCAAAGTATAATAGAATCATAAAAAAGCCTCTTCTCGTTTCTTGGTGACGAGAAGAGGCTTTTCTTAGTAAGGGAAGAAAGTTTATGATCTTGCTTTGAAGTACAACGATAAGCGGCATAAAAATGGAGCTTCTACCAATTGCAAAAGGAACTTACGCTAATTGTAAGAGGAACTTCTGCTAAATA
>NZ_BJMS01000054.1 GCF_006539285.1 Sporolactobacillus inulinus
CCCCCAGGAAAAATTCGTGTCCGAGGTGGCTACGTATCGATTGAGGGAGCTCCGCGGTTTGTCGAAATCATTCATTGGAGAGCTTTCTCCTCAGTCTAAAAACCATTTTTCTAGCACCTGTGCGACGCCATCCGTATCATTTGTGCCGGTACGCATGGTCGCATCTTTTTCTAAGCCTGGTGCCGCATTGCCCATTGCAACTGAATAACCACAAGCCTTGAAAAGATCGAGGTCATTCCAATCATCACCAAAGGCCGCTACCTGGCGCATTGGAATGGCGCGCTTTTGACAAAGTGTTGAGATTGCACTTGCCTTAGATATATGTTTTGCCATAATATGGAGCAGTTCGCCTGCATCGGTCTCAACCACACTCAGTTGCGCTCTGAAATTCATGATATAGTGCTTCGTCTCTGCAGAACAGCGAAAAAGTAACAGTTTATTTGCGGGAATTGATGCAAGACTTTTGTCTGAGACAATAGTCGGAGGAACAAACATATGCTTGCGGTTTTGCTCATAAACGGCGTTTGATAGAGCATAGAGCACGTCCTCAGATTCAATAGACAGTTTATCTTGTTCTTTGTTGCGGCAGACTTGAGTAATGATTTTTGCGGCTATTGCCGGGGAAATTGTGAAGCTGGATGTATTGCCGCTAAGATCACGACAATAAGCGCCATTATAATAAACAGCGGAGACATTCTTCATAATGATAGAAGGAAGCAACGCTTTTACCGAACGTGGCGGACGAGCAGTCGCGATAAAGAGATCTAAGCCTAATTGCCCGCAGCGCAGCAAAGCGTTTTGCGTCCGTTCTGATAGTTTCTTTTGAGAATCTAGCAGCGTACCGTCTAGATCAAAGACGAGTGCGCGAATTGATCGGAGACTGTTCATCGATCGGTCACCTCTTGCCTTTCTGTTATCATGCTAGTATCAGAGTGCATGCCGGTTTTGCTTGAAGGAAGTGTACAGGAGAACCTGAGAAGTGTCAATGATTACGGACCGGTAAACGAGTGATCCCAGCCATTTTTTATCGCTTTTTCGAAATGAAAAATGCCCGCTTCAGCGCAACAGATCGCATGCATCTGTTGAGGCGAAGGGGGCTTTGGGTTTATATCATGTTTTGGGAGTTGTATTCATTCATGATCAGATCAGTGAGATTCGGTTGTCGTTCTGAATCAGATGCGTATGCGTCAACACCGGCAGTAATAATTGCAGAAACACAGTCAGCATGATGGTCTCAATCGGCAGCATCACGAGATTTTTGATGATGCTGTTAATAAAGAAAAACCAGTAGCCCTTGCCGAAAAGCAGTTGGCTCCAAAGGCATCCGAGACCAACGTTCACACCCAAGTTGACAACCAGTTTGGCAATAAAAAGACGCAAAACGGAAATCCGTCTTCGATAGAGAAACAAGCCATAGATGAAACAGCCAAGCATGGAAGAAAGCGTATAACCGGGGAAAAAGACACCGAATGGGTGGGCGATGTAGCCGACAAGATCCATTACAGCTCCGGCAAAGATGCCGAGTAACGGGCCATAGATCATGGAGCCGAAAGCAACGATGAGAAACGTGAAGGAAAGATGCAGATTCAGAGCAATAGGGATGGAGAAATAACCGATCACGACACTGAGCGCAACAATGATTGCTGCAAGCGTCAGCCGGTTCAATTTGCGGAATTCCGTAGCTGATGCCTTCCAGTAGGCAGCGGTAAATACAGAAAAATCTTTATCCATTATAAAATCCTCCTCATGTTTGGCAAGGTTGCCACATAAGG
Organism: Sporolactobacillus inulinus; assembly: GCF_006539285.1. Classification (GTDB taxonomy): domain Bacteria; phylum Bacillota; class Bacilli; order Bacillales; family Sporolactobacillaceae; genus Sporolactobacillus; species Sporolactobacillus inulinus. Next base: position 1,773 of record NZ_BJMS01000054.1, read on the forward strand.
GAGGACGAAGCTCCGATATGCGGCAGCGGGATGCGATTCTTGCACGGCAAACGGCGCCAGCGCCGTTTTTCGTCCCAGGGACAACTCCCCGTCCCCCGGGCACGTAACCCACAACAATCTACTCTGCCATTAATCAATTCTATTTTAGCCAATCTTAGAGGCTGGCGCAATTGTTTTAAGAATTGATTGATGGGGATAAGCCGAGCATGAGCCGGATGAATGCCGGTGGGGAAATTTGCGACCCCGATCCAGTATTGTAATCTGCTTGTCTATTGTTAAACTAAAAGAAATGAAGAAGTGAGTGCCTCTGTCCCAGTCTGAATACGGAGGACCTGGCTACCGATACACATAAAGACGCGCTTATGATGCACCCCAATCACTTAAGCGTTTTAGTAGGAAGGGAGAAATAATTTTGTGAAACATTTTGCCTATAGATTTTTGCAATGGCTCGTCTTTCTTGGCGAATGGCTGCTGTTTTTTAAGCTCATGGAGCTGACACCTTTGCTGTATCTGTCGGGATTCATCGAATTCTTATCTATCCTTTTTGTTACGATTCTTGCATTCGCAGTGACCGTCATTGTCTTTCGTAATCGTTAGTTCTCGTGAGGAGTGAATCGAATGAATGTTTCGGAAGAGCGTGTCGAAGCGCGCGGGAATAAGATCAGTTATACGCACATCGACGTGGGCTCAAATGTGGTATGCTTCATGTTTTCCGGTATCGGCTATTTGTACGACAAACCGCTTCTATACTATGCGACGATGAAAATGCTTGAGCATGGCATCGATGTCGTTCATGTGCACTATCATTTTAAGAGTGAACTACTGAAAAAATCTTTTGCAAAAAAATGTCAGGACATGATGAACGTTATTCAGCCGGTACTCGATGCGGTGCTGGCGGATCAGGCTTATGTACGCTGCCTGTTTTTAGGCAAATCGATCGGTACGATTCCGATTGCCGGCGCGCTAGTAAATCAGGAAAAATTTAACGATGCTCCGATTATTTTGTTGACGCCGCTGATCACGTATGATGAAGTGTTCATGAACTTGCTCGAATGCAGGCATCAAGGATTGCTTGCGATTGGTGATAAAGATCGTTTTTACGATGCAGACCGGGTGAAGCAGTTAAAGCGGACGCATTTGACTATTGAGGTTATCCATAATGCCGATCACTCGCTGAATGTCGGCACATTTGATACCGCTGTCTCCATTACAGCACTGGCTCGGGTGATGAGAAGTCTTGATGCAGTGATTCAAAAGTTTAAACTACAAGGGTGAATGTGATGATTCGTTATGAAGGAAAACAAATCGTTGTTCGGGACTGGATACCGGCAGACAAGGACGATTAGATCTACTGGACGTCGCCAGGCCGGTACTGGCAAACGTTTGACGGCCCGTATTACCCGCGCCGATCAAAAGAAGAAGTGATTGAACAGGTCGAGGCTCATTATGAAAAAGTGAGCAATGGCACATTAGAATCGCCACGAACCCGGCTAGCGATCGCCGATAAAAGGACGGACAAGTTGCTCGGCAATGTCGGCTGGTATTGGGAGAGCAAGCAGACGAACTGGCTATGTGCCGGGATCGCCATTTTTGATCCGAAATTCTGGGGCGACGGACGCGGCTATGAAGCCTTTGGTTTATGGACCGATTATCTGTTTCAAGCGATGCCGGAGATCGTTCGCGTCGACCTGCGCACTTGGTCCGGGAACTTTGGCATGATGAAGCTGGCGGAGAAGCTTGGCTATACCAAAGAAGCCTGCTTCCGCAAAGCGCGCATTGTTGACGGAAACTATTATGATTCAATTGGATTCGGCGTACTGCGCGAAGAGTGGGAAGCCTGGCATCCTGAAGGATTTCAAAAGGAATTGGTGGATGAGGCTTCATCCTAAAATTTACTTCATGTGGAAGTGAACAAAGATGGAACGATGGGATATTTACGATAAAAATAGAAGGTTAACCGGTCGAACAATGGCAAGAGGGCAAAAATTTGGCAAAGATGATTATCATCTTGTCATTCATGTCTGCATTTTTAATTCGAAAAATGAAATGCTCATTCAGCAACGCCAACCATGGAAAAAAGGCTGGCCGAATATGTGGGATGTTACGGTTGGCGGAAGCGCTTTGTCTGGTGAATCAAGTATCGAAGCCGCTGAACGAGAAACGTTTGAAGAACTAGGCAATAAGATTGATTTGTCAAATGAACGACCATTTTTCACGGTGAACTTCGATACAGGCTTTGATGATTATTATCTTGTTGAGCGAGAACTGGCGATTAAAGATCTGAACCTACAATATGAAGAAGTACAATCCGTGAAATGGGCGAGCAAGGACGAAATCGTATCCTTGATTCAAGAGGGCAGATTTATTGATTATTGGTTTGCTGAACTTCTCTTTGAGATGCGAAAACAACGAGGTGCGCACCGCGCAAGGTGAAGAGGTGCATAAAATTGCGCTATCTGGACAGAACCTGTAATGAAATCGACGAAAGTGGTAACGAAATTTCGAACTTGTTTTTATTGTATTGCATTTTCGTGTATTATAATAATCTTTAGAAAGATCGGAAAGATGTGACCTTTACAAAGTGACGGCTGGGGTTTCGCTCATCATTCATGGCTGGGTACACCGCCATGAATGATTTGAATGCTGTGGTGAAAACGCATTCCGAAGGGAGTGGATGATGTTGTCATCTGTTTATTTCCGCGAAGTTCAAAAAATGAAGCAATGGTGGTTATGGATTGTGGTTCTGGGCATTTCGGGACTCATTTGGTATGGCTTTATCAGTCAGATTTTTTTCAATAAACCGTTTGGCACGAATCCAATGCCCAATGCGATGATGATTGTTTTCTTTATTATTTTCGGGTGTGTTTTTCCGATCTTTTTTGCTCAAGTGCGTTTAACATGCGAAGTGAGAAAGGATGGGCTTTATGTCTGTTTTTTTCCGTTTCACCTTCGCCCGCGATGCTTCGGGTGGAATGCAATAAGTAGCTATCGAATCATTGACGATCAGCCAATGTCTAGGTTTGGCGGCTGGGGTATCCGATTCAATCTACGTGGTGAGAAAGCATACACGGTAAGTGGTACGCAGGCGATCGAACTCGTCTTGAACTCTGGACAAATCGTTGTCATTGGTTCGTCCAATGCCGCAAAACTTAAAAAAGCGATGGATTTCGCACATAGAATGTAAACTATATATTGCATGTCATGTAATATATAGTTTACAATATTGTTATGGAGGTGATCCTATTCTTTGATGAATTCTGTAAAACATGCTCGGATGGAGAGGGGAATGACGCAAGTGCAACTTGCAGAAAAAACTGGGGTAACTCGGCAGACCGTTAGTCTTATTGAAAAAGGAAAATATAACCCGACGCTTAAATTATGTTTGTCAATTTGTTACGCCGTAGGCAAATCGCTGGATCAACTTTTTTGGGTAAACGAGGGGGAAAAACGTGAAGAAAATTACCGATGAACGATTAATCCTTGTCAATTTAAAAAACATCCGTATTGCTTTTGTATGCCAAACGCTTGGCATTCTTGCAACTTTATTTTACACAGCGTTCCGCAGTGGAGCAGATATTGCGTTTCAATCACCATTATTTTTTGTCTTAATCATGACAAATGTACTTCTCATCTTTCTACAAATGAGGGTAACAGCCGATGTTGAGGAAACCGAGAGAAAACGAAAGAAAGTCCTGCCGTACTATGCTTGTGTCCTCATATCGCTGGCTGTCGGGGCGATCATTGGCACGGTTGCTTGGACTTTTGATCGCCAGCACCCGTTAAGTGCGTGGATCATCGGTATCGTATTTTTTGTCTGCTTTCTTGCTTCCTATTCGCTGATGTACTTCTTAAAGAAAAAACGCAGCGAAGATGATGATGAATGAGCGTTTAAAAAAGGAGGCGGTTCTGCGTGGGGTTCTTTTCACGATTAAAGCAGAATTATGTTTTCAAATGTTCGGAATGCGGCAAGACAATTGAACCTGGTGAATTTATGTGTGTGATGGCCAAATCGCCGGAAAAGGCTTGGTATGGCGTCACTGAAACCGTCATTCATCGGTTTGTTACAGATACAGGCGGGAAAATCTATTGCAAGGCGTGTTTTGAACGCAACTATGGAGAATAAAATGAGAGAGAGCTGCAATAGGGGGAAGAGAAATGAACATCGTTCCGATGAATCGGCAGTATGCGGATGAGTATCTCCACTGGCAGTACAAGGAACCTTATACCTTCTACAACATCCCGCCTGAAGGAATTGAAGAGACCGATCACGAAATTTTTGACGATCCGTCGATCCATTATTTTTCGGTATTGAAAGATGGCCGCTTATTCGGTATCTATTCGTACGTCGAGATAGAAGATGGACTGGAGATCGGGCTAGGCATCTGCCCTGAGGAAACGGGCAAGGGAAACGGAAAGCGATTTGTATCCGAATGTCTTGAATTTGGCCGGAACTATTTTAATTACCAAGGGACGTTTACACTTGATGTTGTTGAGTTTAATCGGCGAGCGATTCATTTATACAAACAATTAGGTTTTATTGAAACAGGCGGAGCATCACGGTTGAGCTTTGGCAAGTCGGTCACATTCATTAAAATGGAATTAGGCGCAACTTAAAACGTAGGAATTTAATCTTATTGATTCCATGAAAGTGGGGGGTTCAATGGACGCAGCGATTGAACAATTGATACAGGAAGCAAACCATCTCATTGAGCAAGGCGCTGTCGAATGCGGATTGAACCGATTCAAATCATTGACGCGCGATTATCCTGTGAATAGTCAAGTTTTCCTCCACTATGCGCTGTCACTGGATCAACTTTCTAAGGAAAGTGAAGCCATTCCCAACTATCAAAAAGCGCTTGAACTAGGACTAAGCTCGGATGATGAGCGCACGGCGTTGATAAGTCTCGCTTCGTCATATCGAAATGTTGGCAATTTGGATGCGGCGCTTGAAACGATCAACCAAGCGCTTGAGAAGAATAAAGACCATCCTGCTGTTCTTTGTTTTTACAGCCTGATCCTTTTAGACAACGGAAAACCGCAACGGGCAGTAAAGATGCTGGGAGAGCTTTTACTCAACGAAGTGGATCCTGAAAAATTTGCCGGTTTTGATCAAGCGCTTAGCGCCAAGTTTAAAGAACTTATAGAGGAATGAAAATACCTGATCTTTTTTGACTTAGACGACACATTACTCGATCATTCCGGTGCAGACAAAGTAGCCATATAGCGCAAAACTCTCCCATGCATGGAAGTGCTGTGGCATTTTCTTGTATGCCTGCTCAGACCTCAGGCAAAGATTCCTGGATCAATGCATGCAATGGAAACGAAGTGAGTTGCGAGACGCAGCATCGATCAAATCATTTTTCATAATCAATAATGAATCCGTTTTCTAAATCATAGTGTAAATGAGTTCGACCATTTTTTCTAAAAAAATGGCTGCATTCCGTTGTTGAATTTCAAAAAAGGGTAAAGATAAGTGAACGGAATTATTTGTTGTGAAGGAAGGATGGTGCGACGCATTGAACTGGTTTTCACAAAATGCAGAACAAGTGCTGCAGGAGCTCAATGTCGATCCGAAGCAAGGGCTCTCGGATGCAGAGATTCAATCGAGACTTGAGAAATACGGCGAGAATAAATTAAAGGGCAAGAAAAAGAAAAGCTTGGCTGCACTTTTTTTTGCTCAGCTTAAGGATATGTTGATTTATGTATTGCTCGGGGCGGCAGTGATCACGCTGCTGATCGGCGAGTATGCCGACGCGATCATTATTTTGCTTGTTGTTCTTTTGAATGCGGTCATCGGTGTCTTTCAGGAGTTTAAAGCGGAGAAAGCGATCGAAGCACTGCAAAAAATGACGACGCCTCGTGCACTGGTGCGCCGGGGTGGCGATGTTGTTGAAATTGATTCGAAGAACATTGTTCCTGGCGATATCGTTGTGCTTGATGCGGGACGGTATATTCCTGCGGATCTTCGTTTAACGGAGAGTGCCAATTTACAAATTGAGGAATCGGCGCTGACCGGCGAATCGGTTCCCTCAGAAAAGAATGCGGCACGTCTTTTTGAGGATCCGAAAACCCCGCTTGGCGATCTCGCCAATATGGCATTTATGTCGACACTTGTGACCTACGGACGTGCGGAAGGCGTGGTTGTAGGGACGGGAATGAATACTGAAATTGGCAAAATTGCCAAGGGACTTGACGAAACGCAGACAGATCTGACACCGCTGCAGAAACGGCTGGCCGGGCTGGGAAAAACACTTGGCTATCTTGCGATTGGCATCTGTGTGCTGATTTTCATCATTGCACTCATTCAACGGCGTGACTTGTTTGAAATGTTTCTTACCGCGATCAGTCTGGCCGTCGCTGCGATTCCGGAGGGTCTTCCAGCGATTGTCGCTATTGTGCTGGCACTAGGCGTGACGCGCATGTCGAAAATCAACGCGATTGTTAAACGACTTCCGGCGGTTGAAACCCTCGGGTCGGTAAACATTATTTGTTCGGATAAAACAGGAACACTGACGCAAAACAAAATGACGGTTTTGCATTTGTATACCCACCGCAAATTTCTTGATGTTCCCTCTGAAGGAACGGCGACTGCAGCGGAAAGTACGCAGAAAAAATTAATTCAGACCATGGTGCTTTGTAATGATGCAACGCTTGATGATGGCGAAGGCACCGGCGACCCAACCGAGATTGCATTGGTCGTTTTGGGAAATAAATATCATTTTCCAAAACGTGAGCTGGAAGCAGCCCATGAACGTGTGGCGGAAAGGCCGTTCGACTCGGATCGCAAGCTGATGTCAACGGTTAACAAAGAGGGCGACCACTACCGCGTTCATACGAAGGGGGCCTTCGATAGTATTTTAAAGATCGCCACCCATGCTCTGGTTAATGGTGAAAAAGTACCGCTTACCGATGACCTTAAAGCGGATTTTCTCAGAGCCGCTGAAGAGATGTCCGATCAAGCCTTACGTGTGCTTGGTGCGGCCTATAAAGATAGCGATGAAGTGGTTGAACCGGATCAGATGGAAAACGACCTGACGATTCTTGGCTTGGTGGGAATGATCGATCCGCCGCGCCTCGAAGTAAAGGACGCGATCCGTCAAGCGAAAGAAGCAGGCATTACGCCGGTGATGATTACCGGGGATCATCAGCACACCGCTGCGGCCATTGCGATGCAGCTTGGTATGGCCGAATCACTCGATCAGTCCATTTCCGGTAGCCAGCTGGATGCGATGAGTGATGATGAATTGAAGCAAAAAATTAATCATTACCGCGTCTTCTCCCGGGTATCTCCGGAACATAAGGTGAAGATTGTCAACGCGTTCCGGTCTCACGGCAACATTGTATCGATGACCGGTGACGGGGTCAATGATGCCCCGTCACTCAAAAATGCGGACATTGGTGTGGCGATGGGGATTACCGGTACCGATGTTTCCAAAGGCGCAAGCGACATGATTCTAACCGATGATAATTTCACGACCATTGTTGCGGCAATCCGCGAAGGGCGCAACATCTACAATAACATTAAGAAATCCGTTGTTTTTCTGCTTTCCTGTAACTTGGGCGAGATTGTAGCGATATTAGCTTCTGTACTCTTCTTCTGGCCGATGCCGCTTTTGCCGACCCAAATTTTATGGATTAACTTGATCACGGATACTTTCCCGGCCATCGCACTTGGCGTCGATCCGGGCGACAAAGACGTGATGAAGAAGAAACCCCGTGATGCAAAAGAGAGTTTCTTTGCCGGTGGAGCCGCTTTTCGTGCCATTATTGGCGGACTGCTGATCGGTATTTTGACTTTGGTTGCGTTCTACTTTGGTTTGAGTGAGCATGGGTACCAGCTTTGGTCCGGCTCAATTCCGGAAGATGTGCTTACCTATGCAGAGACGATGGCATTCGTTGTCCTTGCTGTATCGCAGCTGTTCTACTCGTTGTCGATGCGCAGTGCAACGCATTCGATTCTTCACGTCGGGCTGTTTTCAAACAAATACTTGATCGGCGCGATCATCCTCGGAATCGTTTTGCAATTTGCCGTGATCTCAATTCCGATCCTCGCCGGCGCCTTCCATGTGCAAATGCTGACGCTGCGCGATTGGATTATCGTGATTGCCTTTGCGTTAGTACCGCTCGTGATCAATGAGTTGATTAAGCGGTTTACACGTTCGGCAAATAATTAAGACTGCCTAAAAAAGCCGTGAGCGTTCAGCGCTCATGGCTTTTTTGCTTCAGGTTAACGTGCCCATTCGGTGATTTCACGAATATCATCGGGTGAGGTGCGGCAGCAGCCGCCAATCAGCGTTGCTCCGGCTTTTGCCCAGGTCTTTGAGGCATCGAAAAAACTTGGCCGATGCTTTGATGAGATCCAGATTTTCTTAATCGGGTGATATTTCTCACCGGAATTCGGATAGACAACGATCGGTTTGCGGGTTGCCGAACGAATCACAGGGATGGCTTGGTCTATTTTCATCATTGAAAAGCAGTTCACGCCAATGGCTGCAATTTGATCATTGTCGTTGAAAAAAGCGGCGGCTTCGGCAAGCGGCGTTCCGTCACAAAGATGCTCGGGGTCTTTCAAACTGAACGACAGCCAGGCTTCATCTTCCGGAAATGCATCATTCAGCAGTTTGGCAAGTGCCTGGGCCTCTGCAAAGTTCGGCATGGTCTCAAAGGCAAAAAGATCTATACCCGCTTTTTTTAAGAGCTGCATACGCGACTGATGAAACATACGGTAGCCGCCTTCATTCAAGGTATAGTCTCCGCTATATTCAGAACCATCGGCGAGGTACGCACCGTAAGGACCAACGCTTCCGGCGATCAGTGGATAAGGGCGTGATGCCTGCTGCTGCGGGGAGAGGCTCGCCCAAAATTCGGCGCGTGCATCAGCAGCAAGCTGAACCGTTTTGCTAATAATCCGTTCTGCTTCTTGTTCCGAATAACCGCTTTGCTGGAAGCCGAGCAACGTTGCTTGATACGTATTAGTCGTTGCGATGTCGGCACCAGACTTGAAATAGTCCAGATGCACTTGTTTGACAACCTCGGGATGCTCTTGAATAACCGCAGCCGACCACAGCTCGCTGTCCAGCGCGATCCCATGCTTTTCAATCTCCGTTGCCATTGCACCATCGAGAATGATCGGATTGTATTGTTTCAACAGTTTGCTTAATTTCGTCTGTGTCATGGATAGCCTTCTTTCTATACAACATGGTGACTCCTATTCTTGTTATTATACAAATAATTTTGCGGGTTCAAAAGCTGTCTACAGGCAAAAACGGATAGGAAACGATCCAAAATCAGGATAACGTGAGCAAAAACGCTGCCTTCGCAAACAACCGGAACGGACACCCCTCGGCATGAATCAGCAAATCGTATTGGATCGGCTATTCCTTGTGCGATTAAGTGAACAATCCTTTGAATTTTTTGTGAAGAACATGTGAACGTCACCCAATTAAAAGGCAAATTGCTCAAAAACAACCTTGACAATAGTTTGTGGGCAGACTAATATGAAGCTGTAAAAAGAAAGGGCTTACAAAATAACGCTGATTGATGAAACGGAAAGACGATGGGCGTTTTATTTTTTAGAATTAAAGTAAGCGCTTTATTTTGTGGCCCGACTTGTCGACAAGTATACCGAAGCAAGGGATGTTCATGAATCGTGAACCGTCATGCCTGTAATAAAAAGGTATGGATCAGCCGTCGAATGACGGTGTATGGCGAACCCTCTTTAAGAGACCGTGAAGGGACGAAAACAGAAGCTGTTGTTTTCTAAAACTCAGAGACATTCGTTGTTGTTTGGTTGCGTGAATATAGCTACAATAGCCTTGTAGCGACACAGTTTTCACAATCAAATGCTCGAGTGAATGAATAGGAGCGACAGGAGAATGGACGATGTTGAAGTTTCCGTCAATGTGGCTAAAGAATGCTTCACTAGGCGATCAAATTGCCAATGAATTACGCCTTAGGATCTTAGAGAATCAGATTAAACCCGGAGAGGTTTTATCAGAAAATAACATTGCCGGGCAGTATGGAACGAGCCGCTCACCGGTTCGCGATGCACTCAAAGCACTTTCTTTAGATGGATTAATTCGGCTTGAGCGGATGGGGGCGGTTGTTCTTGGTATGAGTCTTGACGATATTCAAGAACTGTATGATATCCGTGAAATGATCGAAAACTTTGCGCAACAAAAGGTTTCAAAGAAAAATGTACGTCTATTGGTTCAAGAGTTACGGCAAAATATTGATAAAATGGAACTTGCAGCAAAGTATGATAATCATAGTGAGTTCGCCTACTATGACCTGCTCTTTCATGAGACCATTGTGCGTCATGCGGAGCATAAGCGTTTGCTCAACCTTTGGAACAGTATGAAGCCGCTGCTGATGTCTGTCATTCTTGTTACAACCGAACGCGTCTTTGCGCAAAGCGCAGAACATGTGCATTGGGTCGTGAGCAAACATCAACGCATCGTTGAGGCAATTGCGTCGCAGAACGATGGGCTGATTACGAAAACGGTCGGCCGTTATTTTGACGATTCGAAGCATACATTAACGGAATCGTTTGACGACGTTGACCGTCCGAAATAATCCACATTTGTTGCAGAAAAAAGTAGTGCGCATCTTGTCGACAAGTCGACAATTAAGATTAATTTGTAAGCGTTTTATTAAAAATGTGATAATCTTCACAAAAAAAGGAGGAAGTATAATGAGTGACTACATGATCGGTGCGGATATCGGCACAACAAGCACTAAGGCAGTCCTTTATAAGACGGATGGAACGATTGTCGCCTACTCAAATATGGGCTATCCCCTCTATACACCGGATGCGTTTACTGCAGAACAAGATCCGGAAGAGATTTTCACGGCAGTTCTTTCAGCGATTCGCGAAGTGGTTGCTAAGGGCGGCGTTTCACCCCAATCGATTGCTTTTGTTTCCTTCAGTTGTGCGATGCACAGTTTAGTTCCGGTGGATGCTGAAGGAAAGCCCTTGATGCGCTGCATGACTTGGGCCGATAACCGCAGTATCGAATGGTGCGACAAAATTAAGAAGACGATGGGTGGACACGACATTTATATGAAAACAGGGACACCGATCCACCCCATGTCGCCGCTTCCAAAACTCGTATGGATGAAAAACGAACGGCCGGAACTTTTTAATCAAACAAAGAAATTTATATCGATTAAAGAATACATCTTTTACAAATTATTTCACACCTATGTTGTCGATTATTCGATTGCCTCAAGTACAGGGCTGTTTGCCATGAAGACACTGACCTGGGACAAAGACGCGTTGGCTGTCGCAGGGATCACGGAGGCGAATCTTTCCGAACTGGTACCGACGACCCATCAAATGGTCGGTATGGATCCGGTCTATGCGGAGCAAATGGGCCTGAATGAGTCGACGCCGTTTGTTCTTGGCGCAAGTGACGGTGTTTTGTCAAACTTAGGCGTTAATGCGATTGATCCGGGTGTCGTTGCGGTCACGATTGGAACCAGCGGCGCGATTCGTACGGTTGCCGACAAACCTTCGGCAGACCCGAAAGAACGCCTCTTCTGCTACGTCCTGACTGAGGATAAATGGGTCATCGGCGGCCCGGTGAATAACGGTGGCGGCGTGTTGCGCTGGGCGAGAGATGAATTTGCCGCTGCTGAAGTGGAGACCGCTAAACGGCTCGGCATTAGTCCGTACGAAGTGCTGACGCGTATGGCGGCGCGCGTAAAGGCGGGGTCGGACGGATTGATTTTCCAACCTTATTTCAGTGGCGAACGGGCGCCGCTATGGAACCCGAATGCTCGCGGCGCTTTCTTTGGCTTGACCTTGCACCATCAGAAACAGCATATGATTCGTGCCGTCCTTGAAGGGATAATCTACAATTTGTACAGCGTGATGCTGGCGATGCGCGAGCGGACCGGTGAACCGAAAAAAATCCAGGCAACCGGCGGCTTTGCGCGTTCAGAGTTGTGGCGTCAGATGATGGCCGATATTTTCGCACAACCGGTTAATGTTCCGGAAAGTTTCGAGAGTTCATGCCTCGGTGCCGCTGTGCTCGGCTTGTATGCAACAGGGCGCGTAGACAGTCTAAGTGCGGTGGCGCAAATGGTCGGATCGGTGCACAGTCACGAACCGATCCCGGAAAATGTTGAAACCTACCAGCAGCTGTTTCCTATTTTCCTGCGCCTGTCTCGCAAACTTGAGGATGAATGGTCGGCAATCGCCGCTTTTCAGCACAAGCAAGTGGATTCATGAGTTTTTGTAACAGTGAAAGTCAAAATCTTTTGACAAAAAATTGAGGGGGATAAAATCATGCACAACCGTTTATCACAAATTCAACCCTACACACGGGCTATATTAAAAGGACATCTTTGCTCAAGCGGCGTTCCTTATTCCATGATGGATCGACCGATCATTGCCATCGCCAATTCATGGAATGAAATTGTACCGGGGCATGTTCACCTAAGAGAACTGGCCGATCATATTAAAAAAGGCGTGCTCGAGGCAGGCGGGTATCCGCTTGAATTTAATACGATCGCGGTCTGCGACGGGATCGCTCAAGGCCACGACGGCATGAAGTATTCACTGCCGAGCCGTGATGTGATTGCCGACAGTGTTGAAACAATGATTCGCGCACATGAGATCTTTGACGGAATGGTCATGATCAGTTCATGTGACAAAATCGTACCGGGCATGTTGATGAGTGCGGCACGGCTGAATCTTCCAACGCTTGTCTTTCTCGGCGGGGTGATGCCGAACTACATTAAACCGAAGGAATCGAAAGCCGCGCGACAGGAGTTCTTAAGCGGCAGTCTGGATGAGCAAGGCCTTGTCGCGGTAACACGCAAATATTATCCATGCGCCGGCGTCTGCCCATTCCTTGGTACGGCAAATACAATGCAAGGCTTATCCGAGGCATTAGGTATGGCACTGCCGAACTCGTCATGGATGAGAGCGCTTTCCGATGAACAGCTTCATGCTGCGGAAGATGCAGGACGCCGTGCGGTTGAACTGGTCAAAAAGAAAATTCGCGTGCGTGATATTTTAACGAAGGAAGCTTTTGAAAACGCTATCTCAGTACTTTTGGCGATGGGTGGTTCGCTGAATGCTTGTCTGCATTTGCCGGCCATTGCCAAAGAGATTGGCATCGACTTGCCGTTGGATGCGTTCGACCGCATCAGTCGCAAAGTACCGTTTATTGCAGCGGCGACCCCGAATAACAACAATTTCACAACCAATGATCTGCAGCGTGCCGGCGGTGTTCCGGCGATCATGAAAGAACTCAGTCCGCTGCTTCATCTTGATGCATTGACCGTTACCGGCGAGACCGTTAAAGAGAATATTGCGGATGCTAAGGTTAAAGATCGCGAAATCATTCATCCGCTTGACGCACCGATTGAAGCACAGGGCGGCATTGCGGTTCTGAAAGGGAATTTGGCCGAGGATGGTGCGCTGATCAAGCAATCGGCGGTTCCGGAAGATTTGATGGCTTTTCAAGGGAAGGCGATTGTATTTGACTCGGAAGAGCAATTTGATGAAGCCTATCACAACGGAGCGATTCAGGAAAACCAAGTGGTCGTGATTCGTTATGAAGGGCCAAAAGGCGGTCCGGGCATGCGCGAATTGCACCGCTGCACAGAGATTCTTTCACGCTACAAAAAGATTGCGCTAATCACCGACGGACGCTTCTCCGGTGCTTCAGCAGGATTGTCGGTCGGCTACATGAGCCCTGAAGCTGCGGAAGGCGGTACCTTGGCACTTGTGCGCAACGGTGATCCTATCGCGATCGATGTACCAAATCGGGATTTGACCCTGCTGGTTGATGACGAAACGCTGGAAAAAAGAAGAAAGGAAATAAAAGAACCAAATAAAGATGCGAGCAAATTTTTATCACTCTACGCATCCAGTACGGCCTCTGCAGCACATGGTGCCGTTCGAAACACTTTGAAAGAGGGGAAAACATATGCTGAAAAAATATGAAACCTTGAACAAACTGAATCAAAAGCGTCTGGTCGCCGTGATTCGCGGGAAGAACGCAGAGGACGCGGTGGCAATCGGTCAGGCAGCGATCAATGGTGGTATAGAAAGTATCGAGGTGACACTGACCACACCAAACGGCCTGACGGCACTGCAGCAATTGAAGAAAAAGGAAAAAACAGCCGTGATTGGTGCCGGTTCGGTGCTTGATCCAGAAACGGCGCGCCTGTCGATCATTTACGGCGCTGACTTCATCGTAAGCCCGAATTTTTCAAAAGCAATCAGCGAAGTGTGCAACCTTTATTCGATCCCGTACCTCCCTGGCTGCTTTACGGTGACCGAGATCACCGAAGCGCTTCGTTCCGGCGTTGATGTGATTAAAGCCTTCCCCGGGAGCGTAGCCGGACTTGGCTTCATAAAAAGTATCCATGGTCCGATTCCAAATGTGGCAATCATGCCGACCGGCGGCGTCAATCTGCAAAATGTTGACGAGTGGCTGAATCAAGGCGCTTACGCGGTTGGGATCGGAAGTGTGCTGACCAAAGGTGCGGAGAATGGCAACTATCACGCAGTTGAAGAAAATGCGCACGCGTTCACAGATAAAGTAGGCGTCCTTAACTTCTCGTGAGCACCCACACCAGTAAATGGAGATGATTCAAGATGAGCAGTATCTATTTGATTAGTATTACGGTTCTAGCGATTGGTCTCGTCATACTTGGTGTCACCTGGTTCAAATGGCATGCATTTATCAGTTTATCGGTCGCAAGTCTGTTTCTCGGCATTGCTGCCGGACTGCCGCTTATGAAAATAGCACAAAGCTATGAAACCGGTGTCGGCGGTATTTTGAGTTCATTGCTCGGTATTCTGGCATTGGGTACGATTTTGGGAAAAATGATGTCGGAATCTGGGGCAGGTCTGCAAATCGCACAATTTTTTACGCGTGCGTTCGGCGAACGACTGCTACCGTGGGCGACTTTTTTTGCCGGTTTAATCATTAGTATTCCTGTATTCTTTGAAGTTGGGCTTGTTATTTTGCTGCCACTGGTGATTGCGATTCAGAAAACGACAAAGAAGAGTTTGCTGCTGATCGCCATACCAATGATTTCAGCATTATCAATCTCACACGGGATTGTTCCGCCGCATCCAGGCGCGATGGCCGCCATTGGTATTTTTCACGCAGATGTCGGTCAGGTACTCATCTATTCCTTACTTGTTTCGCTTCCTGCCGGGATCATTGGCGGTCCGATTTTTGCTTACTACATTAGTAAGCGCATACAACCTGTTTCGGAACCTAAAGTGGTTGCTGCCAATGTGTCGGCAAAAACGTACCCATCAACCTTCGTTTCTTTTCTCACGATTCTTTTGCCGATCATCTTGATGATTGGCGCGGTCGCTGTTCCCTTTATTTCGATGCCAGGCTGGCTGGCAGATCTACTGAATTTTCTCGGACATCCGTTAATTGCTTTGCTTGTCTCCGTCTTTGTTTCCTATTATTTACTCGGTATTCGCCGCGGGATCGGACGCAAGCTGATTGAAAAGCTGACCGGCGATTCACTGGCACCGCTCGCCTCAATTATGATGATTATCGGAGCCGGCGGCGCATTCAAGCAAGTGCTGATCGCTTCCGGAGTCGGCGGTGCCATTGCTGAATTAGCAACAAACTGGCAGCTTTCACCGCTCGTCATGGCCTTCGTTGTCGCTGGTTTAATTCGGATTGCAACCGGGTCGGCAACGGTCGCGCTGACGACAGCAGCCGGAATTGTTGCCCCGATCGTCGCCAATATGACCGGCGTCAATCTGCCGTTACTGGTGATTGCCACCGGAGCCGGATCGCTGATGTTCTCTCACGTGAACGATGCCGGGTTCTGGCTGGTAAAGGAATACCTAGGACTTAGCGTCAAGCAGACTTTTAAAGTTTGGACGGTATTGGAAACGCTGCTCTCCTTTGCAGCATTTGCTCTTGTTCTCGTACTTGATCTGTTTGTCTGAAGACATAGAACGGCCCGAACGCGCTGGTACTGCGTTCGGGCTGTTTTTCATCCTCTATAGGCAACGCACGAGACTTCGACTTGTGCACCTTTCGGCAAGGCAGCAACTTGAACCGCACAGCGCGCCGGCAGAACCTCGCCGGTGAAGTAGTCCGAATAGACGCTGTTGACGGCCGCAAAATCATTGATGTCGGCCAGGTATACGGTTGCGCTAACCACGTTGGAAAAGTCAAGATCGGCTTCATTTAGCACGGCTTTCAAATTTTCAAAGACGCGCTTTGCCTGCACGTCAATAGCGCCCTCAACGATCATTCCAGTTGCCGGGTCGAGCGGAATCTGTCCGGATGCAAACAGAAAATCACCAGCCTGAACACCTTGGGAATAAGGACCGACCGCTTTTGGTGCATGGTTTGTTGCGATTTGTTTTTTCATGGGGAACAACCTCCTTGGTATGTAAGCGTCTGCGGTGAATGAGACGCAATCACAAGTTTTCTATTAGTTTAGCACAATTGAGGGAGGGGAGATGAATAAATAAGCAAATCTAGTGATGATTCGTGATCCCGCTTCATTGAATCTTGCTTCGCTGAGTTGTATCAAACAAGCCAAAAATTGTATCAACCGGTTCAAAGCATTATCTGAGAATAGAAGCGTTCATCTTTTTCAATTGTGCTCACCATTTTAAAACCGCTCATCCTACTTCTTAAATGTAGGAGGTGATAGAGATGGCAACGAGCAAAATCATTGCGTCGGTGTTCGTGATGAATTTGAACGGCGGCTTGGACGATCAGGGAAAGCCGGTGACGCTAAGTAAATCGTTCCGCAATATTAAAGCGGAGGCGGCTCCGGACAGTCTGCTGACGATTGCGCAGAAACTTGCGCCACTTCAGCAGCATGAACTGATTTCCGTCGAACGCAACGACACGACCGACATTCTGGCCTGACCAAAACGATGGACAAGTCCATCAGAGAAAGGAGGGATCAATGAATGAAAAAACTGAATCTCGTTTTTTTGAATGCTGAGGGAAAAAGCGTGACCTTGTCTTTGAATGATCCGGTTGAACCGGCGGATCCGGCTGCGATTAAAGATGCGATGAATACAATCCTCGCGGAGCAGGTGTTCCTGTCGAACGGCGGCGATCTTGTTGCCCTTAAGTCGGCGCGCATTTCGGAAAACAACACAACACCAATTGAATTGGAGGTATAACGGTTTGGTCAGAAGCCGGGGCGAAGACGCATTGCACGCTCCGGCTTTTTGACACTGGTAAGAAACTATAAAAAATAAAAGACTTAAGGAAACGGGTGTAAGCGCAACTAAGACTTTTCCTTCGCCAGAGGCTTGACAAAGCCAAGTTTTCTAATCGACGTGGAAAGGAGGCATTCGCATGGAGGTGTGGTTCTCAATGATTAAGGACGTCGGTTTTCCGGCTGTCGTCACCTTTTTCCTCTTGCACCGGATTGAAGGCAAGTTGGATGAGCTGATCCAGTCCGTCCGCCTGCTCCCGATCAATCAGGAGACCGACCGGACAGAAGAACGACTTCAGAAACAGGCATAAAAAAAGCGGTACGTGTTGCTTCGGCAGGCGTACCGCTTTTCGTGGACGCTCCTCATTTCGCGCGCATTACAGCTGAAAATGGAAGAACGATGGGGAAGAATCTGCATTGCTGCGAATGATCAATTATTTTACACTAAATGATGAAGCATTCTATCTAATCAGGGGAGGGGTATACGCGTGAAAAAAAGCAACGCAAAAAAATTCACCTTTCTTCTATTGCTCATCTACTCCGTTGTTTCAGTACTTGGACGATTTATCGATCATCTCTATTTTGCAAAATCCGATCCGGCGTATTCACTTTTACATGATTTAGTTTCCAGCGCGATAACCTTTGTTTTGTCCTGCATCTTTGCAAGTCTATTTTTTAAATTCATTTATCCAAATGGAGAAGACAATTAAACATTTGGTTCAGCCATTTGGATCATGCAAGACAATCCGCCTTGTGCTTCTTTGATTGATGCAGCTTCGGTTGCTGCTTATTAACCAGTTTTGTCATCAATTGGTTGGCAAAACTGGTTTTAGTTTGTCTTGCCTTAGACCACTGCGGCTCCTTATAATAAATATGTAGTAAAGAGGTTTTCAGATAACACCATATGAAAGCGCTTAATAAAAAGGCTGTTTCATAACCTATCGCAAAATGCGTGGCTTTTATTTTTATTAAATTGGAAAGCGCTTACGTGAAGAAAGTCACTCTGGAAAACCGTCACGTTCATTCACGACTTCAGGCAACAAACAAAGGAGGTAACACATATGTCTGCAGGTTCAGGTGTAAAAGTTAAAGTTCAGAAGTTCGGTAATTTCCTAAGTTCAATGATTCTGCCGAACATCGGCGCCTTCATCGCATGGGGACTGATTACAGCACTCTTCATTCCAACCGGCTGGCTGCCGAATAAGGCGCTTGCTGAACTCGTTGATCCAACCGTAACCTATCTGCTCCCAATTCTGATTGGTTATTCCGGTGGTAAATTAGTCTTTGATCATCGAGGCGGCGTGGTTGGCGCAATCGCAACAGCCGGTGTCATTATCGGTACCGATATCCCAATGTTCCTCGGTGCGATGATTATGGGGCCGCTCGGCGGTTATGTCATTAAAAAATTCGATAAAATGGTTGAGGGCAAAATAAAAACCGGATTTGAAATGCTCGTTGATAATTTCTCAGCCGGCATTCTCGGCGCACTGCTTGCCATTCTTGCTTTTCTCGGTATCGGGCCGGTCGTCGATGCGGTCAGTGCCGCTCTGGCATCCGGTGTTGAAAGGTTGGTTGGCGCAGGCTTGCTTCCGCTTGCAAGTTTGTTCATTGAACCCGGTAAGGTACTCTTCCTGAATAACGCCATCAACCATGGTGTATTAACACCGATTGCGGTTGAGCAGGCACGTCAGTACGGAAGTTCGGTACTTTTCCTACTTGAAGCAAACCCAGGTCCTGGGCTCGGCATTCTGCTTGCTTACAGCTTTTTCGGCAAAGGCAATGCGAAGAAGTCGGCACCTGGTGCGGCGATCATTCATTTCTTTGGCGGAATTCATGAAATCTATTTCCCTTACATTTTAATGAAACCGCTTTTATTCATTGCAACAATCGTTGCCGGTATGAGTGGTATTTTTACACTGGTTACGCTGAAAGGCGGGCTGGTTGGTCCGGCTTCACCAGGCAGCTTTATCGCTATGCTTGCCGTAACACCGAAATCCTTTGGCAGCTTTGCAGCAAATATTGCGGCTGTATGCGTTGCGACGATCGTCTCTTTTGCAATCGGCAGTCTTATTTTGAAAACCGATAAAGCGGGTAATGAAAACCTTGAAGAAGCAACCCGGAAAATGGAGAGCATGAAAGGCAAGAAGAGCCGCGTTTCCGGTGTGCTTACCGATTCGAAGACGCTCGATCCGCAAGCGGTGAAGAAGATTGTCTTCGCGTGCGATGCCGGCATGGGTTCCAGCGCGATGGGCGCTTCGCTGCTGAGAAAAAAGGTGAAAGCCGCCGGTCTGGCGATCAATGTCACCAATACAGCGGTAAGTTCCATTCCAAGCGATGCACAGATCGTCGTCACGCAGTCTGAGCTGACGCCGCGTGCAAAAGAAAAAGCACCGGATGCTTATCATGTGTCGGTTGATAATTTCTTAAGCAGCCCATCCTATGACCTGTTAATCAATCAATTAAGTAGAGGCGAAAAGGCAGTGCCGGAGGCAGCGGAAGAATCAAGCGTTGCGCCATTTGTTGACGGTGATATCCTTCGCAAAGAAAATGTGTTTATCAACCAATCATTTAAAAGCAAAGAAGAAGTGATTCGCTTTGCCGGACAGAAACTGGTGGAAGGCGGCTATGTAAAACCATCCTATGTCGAAGGGATGATTGCTCGCGACCAGCTGATGTCGACGTATATGGGCAACGGAATCGCCATTCCGCATGGCACAGAAGAAGTGAAAAAAGAAGTGCTGGCTTCTGGTATTGTGATCATTCAGATTCCAGAAAGTGTTGATTTTAACGGAAACAAGGTTCGGCTTGTCTTCGGCATTGCCGGAAAGAACAACAGCCATTTGGAAATTCTGTCTAAAATTGCGGTCGCTTGCTCGGATGTCATTAACGTTGGTGAAATGGTTCGCGCACAGTCGGTCGATGAGCTGATCATGGTGATTAACCATGCGGTCGCGCAAAATGCGTGATCGTTCCTGCGGGTAATCGATCAATCACTGTGCTACGATTGAAGAAAAAAGGCGGATGAATCCGATGGTCTTGACGAACCGGGAAAAAATGATTTTAGAGCTGCTCTTGAAAACAAGCGGCAAGCATTCGGCTCTTTCAATCGCCAGTTATTTGCAGGTGAGCGTTCGTACAGTCCGGCGCGATCTGAAAAATATTGAACGACTTTTGGCGCCGCAGGGCTTGCAGCTGGTTCAAAATAAAGACAAAAGTCTTTGCATCCAAGGAGCGAATCAGGCGGTTTTCAAGCTGGTTCAGGAGTTGGCGAACGTGCAGCCGGTCGATCTTTCGGCGAAGGAACGGAAGCTGCTCCTGTTTCTGAAATTGTTTCAAAGCGATGAATCGATGAAAATGGGTCCGCTTGCCCATGATTTGGCCATCTCATCAACGACACTCACAAGTGATTTGGACGATTTATCCGACTGGACGAATGACTTCGGTCTAACACTTTCACGGAAACGTGGCGTTGGCATTCAATTGATTGGGTCTGAACGGGCGAAACGAACAGCACTGGCTAATTTCTATTTATTCTACTTTAACGAGAATTTGATTGAAGCGATTTTTCAGCTCAATCATCAGACGTTGGCAGAAGATCAGCTCGTTCTTCATTATTTTAAGGCCAATCATCTGATTGTGATTGATCAGGCGATGAAAAGCAATATGAAAACACTCTATGCAGAGCTTGCCGACAGTGACTACATCAGTTTTCTAATCCAGGTGTGTATCGCTGTTCAGCGCTACGCATCCGGTCATCCGCTTCAGGATGACGATCAGGACGAATCAATCAGCACAGAAATGGAAGCGTTGCCTTTTGTTGGGAAAATCGCCGCTATTGTTAAAAATCAGCTGCGGATCGACTTGCCGGTACAGGAAAAGGCATTTATGGTCACACTGCTGAAGGGATCGCGGCTGCAGAATGCGGAATCGATCTATTTTGACCAAGTGATTACTGGAAAAGCGATTAAAAAGTTGATCCAGCATGTGTCGCAAGCGCTTCATATGGATTTGACCAATGACTTTTCACTGTTTCAAGGATTAATGGCGCATCTTGAACCATCATTGTTTCGAATTCGTAAGGATTTGGCATCCGTGAATCCGCTTACGAAACAAATCAAGACTCAATATTCTGTTCTGTTTCAGATCATAGAGCGCTCGCTGCGGGAGGTCTTTCAGTCTATTCGCTTTCCTGATGATGAGATTGCCTACATCGTACTGCACTTTGGTTCGGCATTGGAGCAACGCAAACAGAAACGAAACATTCGTGCATTAGTTGTTTGTCCGACCGGAATCGGCGCATCGAAAATGCTGGCGTCACGCCTTAAAAAGGAAATGAAAGAGCTTTATTCAATTAAGATTGCTTCCATTCATGATATGGAGAAGCTTGAACTCGATCAGTTTGATTTGATCCTGTCGACCGTCCATTTGCCGAAACAGAAGATCCCATGCCTGTTTGTCAATCCACTGCTCAGCCAGGCCGATATTGAGGCAATTAAACAGGTGACCGACCGACTCACAGGCAAGCAGGGACAATCGCTGTTTTTGACGGATCAGGAGCAAATTCAAGAAGAAACGGGCGATCATTCGTTAGAGCAACTCATGGATGAGATCGATCGTCTTCAAGCGGGTATTCGCGCGATAATGAAAACTTTTAAAGTGATTCGTCCCAAAGGTGCCGAAACGACTCAAGCGATTTTGCAGATGCTGTTATCACAAGCGGCAGATGATTCGCTTGTCAGTGATGTTTCGCGCGTGCTCTGCCGATTGATCGAGCGGGAACAACTCGCCGGTCTCGGCATTCCAGGTACCGACATGGCCCTGTTTCATTGCCGTGATCGAGCTGTTCGATCACTCTGCTTTCGCATCGCTCATCTCAACGAACCGATCGAGCTTGCGGCGATGGACGGCGGCAGGATCCCGGTGCGCAACATCCTGCTCCTGCTTGCCCCTGAAGCGCTGCATCCAATGGAGCAAGAAGTGATTCGTACCGTAAGTAGCTCATTAGTTGACGATCGTGAAAGCACGCTGATTTTCGCTTCAGCGAATGAAACGACGATCCGTGCCAAATTGGAAGCCAATTTTTATCAACTACTGATTCATAAATTTAAATGAAAAGGAATGAGGATCATGAAGGAAGTTGTACATTTTGGTGCAGGCAATATTGGAAGAGGATTTATCGGCGCTTTATTTTCAGAATCAGGCTATCACGTTTCGTTTGTGGATATCGCAGAGCCGATTATTAACGCATTAAACGAAAAGCAAACCTATAAGGTCAGAACCGCTGCTGAGCATCCGGAGACGATCACGATTACCAACGTTTCCGGGATCAACAGCAAAACGAACCCGGATCAGGTTGTTGCAGCAATCGGTAAGGCAGAGTATCTGACAACGGCAATCGGGCCGAAAGTGCTGCCGTTCATTGCGCCACTGATCGCCAAGGGACTGAAAGAACGGTTGACGCATACAAATGATAGAATCTATGTGATTGCTTGTGAAAATCAGATCAACGCGACCGATTTGTTAAAAAAAGAAGTTCTGAAGGCGCTTGACGAAGCGACAACGAAAAAGCTAAATGGCAAAGTCTTCTTCTTAAATTCAGCGGTTGACCGTATTGTTCCGCTGCAGCACAATGACGAACTGCTCGATGTA
This sequence comes from Sporolactobacillus inulinus, assembly GCF_006539285.1. Lineage (GTDB taxonomy): Bacteria > Bacillota > Bacilli > Bacillales > Sporolactobacillaceae > Sporolactobacillus > Sporolactobacillus inulinus. The sequence goes on from NZ_BJMS01000054.1 coordinate 24,609, forward strand.
CTCGTTGAAGACTATCGTGAATGGATCGTTGAAACGAACGAACAATTGCCGCAAGTAAAAGGGATGCAGATCGTACCGGATCTTGCGCCGTATATTGAGCGCAAACTGTTCACGGTAAATACCGGTCACGCGACCACCGCTTATTTCGGCTACCAAGCAGGGAAAAAGAAGATTCATCAAGCCCTGCAGGATCCGGAACTGTATCAGGACGTTAAGGCAACGATTGAAGAGACCGGAGCCTATCTGATCAAGCAGTACGGCTTTAAGCCCGAGGTACATGAACAGTATATTGAAAAGATTCTGCACCGCTTCCAGAATCCGAAATTAAATGATGACGTAACCCGTGTCGGTCGCTCACCACTGCGCAAACTGGGTGCCGAAGACCGTCTGGTAAAACCAGCACGTGAAGCGCAGAAACTCGGTTTGTCGTTCACGCATCTTGCGAAAGTCATGGCTGCAGCGCTGCACTTCGATTACAGTGAGGATGCGGAGGCAGAAAGCCTGCAACGGCAATTGAAACGAAAAGGCGTGCAAGCTGTTCTTCGTGATGTAAGCAGACTCGAAGCAGAAGACCCGATCGCCAAAGAAGTCGTTCATTACTATGAAAACGTCAATCTGCTCAAAAAATAAATTTCAATAGCGAAGCGCCCTGCCGAATTGCGGTAGGGCGCTTTGCATAAATTTTGTCATGTAGACAAACCGACAAAACAGTGCCTTGGCAGGGCATCAGCATGGCATCAAAAGCAGAGAAATCCCGAAGTTAAAGCGAAATGCCGAAAAGTTATG
>NZ_BJMS01000055.1 GCF_006539285.1 Sporolactobacillus inulinus
CCCTCAATTCGATGCTACTGTACTTATTTAAGTGCAACACACGGTCGGTATGAAAAGTCGTTTTAACGTACAAAAATACCAGTTCAATACGCGCTAGCTTTTCTTTACTTAGGAAAAAAACGGCTTCGGCATCCATCCTTTTGAATGCCAAGCCGCCTTTTTGATAAAACGCCTGCATGGGCGTTCCTTTTCTTTTACAAACCGTCGCGTTAAATCTTATTTTTAATCAACCTTTTATTTTTTGTTCAGCATTTCATAGACTTGCTTTACGTCTTTGTCGCCGCGGCCGGAAAGGTTGACGATGATGCTTTCGTCCTTTGGCAAGGTCTTGGCGAGCTTCGTCGCATAGGCAACGGCATGCGCGCTTTCTAGCGCCGGGATGATTCCTTCGACCTTGGACAGATTCAGGAAGGCATCCAGCGCTTCTTTGCCGGTCACCGTGACGTATTCGCCGCGACCGGATGCTTTCAGGTAGCTGTGTTCCGGACCGACGCCCGGATAATCGAGCCCGGCAGCGATGGAATACGTCGGCTTCGGATTGTTGTTTTCATCGACAAGCGCGTAGCATTTGAAACCGTGAATCACGGCCGGTACGCCTTCGGCAATGCTTGCGGCTTCTGTCGGTTCAACACCGACAAGGCGGACGCTCGGTTCGTCAATGTAATGGGCAAAGGCGCCGATCGCGTTACTGCCGCCACCGACACAAGCGACAACCGCAGCAGGAAGCTTGCCTTCTTTTTCAAGAATCTGCCGCTTCGACTCTTCGCTGATTATCGATTGGAAATGATGCACCATCGTTGGGTACGGGTGCGGGCCAACCGCTGATCCCAGTAAGTAGAACGTTGTCTCGTGATTTTGTACCAAGTCTGCCAGCGCAACATCAACCGCATCCTTCAAACGACCCTGACCTTTCTCTACAGGCACGACTTCAGCGCCAAGCAATTCCATCCTGAAGACGTTCAATGCTTGACGTTCGGTATCGTATTTACCCATGTAGATCGTACATGGCAGGCCGAATAACGCGGCAACAGTGGCTGTCGCGACGCCGTGCTGCCCGGCGCCGGTTTCTGCGATGATGCGCTTTGCACCCATCCGTTTGGCCAGCAGAATCTGACCCATTGTGTTATTAATCTTGTGCGCACCGGTGTGGTTCAAATCTTCTCTTTTCAGATAGATTTTAGCCCCGCCTGCTTGTTTCGTCAGGTTTTCTGCAAAAGTCAGCGGATTTTCGCGTCCGACATAGTCTCTCATGTAGCCACGCAATTCACTGTTAAATTCCGGGTCGTCCTTATATCGGTCGAAGGCTTCGGCAAGCTTAGCCAGTACCTTCTGCAATTCTTCGGGGACATAGCTACCGCCGAATTCGCCAAATGTTCCTACTGATGCTGTACTTAAACGATTACTCAACTCTGCTCAGCTCCTGTTCTTTTTCGTACCCGCCCTCTGGAAGGTACCGAAATTATCGTGCTCTTTAAGTCTCTAACTTTCAAAAACGATTGTCAATCGATTTTTTTAATTGACAAAAAATTTTCGATCCTGGTCACGGCTCAAGGCTGCGCTGATAACCCAAATAGCGTGTGCCTTGAAAGTCGAGCATGCCGTATTCCAATCCAGATACTTCAAACTCGATCCGGTCGCCACTCTCAACCTCAAATGTGGCATAATAGTGGGTAACCACAGACCTCTCGTTTCCTCCGGTCGCTTCCGGTTCTTTTGCCAACGACCTGTGCCGGAACACGAAGACGCGGCTTTTGCTTGTTGGATGACCACGTTGCCGCTCGCTTTATCAAGCGGAACATAATTTGCGGGGTATCGATGAAACGTTGCGCTTAGTATAACAAATCATTCACAATCTTCTTATGAAAAGAAAGTCTGGTGTCCGTTATGATTCAAGACAGATATATGAATCTGAAATTAAGTGAGCGCGGTGCCATGATCAGTATCGCCACGTATTTGGTTCTGTCGGCGCTCAAGCTGTTTGTCGGCATTTCGATGGGCTCGCGTGCGCTTCGTGCCGACGGGTTTAACAATGTCACCGATATTCTCGCTTCGGTTGCCGTGCTGATCGGCTTGAAGCTGTCCCAGCGGCCGGCGGACAGCGATCACCCGTACGGGCATTGGAAAAGCGAGACGATCGCCTCGCTTTTTGCCTCATTTATCATGATGGCGGTCGGTGTTCAAGTGCTTTTCGACGGCGCGCAATCCATTTTTAACGGGCATGAAGAGCGCCCGGATCTGCTCGCCGCTTGGATTGGATTGCTCTGTGCAGCGATCATGTTCTCCGTTTATGCGTATAACAAACGGCTGTCCAAGAAAACCGGCAGCAATTCGGTCCTTGCTGCAGCAAAGGATAATTTTTCCGATGGTTGCGTGAGCATTGGTGCCAGTATCGGTATTTTCGGTGCACAAATCCACTTAAACTGGCTGGACTCGGCGGCAGCGTTCGTCATCGGACTGCTCATCTGCAAAACTGCCTGGGATATTTTCAGAGAATCCTCATATCGTCTATCGGACGGCTTTGATGACAAAACGCTGCATGCTTTTAACCATTTGGTGCATTCGGTACCCGGCGTTGAAGGTGTACGCGATATCCGCGGGCGGAACTATGGCAATAACACGGTTATTGATTTAGTGATCGTTGTCAACCCAGACATGAGCTTGCGCGAGGCACATCGCATTTCTTCGCGTGTTGAAGCGGTATTGATGGATAAATACGACGTCTTCGAGGTACATGTGCACGTCGAACCGAATGAATAGGCGTTTCACCCTTGGCCGGATTCAGGCATAAAGTAGAAAGAAATGAACCAAAAAGGGATGATACTTATGCCGGTTAATCCATCCGACCCGTCTTTTACCCTGTTCGGTGATTCAACGCGAACGGTTACGGAACAACGCGATGCAAAAAACTTCATTTTCCAGCTGTTCGGGTCGCAGCTTTCGACAATCAATACCGGTTTTTTCAACGCCCGCATGACGCGCGGAATCATTATTCAGCCGCACTGGCACACCAATGCTTCTGAACTGGTCTTCGTGATCTGCGGTACGGTGATCACATCGGTATTCAATCCATTTACGCAAAAGGTGATGAGCTATCGTCTCAATCCAGGTCAGGTGTGCGTTCTGCCGAAAGGATGGTTCCACTGGATCCTTGCCTTGACGGATGACGTGCACCTACTGACAATCTTTGATCAGCCGACTCCGGACGTCGTCTTTGGCTCCGATTTTCTACGCGTCATACCGGCAGAAGTCATGAACCGTGCCTATTGTGTTGATCCGGCCGCCTATGCTCAAGCCGTTGCGCCCATTCAGCAGTCTACCATTCTCGGTCCACCGGTCGGCTGCACCAATCAACAGCAGCCCAACGAAACCGGCCCCAAGCCGAAGCCGTACCCTTCCTCCTATTTCACAGGACCCGCTGCACCGATACCTTATGACGCATAAAAAAGAGATGCAGATCTACATGGATCGTCATCTCTTTTTTATTATGTTAGACTATTCTAAGTATTATTTGAAAAGATTGGAGTTGCACCCGCACCCGTGAAGAAAAGCAAAATTTTTATCGCAGCATGTTTCTTAACTGTTTTAGCCGTCGGAACGTCTGCTTGCGGTCAATCCTCAACGCATCAGCCACCAGCCAAGAATCAGGCAACACCTGATCACTCCGTGCAAAGTACCGATGATCCTTCTCAATCAAAAGGTTCAACCACCGATGCAGAATCTGAACCCAGCAGTACAAATTATGAACATAAACCAACCTCAAGTGCAGGCAATAATGAGTCAACAGAAACACTAGCTCAGTATTCTGTTAAGGAAATCGAATACGCTCGCGTTTGGCTGCAACTTGGTGCGAACCAGAACATTGAGGGATTATATGTACGTCATATTTCAGCCGGTACACCACTTAACCCTGATGACACCACCAGTGCCAACTATCCGGAAGATGTGATCCAGTTAGCCGGTTCCCGCTTAGTCGATGGCTCAGTAACCTACCATAGCAATGGGGATGGCACGATCAACGTCTACAACGTCCCTTTACGCTGGGACGGGCAATATCCTGCTGGAAAAAAGTTCTACACAGCGATTACTAAAAATACAAAGCACGTGTCCATTGATACAGGCGACAATAAAAAAGTTATAGAATTCATCAAATTATTAAAATAGACCGTGATCTGTCGCCATAGTGAAGTTGTAACTACATATTAAAATACGGAAACCACAGGCATTAAACGTGTACCCCATCGCGCAAAAGGTTTTTCTTGCCCGTCTTCCGCTTGATTCATCATCTATGGTTCACAATAAAGACGTCTCGAAGTCAAAAACAAACTTCTGAGACGCCTTTTTATGCGGATTTTATTGTTCACATCTGCTTCTTACAAAGTCTGCTCGCTTTCCGTCTCGCGTCCTTCTTTTTTCACGAGAAACGAAATGACAATCAGTACAGCCATAATCGCGAGACAGGTCAGCGTTCCGACCAGATTCGCGCGATTGATCACAAAAGATATGAAAATCAGAATGAGTGCAATCAAGCCCACGAAGGTCATGTATGGGAAGCCTGCCATTTTAAAGAACGGCATTTTTGGATAATGCGGACGCAGTTTCAATTCTGCAGCGCAAATGGCGATCCAAACTAAAGATACCGTGAACCCGGGAATGCTCATCAACTGATTAATGATTTGAGCCGGAGAAAAATAGGCGAGTGAAACGCCGATCGCTAAAAAGCCGGTCGTCAGCGCCATTCCGCCCAGCGGTACGCCGTGTTTGGACAGTATACGCACAAAGCCCGGCGCTTCGCCGCGTTCCGCCATCGAATAAAGGGTACGCGTTGTTGCGTAGATCCCGGAATTGGCGGCGGACAACACGGCAGTCAATAGCACAAAGTTCATCAAATGCGGGACACCCGGAAGCCCAACCGTCTCGAATACTTGTACAAATGGACTGCTCTCTGTCGCTGAAACACTGCTCCACGGCATCATGCCGCAAATAATAAGGATCGGCAAAATGTAGAATAAAGCAACCCGTGAGACAACGCTTTTAATCACTCGAGGTAGAATATGCTCCACTTCTTTTGCCTCAGTTACCGTAAGTCCAATCATTTCCGAACCGCCGTAAGAAAAAATAACGACCAGAAATGCGGCAATCATTCCACCAAAACCATTTGGGAAAAAGCCGCCGTGACCAAAAATATTTTTCACCGGATCGGCAGGACTTGGAATCACACCAAACAAGATTAAGAATCCGAGGATGATAAAGACAATAATCGCTCCGATCTTGATCCCTGCAAACCAGAATTCAAACTCGCCGTAAAGGCTGACTTGAAAAAGATTTATGCCAACGATGAACAGGCCGCACAGACCGGCAAGTACCCAAAGCGGAACACTCGGGAACCAATATTGAAGAAAACTTCCCGCCGCCAGCACCTCGACAACCGTTACAATCATCCAGTTGATCCAGTATAGCCAGCCGATCATAATTGATACGCGAAAGCCAAATGCCTTATGCATTAAGTGCTGCATGTTCAGTCCTGGATAGGCAATCGCCATCTCGGCAAGCGCAACCATGACAATAAATAAAATAAGCCCACACACAAGGTATGCGATCGTCACACTTGGACCAGCAATCGCCAGCGTATCGCCGCTTCCTTTGAAAATACCGGTACCGATCATCCCGGCCATGGCCATCAACATGATGTGGCGCGGAGCCAAACCACGTTTTAGTTCCGTTTTTTTCTTTTCTGTTGCACCCATCATCATTAATTCCTTTCTCTCTATTTATGTCGCTTGCTTTAAAGTCATAAAGCAAGCGACAATTTTCATTTTATAAGAATTCCCAAAAAACTGTCAAGCCATGATCGTTAGCAGAGGTCGAATCCCTTACGATGCATAAACTCAGTAACACATCCAAGCGGAAGATCCTTTGTGTATTTTCCCGGGCCAGCTGATCTTTTGTTTGTTGTTTGTCCGCAGCTGATAATGCGCTTCCATATGCCTGGCGGTCAATCCTGATCAAATGAATCGCTGCGCGGCTTTTCTTTGATAAAAAAAGTCAGCGCCCAGGCAGCGATGCAGAAGCCGAGCGCAACTAAAAATGCTGCATTGACGCCGTTCAGTACGGCATCTGTTTTTAATACATGATTGAGGTGCGGATCGAGGCCGAACATGGTTTTTGCCGGCATTTCACTTTTTGTGACATCAGACATCACGCTGATCAAGACCGCGGTTCCGATTGCACCACAAATGGTTCGAAATGTGTTCGTCACGGCCGTTCCGTCACCCATCCATTCCTCAGGCAAGGTATTCATTCCCGCGGTTGTGATCGGTGTCAGGACAAGCGAAACGCCAAGCAGCCGAACCGCATAGAGCGTCGTCAGTGCACCGATTTCCGTCGACATGGTTAAAAAAACAAATGGAATCGTTGCCATCGTCAGAAGGCCCATTCCCGTGATTGCCAGCTTACGAACGCCGATTTTTTCAAAAACAATCCCACTGAGCGGACACATCAGACCCATAATGGCCGCGCCGGGCACCATCACCAGTCCGGAAAACAGTGCACTTTGACCGCGTACGTTCTGGATATAGAGCGGTAGCATAAGTTCGGCACCGAACATCGCAATCATCACCACTGCGCAAATGATTGCCGATAAACAGAAAAGCGGCGAACGCAGTACCTTAAGATTGAGCATCGGGTTATCAATCGTGAGTTCCCGCCAAATGAACAGACCAACGCAGCCGGCACCGATGACCAAACTGACGATGACCAGCCGCGAACCCCAGCCATGATGGCCGACACTGCTGAATCCAAACAGTAGAGCGCCGAAGCCAAGCGTTGACAAGAGCAGTGAGAGCAGATCAATCCGCTTCGGATCAAGTGGCACAACACTGCGCATGGATTTGGACGCCAGCCGCAATATCACAAGAACCGCCGGCAGAAACAAACAAAAAAGAATGCGCCAGTTGAAATGATCCATCACCCAGCCGGCAATAGCCGGTCCGACAACCCGTCCCAAAGCCAGCACCAGCCCCTCCATACCCATAGCCAAACCGCGCTCGTGTTTTTGAAAAATGAGCAGCAGTATCGTTTGCATCAATGGCATCACCATGCCTGTCGCTGCCGCTTGGACAACCCGTCCGCATAAAAGCAGCGGAAAATTCGGTGCCGATACCGCGATGATCGTCCCCACGAGAAAAATCAGCATCGCAGCCATGAATAGCCGCTTTGAATTGATCCGGTGCATCAGCATCCCGGTAACCGGAATCATAATCCCGTTCGTCAGCAGGAACCCGGAAGTCAGCCATTGCCCGGTATCGGCATCAATATGAAAGTCATGCATGATGCCCGGCAGCGCTGTAACGATCATGAGGTGATTGACGACCACACAAAACGTTCCCAGAAGCAGCACGGCAACCAGAACCCATCGTTTATACGGCTTCCCCTCACAATCCCTTGCATGCGCTTGGGCAGCCATCGTCCCACATCCCTTCGTTCAAAGTCTCCTGAACGGTAGTATGGCTCAATCCTCCGATTTACACTCATGCAATGCGGCCGAATTGCCCCTTGCAGCCAAATCCGTTTCAGTGCGCTTTGGGTTTGGTGCGGCCCATACGTTAAAGTCGCAGGTAAACCAAAAAATCGCCCGCCATATTATGGAGGACGATCTTCAGTATCTTTTTAGTTCAGTGCTTGCTTCTTTTGCATCGCTTTCTGCATTTTCTTCATTTCTTTGACGCTCATCACTTGATGGTTTTCCGGAACGTAGAAGACGTTGCGCGTAGAAACCACTACATCATTGCTGCCGCTATAGGCAAACAGCATCTTAAAGCGATTGTTCTTGAATACACGGCGTTTCTTTTCAATCGCCAGATAAGCCGGCTGATCGGTCTTTTTGACGACACTTTTGTCCGTAATCGCCGTGTGCTTCATTTTCGGTTTGCCTTGTTTGCTCGTATTGTAGAGATATAGGCGATCCTTGCCGACAGCCTGATTCAGCAGCAGAAACGGGCCCTGCGCTGCTGCGGTTCCGGCGGCTGAATAGATCGGCACTTTTTGCGTCTCTACCTTCGTGGTCATCCCGAAATGATTGTGTTCATTCATAATCAACAACGTCTCGCTGCCGAGAAAGACGATCAAGGAAACAGCGGCCAGTCCGTAGTGCAGCCAGCGGTATCTCGCAAATTTCTTTACTCCGCCCGTGAAAATGAACACGACAAAGAGCACAACACCGACGCTTAAACTATATAAAATCAAACGATTCACTCCCTATTCGTAAAATAGTCTTCCGACTGTGTCGCTCAATCCGCCCCTTGCGCTTCAACCGCTTGTTTGTTTTTCCCTTTAATAAAGAAGGTCAAAATCAGCGTCAGCACGCAGAAACAAATCGCAACAATAAATGCCGCGTTCATCCCATTAAGCGCTGCATCAAGCATTTGCTTCCCATATTGCGATGGATGGGTATGCATCAACTGTTTACTTGGTGAATCATTTTTGGTCACGTTCGTCAAAATACTGATCAAAATGGCTGTTCCGATTGAACCCGCCACCGTACGAATCGTGTTGTTGACGGCAGTCCCATGACTCATCAACGAATCAGGCAGGGCATTCATCCCTGCGGTCGTCACCGGCATCATCACCATGGAAATGCCAACGAAGCGCACCGCGTACAGCACGATAATTGACGTAAAGCTTGTATGTTCGGTCAGGAACATGAACGGCAGCGTGCCTACCGTCAGCAAAAACATACCGGTAATCGCCAACTTGCGCGAGCCGATCCTGTCGAAGATGATCCCGGTGACCGGGCTCATCAGACCCATAATAATCGCGCCCGGAAGCAGCATCAGTCCGGAGTTAAGCGCACTCTCGCCGCGGATATTCTGAATATACAGCGGAAGCACAAGCTCCGCACCGATCATCGCCATCATGACAATACTGCTGATTACCACCGATAGCGTAAAGATCGGTGACTTGAACACCCGCAGTTCCAGCATCGGCTCCTCTGCAACCAGTTGCCGCCAAACAAAGAAAACGGTAAAGACCGCCCCAACGACCAGCGGCCACACCACGCGGCCATCCGACCAGCCGTAGTTGCCAACACTGCTGAATCCATAAAGAACCCCGCCAAAGCCAAGCGTTGACAACACAAGTGACAGAAAATCAATACGCGGATTGGTGAGCGGCACAACTTTTTTCATCGCTGCAAACGCAAGAATAATCACGACCACCACGATCGGAATCATCATCTCGAAAAGCACTCGCCAATCATAACGATCCACAATCCATCCGGAAAGCGTCGGTCCGAGCGCCGGCGCAAAGGCAATGACAAGGCCGCCAAGCCCCATAATCACCCCACGTTTTTCCCTCGGAACAATTAACAACGAGATGGTCTGCATCAGCGGCATCATCGTTCCGGCACCGGCAGCCTGAATCAAACGCCCGACAAGCAGCACCGAGAAATTGGGGGCAAGCGCCGCCGTAACCGTTCCCGCCAAAAAAAGGATCAAAGCACCAATGTACAATACTCTCGAGTTGATTTTATTGATCAACAGTGCCGTTACCGGAATCATTACACCGTTCATTAACAGAAACCCGGACGTGAGCCACTGCCCTGTCGCCGCAGAAATATCAAAATCCTTCATAATATCCGGAAGTGCGGTTGCAAGCAGCGTCTGATTCAGAATAGTACAGAACGCCCCGACCAGCAAAATAACAATTAAAAAAGTTCGATTATACGCTTTCCCATCAATATCCGTGGGTTGATTCTTCTCAGTCATACACGAAACTCCTTTTCCTTCATTTATCTCAATCTTATCGTGGATCGGCGCGCACTCCACAACACCCTATTGAAGAGGATAGCGCCGCTTTATGAACACCCGATGAACTTAACGAAATTAATTTTAATTACACGAGGGTTTGTGAAAATTGAGCGTTAGGTGAGACATACACGGTTGGGCGCATCCGTTGCAGCCGGCAGGGAAACGGCTGCAAAATGCGCACAAAAAAAGCTTCCCCTTCAGAGGAGAAGCTTAAACAAGCGTTTATTTAATGCATCAGGGACGGAAAACCGTAGCGATACTGGCGCGGCAGCTCAGTCTCTTTATGCAGTTCGGAGGCCGCCTGCAGCGCCCAGTACGGATGGCGCAGCATGCCGCGTCCGACGGCAACCAGGTCGGCTTCTTCATTGCCGATCACCGCATTGGCCAGCTGCGGTTCATCGAGACGACCAACGGCAATCACCGGCGTGTCGACCGCTTTCTTGATTTCGCGCGCAAATGGCACTTGGTAAGCCGCATGCGTGCCTGGCTTACCGGCCGCCTCGATCGGCCCTTCACCGCCGGCGCTGACGTGGAACACATCGACGCCGGCTTCTTTGTACTTTTTCGCCAAAGCGATACTGTGATCCAGACCGTATCCGCCGGCCACATACTCAATTGCTGAAATGCGCATGATCAGAGGCATATCGGCCGGCATGACGCTTTTTGCCGCTTGCACAACCTCAACTCCGAATTTCGCTAAATCGTTGCCGTACGCATCGGTGCGCTTATTGGTATACGCGGATTGGAACTGATGAATTAAGTAGCCATGAGCGCCGTGCAGCTCAATGGCGTCAAACCCGGCTTTTACTGCACGCGCAATCGCTGCGGCATATTTCTCCGGCATCGCTTTCGCTTCTTCGGTTGTCAGCGCACGCGGCGTTTTATAGTGTTCATTAAACGCGATTGCCGATGGCGCAACCGGTACCGCTGCGTCCTCTGCTTTGCGTCCGGCATGGGCGATTTGAATCGCCACCTTCGCGCCGTATTTGTGGCATTCGGCGACAATCCGAGCTAACGCCGGAATCTGCTTGTCCGACCAAAGCCCGAGGTCGTTGTCGGTAATTCGACCGTCCGGCTCCACATCGGTCATTTCAATGATAATCAGCCCGGCGCCACCGATCGCTCGGCTGACATAGTGTACGAAATGCCAGTCGGTTGCAATGCCGTCCTTTTTCTCGACGGAGTATTGGCACATCGGCGGCATCACCACGCGATTTTTTAAATCTAAGCTTTTGAACGTCCATGGTGTGAAAAGATCAATCACTGGAATTCACTCCTTATTAAAGATTAATTTCATATGCAACATCTGATTTGGCGATGCATTCACCATCAATTTTCCTGCTTCAATCAGCTTTTTAATGCGCCAATAAATATAGGTATCACCGACCCATTGTTTTTCATGCAGCTCACCGATCACTTCGCCAATTAAACGGAGGCAAAGAAAGCCTTTGCGGTTTTCCTGTTGACGAGCAAGGCGGCGAGCATGTCGTAAAATTTCGGCGTCAAAGTAATCCGGCGACGCCGGTTGCACGCGACCGTCCGTCCAGATTCTCAGTACCGATGGATCGGCGGACACACGCCGCCATTCACTTTCCAATTGGTGGCACTCATTATCGGTCAACGGCGGCTGCTGCGCGTATTTTTTAAACAGCATCGCCAACGTCTCCGGAGCCAGTTCGCCGCTATACGCTGAGTGTGCCCCTTCTCCAAATTCTTCAAAAAGCTGTTTTTCGTAAGCAGAAGGATTGATGACCCGAATGGGATTCTTGCGGCCACGCAAAAGATAGGCAATGAGAGCGAGCCCGCACTGCTCCCAAGCATTATCCGATGCCCAAACGGTAACCGGCACATGTTCGGGAATGGCTTGGATCGCTTCAAGTTGATTCGCCAGTGAATCGAGGAAATCGTCATCATACGAATAGCCGTCAACGAAGTCTTTAAGCCATGTGATTCGGTCACGTATTCCTTCCGGTTCATCTAGTCGAGCGAGCGGTCCGTTTGAAAGATCTGTTGTAATGGCGAGGACGTGTTCGCTTCGAACCTTAATGCTGCTTAGCCCATACCTCAGACTCCCGGCAACCGAATCGCCAAACGCAATATGCCGGTGATTCAACGCTTCTTCAGTCAGCGGCTGCTGCGGCTGCAACTGAATCAGATCTTCATAGATGTGACGCATCCGCTTTGTCAGCCGCTTCTCATCCGGAACCTGCTGCGCAATTTCCGCCTCTTGGAACAGACGCAGCAGCATCCGCTTACTCTCGCGTTCATTCAATTGGTTAATCGCCTCTGCCAGCTTTTCATACACGAAATCAATCGCCTCCATTCAAATCCTATCACCATCACTGAGGATCGACCAAGCACAAAGGCTTGCAGCCGAACCCTGTGCTCATTCGCTTTAACTTTGCGTGTACCGTTGGTCTGCGCTTTCATGGTTTTGCATCAACGCTTCGGTCGCTCGCTTGCCGCGGGCGCACCACGAGCCTCCTCAGACAGGCAGAAATCTGTGGGGTCTCCCTTGGCTCGCTGTTCCCGCAGGCGCCAGAGCATCTCCGCTTTTGATGCTCAGTCAAGACACTATGTTATGGCGAATGGATTTCGCTTTAACTTTTCGGGTTTTCGCTTTAACTCACGCACTATGCGTGGTTTGCTTCCTTCTATTATGCATAGCTTGCCTCAATTTCGCGAAGTCGTGTGTAAAGAAAATCGTTCACCGGTGTCGGAATCCCGTGCTTTTTGCCGAGGCGGCGAATCGTGCCGGCGAAAAGATCAACCTCGGTCAGGCGATGCTGCAGCGTATCTTGGCGCATGGATGGCATTCCCTCGGGGCTGAGCGCATCGTTGATCTTCAGCCAACCAGCAATTTCCGACTCGCGCAGCGGCACGCCTTCTGCATTGGCCACCTTGATCACTTCTTTCATCGCTGCAATCACCGTATCGCGCGGTTTGCCCGGCACTTGGATACCTCCGTAGTTGGTCGCAAAAACGGCTGTCGACTGATTGACTCCGGTATTGACCATCAACTTGCTCCACATTTTGTGCATCATGTGCTCGGGGATTTCATAAGGAATTTCCGCTTTCTCAAACAATTGCTGAAGCGCAGCGACCTTTTCTGTACGCGCGTTATCCTTTTCGCCAAAGCTGACAAAACCGATTTTCGTATAGGTCAATTGATTGCCGATTTTCGATGCATCCATCCCGGCAACAATGCTGTAGAGCAGCTGCTTGAAGCCAAATGCTTCACCGATCATTTGCTCGCTGCTAATTCCATTCAAGAATGAGATGAGTATTGTCTTCGGGCCAACTTGATTGCGTGCACTCTCGATAGCCTTCGCCAACCCGGCGTATTTAACGGTAAAAATCAGCAGATCGGCCGGCTCCATCTGCGCGTCTGCAGCCACATAATGAAAGGCACAGGGTTCTCCGTTGCCGTACACGCCTTCCTTTTTGTAGCGCTCGATGCGCTGCCTGTCGGCGACAATGCGAACCGCATCGTTCCCCAGATGGTCCGCAAACTGTTTTCCGTACATAATGCCAAGCGCACCGAGCCCAATGATTGCCACTGTTTTGATTTCCATACCGTTCTCCAACCCCGTTTCAATTTTCTGTAAGTTTCCTTTAGTATAACCGCTCTGCTTTGCACTTGGAAGAGTTATCGTGCTTCCGGATGCCAGGCCCGTTCTGTATAAAAGCAATCTGCTTTGTCAAACTAAGTGCAAGACGTAACGGAGGGCTGTTTATGAACGGATTCATGCGTGTGATTGATTTTCATCCCAATTGGCTGTGGCAAGCGGTCGTTATCCTTCTGTTCGGTGTTCTTTTAATACGGGTTTCCGGAAGGAAGTCAATCTCGCAGATGACCATTCCGCAAACCGTTATTATGATTTCTATTGGGACAATGCTCGTCCAACCGGTGAGCGGCAAAAGCATTACCTTGTCCTTTGCCATTGGGGTTATTTTTGTTGCTACACTGTTTGTCATCGATCAGCTTCAATTGAAATGGGATTGGGCGGAGTCGCTTTTCTCCGGACATGCAAAAATAATTATTAAAAATGGGAAACTGCGCACGCGACGTTTGCGAAAAATGAAAATGACGGTCGACCATATTGAAATGCAGTTGCGGCAAAACGGTGTCGAGCGGCTTGAAGATATCGAAATGGCGACGGTGGAACAGAGCGGGCAAATTGCCTGCCTGCTCGTTCAAAAGAAGCGTCCGGCGACAAAAGAAGATATTGCTGCACTGCAGCAGGATCTTGCGGTGATCGCAAAAGCCTTGCGTGTTCAGCTCCCCTCCCAACAGAAAAAAAAGCCGCAAGAAGCGAAACTCTTTACTGAGATCGAAAACCACCGCAAACGGTCGCGCTGAGCAGCCATTTAATGATTACCAGACTTTCGACCGGCTGATTCAGTATCTCGATTAAACACTTCGTATTGTTTGGCTTTATCCACGACATCCAAATTGGCGACTACCCTTTGCGCCGGTTCTTCCATTTCTTTTCTCATTCCATTTTCTCTGATTTATAGGCAAACCTTAATTGTTTTCAATCATCCTCGATCTTGATCTTCTGTTCTATCTGTTATACACTTAGTATAACAGATAGAACAAAGAGGTGTTCGATCATGCTTCTGTCGATTGATTTCAGCTCGGATCAAGCGATCTATATGCAAATACGCGATGCGATTGTCACCGGGATTGCCTCGGGAAAACTTCAGGACGGCGATACACTGCCCTCGGTTCGCGTGCTTGGCTCCGAACTTGGCGTGAATCTCCATACTGTGAACAAAGCGTATCAACTGCTTCAAAGCGAAGGGTTTATTGATATTCAGCGACGACGCGGAACATTCATCAAAGCCGGCAAAACCGCTCAAAGCACGGCTGCTTTCTTAAGGAAATACGGCGTGCCGCTTAAAGACATGGTGCACGCGGCGGTCACAGAACGTGTTGACCGCGCTGTGCTCCATAAAATAATTGATCATTTGTACGACGAATTGGCGGGTACAGAATGATGCCGTTCCTGCATCTTGGTGCTTTTTTGTATGCCGCTTTCTGCGAAACGTTCAGTACGTCGCCCAAAATCTTTGTGCAGTCGGCGGTCGAATAAAGCATTGCCGCGCCGTCCTGCACCAGATCATTGACTACGCTTATGACAAAACTGGAGGGAACCGAATCATGAGCTCATTACTTCTCATTGGAACATTTTTCATTGTCGCCTGTCTTTTTATCGCTCAGCCTTGGTTTGCACGCAAAAATGTCTTTTTCGGCGTTGTCTTTGCTAATGATCAGGTTCGTAATCATCCGACTGCTCAGAATATCACGCGCCGCTATCTGATCGAAAGTATCGGTACGGCGCTGATCCTGCTGGTACTCCTAATCGTGGCACGGTTATTCAGCAGCCGGGAGCTCGTACTGGCGATTGCCTGCAACTTGATCTTCTTTGCACTCCTCGCGCTGGAAACGCTTCTCTTCATCCGCGGCAACACGGGAATGCGCCGACTGAAAAAACAACTTCAACCGAATCCGCAGCTGAGCACAAATAAAATTTCTGTTGCGATCGGTCGGAACGCACGCGAAAACGTCCTTCCGCTTCGCTGGCTGCTGCTGCTTCTCCCGTTCTTTATTGCAACACTTGTGGTCGCCTGCTTCGGTTATCCTTATATGCCTGATTCCATTCCTGTTCATTTTGGGCTGACCGGGCCGGATCGATGGGCAGCGAAATCGTGGTTGACCGTATTGAATCCGGTCTTCTTCCAGCTGATCTTTGGCGCACTGATCCTGTTTGTACGCCGGGCGCCGGCATCCGTTAAAGGAAATCCGAATGCCGCACCAGGGTATGCGGCATACCGCAAAATGCTGAACCTGATTCTAATCCTTTTTTGCCTAGCAACCCAGTCCATCTTTTTTCTAATGGTCGCAAGCCCCCTGCTCCACGTTCATTACGTCTGGTTTCTTATCATCGGCGTGCTTGATTTCGGGCTAATGCTTGCCATGTTCCTCATTCACGCCCGCTTCGTGCGCCGTAAAACGGCATCCGGTTCGATTTTGGATGATGATGACAAATGGATTGGAGGCATCTTTTACTTTAATCGTTCCGATCCGTCGCTTTTTATTGAAAAACGCGTCGGTATCGGGTATACGGTGAACATGGCCCGTCCCCTCGTCTGGATCATACCCGCGGCAATCATCATCATGACCGTCCTGCTTAGCTTGCATTAAGAACAAGCTGGGCGCTCACCGAATCGGGCGCTGCTCATAAACTGTAACGTAACGATCTACGTCAGGAGTGGTGACCGATGTATTACGATAATCTCGATGATCGACAACAAATGGAACAGAATCCTGCAGCTCCATTTGTCGACGCAATTCTGAATGCAATTAAAGGAGAAGCAACGGCGATCGATTTTTACGGTCGCTTGGCTGAGGCTGCGCCAAACGCGGTGATGCGCGACAGGATTCTGAGCATCCGCCGTGATGAACAGGATCACTTTCACTTGTTCAACCAGCTCTATGAACAGCTCACTGGAATGCAGGCTTCGGTTTCGATCACACCGGTTTCTTTCGGTTCTTTTTCCAACGGGCTTAGGATTGCCTACGATGATGAGCTCAAAGACTATGAAACGTACCGTAATCTTTACCTGAATACGCAAGATGTTACCATCCGCAACATCCTGCTCCGAGCTTTTACCGATGAAATCAAACATGCGATACGCTTTGGTTTTATGACCGTCTCACTCGTCTGATCCTTCTTTACATTTGCCTTTTGTTCTGCGGGACAAGGGCAGATTTTTTTGCTGAAAAATAATCATTACGTGGCTTCTGAGGTTCACGAACAATCGATTTCTGCTGGTTTTTTCTGATTTGGTTCACGGGCAACCGGTCACTGCGCTATAATAATGAAGAGTAATGATTCCCAAAACACGCAGCGCGAATCGCATTGAACAAAGGAGTTCTCACATGATTCACATACAAAAAATAGCGCTCCCGGAGACCGGACGAGTCCTTGTCATTTCCGACATCCACGGCGATTTGCACCTCTTCCAGCAACTGCTGAAAAAGGTAAGCTACACACCTGCGGACACGCTGATTCTTAACGGCGATCTGTGCGAGCGCGGGCCGTCCAGTCTCGGTGTGATCCGATATGCGCGAAAGCTCATGGACTCGAGCAGCCGCGTCTTTATCACCGAGGGCAACTGCGACCGGCTGATCCATCACGTCTTCGACAACGATCCGACTGTCTTCGATCATTTGGCGCAGCACCCGCATTCCGTGATGAACGAATGGATTGAGGAACAGGGTAAAACGATCGCCGATTTTGATTCCGTTCCTGCACTTGCCGCATTTTATCGGCAAACATGCGGCGCTGAAATCGACTGGCTGTTCTCACTGCCGACCGCACTGGAAGCTGACCACTATCTGTTCATCCACGCCGGTATCGACGACCGCGCGGACTGGCGCGAAACGAGCCATCGATCCGCCGTCGCCATCCCGCACTTTTATACACGCACGCATCAGTGTGAAAAGAACGTTGTCGTCGGTCATTGGCCGGTCGTTAACTATCGAAGTGAAGCAATCACCTGCCATAATCCAATCATCGCTCTTGATAAACGGATGATCTGTATCGATGGCGGCAATCAAGTCCGTTTTGACGGCCAGTTGAACGCGCTGATCATCGAGCGGAACCCGCAAGGCGATCGGATTCGTTTCGTCAGCGTCGACCATTTTCACAAAGTCGCAACGATCACACAGTGCTATACGCCGCCGGCTGATTTTATCGGCACCTTGAACTACCCAAATTACGCCGTTCGGCTGCTGAAACGCGGAACTTATTTCAGCCTCTGCGAAAACATCGCGCTCGGACTCCCTCAATGGATTAAGAATGAATATCTGGAGAAAAAAGACGACGGATTCACTGCTGCAGACGATCTCAGCTGTTCCGGCCTTCCGGTTCGCGCAGGCGACCAAGTCGCTGTGGTCGACGATGGCTGCGCCGGTTATACGCTGATCAAAAAAGAAGGATCGGTCGGCTGGGTCCCGAAACAATGCCTGTAAGAACGATCAGACTGATTCGGCGGAAGTTGTTGTAGCGGACAGAGCAAAATTCGTATCAAACAGTCCGAAAATCATAGCAAATCACAGCAATCCAACAAAACCCCTGATCCAGAAGTGCTGCACTTGTGGATCAGGGGTTTGCGCTTGAAATCATCGTTCAATTTTAATGATCGATCCAACGCTAAGGTTGGGAATAGGCTTTGCCTCAAGATAAAGGGTTCCTGCAAGATCTGCTGTTGTGCTTCCATCAAAGCGCATCGTAATATGTCCCAGATCAACAAGATTTTTCTGCACTAAATTTCCTACCGCGGTTATTTTAAAACGATCTTTGTCGATCGCTACATGCTGACCGACTTGGATTTCGCCTTGAATCGGTGTGACCTTAATCGCAAAGCAGTAATCTTTTAATCCTGCCGGGGCTTCGTCGCCAAAGAGAACCAACATTTTTTCCTGTAAAAAATCCTTTGCGGACTTGCCAATACTCTTTATCTGAGTCCTATAAATTTCCGTTTGATCGGCTGTTTTTTTCTTCATACCAAACATTTTTCATCCTCCTTTTGATTGATCAGCTAAATGTCCAAAGCTCGTTCAGACGTAAAGACCGAAGCTGCACAGCCATGCAAGCGCAACACGAGGCGCACCAGTCAAGAATCGTGAGTACAGAACAGCAGGAACACCGACTTCGACTGTTTCCGGTTTTGCTTCGGCAAGCCCGAGCCCAACCGGAACAAAATCACATGCGTTCTGTGTGTTAATCGCGAATAGTGCCGGAAGTGCGAGCTGCGGCGGGATGTTGCCCTTTCCGATTTCCACACCGATCAGCGTACCAATCACCTGACCGATCACGCCTCCAGGACCGAGGAGCGGTGACAAGAATGGCAGTGAACAGATAAAGCCAATCAGCATCAGGCCCCATATATTTCCGGCGAGCGGTGACATTACTTTTCCGAACCAACCGCCAATGCCCGATCCTTGAATGATCCCAATGATCATGGCCACAAAAGCCATAAATGGCAGAATGGTATTCAGCATGGTCTGAATTGCATCGCGGGCCGCTTGATATAAAGTATTAATCGCTTTACCTGCACCAAGACCAATCTTTGTGAACAAGTCTTTATGCTCGCGTTCCGCTAGCGTTTCTGAAATCTTTTTATCCGAACGGTACGTGAATTGCTTTTGTGAATCCGAAGCCGAGGCTTCCTTCGTTTCATCCGCTGCTTGATCGGATGCTTCCACGGCGGTGATTTGCTCGACGCCGACGTTGGACACATAAATCGACTCATTAATGTATTGTGCGAGTGGTCCGCTTTTCCCGGTCGGCATAACGTTAATGGTCGGAATGCCTTTTTTCGGATAAATGCCGCAGCGGAGCGTTCCGCCGCAATCGACAATGGCAACGGCAACTTCTTCATCCGACACGCTGGTTTTGAATCCGTTAACCGGAATTCCTCCTGTAAGTGCCGCAAGTTTGTCGACAATCGCCGGCTTATTGCCTCCGCCGACAATGTATAAGATCTTATCTTTTCCTTCTTTCGGGGTTATGGTGAGCGGTCCGCCATAACCGCCGCTTCCTTTAACGACTTTCGCTGATCGATAACTCATCATCGCTCCTCCTCTCAAATCGATTTAATATCCGTCTTTTTACTTAAGGTCACATTCTGCTGTTTGGAAACCCAGCCCGTAATAAAAT
Source organism: Sporolactobacillus inulinus (assembly GCF_006539285.1). Classification (GTDB taxonomy): domain Bacteria; phylum Bacillota; class Bacilli; order Bacillales; family Sporolactobacillaceae; genus Sporolactobacillus; species Sporolactobacillus inulinus. The sequence continues at coordinate 19,538 of NZ_BJMS01000055.1, forward strand.
CGGTAATCCATCCGCAAAAGAAGTTGGCAACCAGCCCAACGAGCAAATATCTGATCGCAAGCGGTGTTGTATCCAGCCCTAATTGCTGAACGCCTTGGGCGATCCCAAGCCAAATAAACAGTTCAGCGGCATTGATATGTGGGAATACGCCGTTGCTTGTATGGCAGAAAAAAGCGGCCGATGCAAAGTAACTTGGTTTATAATATTCCGGCATAAACCGTCCAAGCGAATGGACCATTGGATTGGCCAGCATAAACGATCCGAGAAACGGAAGAACCATGTAGCGTAGCAGCGGATTGCTCGCTGATTTAGCAGCCAATTTATTAATCTTCTCAGCACCGATTAAGCCAATTAAGGCATTCATGGCAACAAGAAGCATCAGGACGAGCGGTACAATTGTAGTCATCCATGAGATAAACGTCTTCCCGCCTGTTTGAAAAAGGTAAATAAATCCCTTTGCCGCTTCGACAACAAAGTCCATGTTCATCACCCCTGATTATTTTGAGTTTCGTGGTTTAAAAATCATCTTTCTAATCATCATCGATGCGCCGCTGAGCGGTGTCCGAGAGCTCGACTGTTCAATCGTTCCCCCGCCTGCGACAACCGTATAATTGTGCACACTGTCGGCAATCGCCTGTTGCAGCAGCTTGTTATATCGGCTGACTTTTACTTCCGGAAGCGCTTGAATGTTCTCGCCGATCAGCGCCTTCATCGGTTGAAATCGAGCGAGAATTGTGACGCCCTGCATCTTTCGTGCATCAAAGATTCTTCCATTTTCATCAACATTGAGAAAGACAAGCGTTCCCGCCTTGAAATGGCCTTTCTTGCGACCAATCGCTACTTTTCCTTTTCGGCGCATTTCGACAAACACATTGGAGAAATGTTTGATTTGAAAATAGCCAAGAAAGATCTGAAGGAGAAAGGCGCCGCCAATGAAGATCATTAACACATAGAAAAACAAATACGTTCACCTCTTTTATGCGTTCGGAATGGTGCATAGTCGTTGCACGCGCTTTTTTATCTCGGTATAGGTCAGTACACTTAAATCGTTGTAAAGCAAATCGATCTTTTTGGAAAGCGCTATCATTTCTTCGTATAATTGAATCAGCAACGTTTCATTATGTTGACTTTCCGGTATGCCCAGCAGAAAAACGATCCGTACTTCCTCTTCGCAGACCTTTTGTTTTAACGGATAAATGCCCACCGCTAAAACAATCTGATGAGATGCTTGGTTCATTGCGTGCGGGAAGGCAATGCCCTGGTCGAACAGGGTGTTCTTAATCTGCTCCCTCTTCATAATTCTTTGCTTAAATTCCGAGTCGACTAACCCGCTTCTCTCTAAACTTGTGATCATCGCAACCATATTTTCATGATGCGGTTTTTGGTTGGACAGAATAAAAAAATGATCTTCATCGAGCAGCTGGCTAATCACCGAACCCGCCTGCTCATTCTTTTTCATTTTCAGCGTATCAAGGGCCCAGTATTTATTAATTTTCTGGGCAAGCTTCCGTTCATCAAAGATGTCCTTAACCTCGATTACTGCTGTGTTCAAATTGGGCAGAGGGACCGTCGAAAAGATCATATCGAATTGCTCCAGTTCGGCTTTGGTGATCGCCAGTGAAGAATACAAGTGTTTCTCCACGGTTGGCGGAAGAATTTTATCGAGCTGCATCGCAATAATTCGTGCCGAACCGCGCCCGGTATCGCAGACGATGGCCACATGGCTGAGCTGAAACAGCGGTTCTTCATTCTCGGTGAGTGCAATCCCAAAATAATAGGCAAGGTAGCTGAGTTCTGCTTCATTCACCTTGATTTGATAACGTTCCTGAATGACTTCATCGGCAATCTGAGCAATCTCACAAGCAAGCGGATATTTTTCATGAACCTCATGGACGAGCGAATTATGAATGGTGACGCCGAACACGAGCCGATTCAGCATGAACATGAGATGATAGCCAAGTTCATTGCTAATCGTTCCGAGATGAATGTCAATCGACAATTGCGCCTTCACTTGTCGTTCGATTTCAGTGATCAGCTGCCTAACGGCCATCGGCAAAGCAACCGTATTCATATTGGGCAAATGAACCGGAGAGCATCTCCCTAGGATTGGGATCGTTATAAAGGCCCGTTCTGCAGTTGAAAGCACGCCGCAGATTTTTTCAAGCGATCCGGCCAGTTCATCAACCACCGCATATTCTTTGGTGTGCCTGATGACGTCCGAATCAAATGCAGAGCCGTCGTTTTTCAACGGATGCTTCATCGAACGGTTCACCACAACACCGACATAGCGAATGAATTCCCGCTCAGTTGCCTCGACCAGAACATGATCGACGGCAAACTGATGAATGAACGCAAAGACTTTTTGATCGAGTGGTTGATCGAGAACTTGATCCTTATTTTGCAAGATATAAAGTCGTTTTTCCCATTCTGAGCCTTGTAATTGAATTCCTTGATTCGGTTTCCCTTTGACCTCCAAATCATAAGGCTCAAACGTTATGCGCAGATGATTTAAATCACTGACGAGCGTTGAACGGCTTACATTAAACTGTTCGGATAAGTCATCAATAAGCAGCGGATGGGTTGCATCAAGCAATTGAGCGGCCAGTCGCTTCACTCGGTTTTCCGGAGTGCCTGTCGTCTGCTGCCGCTTTAATGCGGCCACTACTTTTCTATAGGCCTGCCCGTGATGAATTTGCAAGATGCAGTGCCCTTTATTCAAATGAATTTCTGCAGTCGATCTCAAGGTTTGATTGAGCAGCGCTACATCATTTCGAATGGTTCGCTTCGTCACTGAACATTGGTTTGCCAAATCATCAAGCGACACGTCGTGTACCTTTTGAAGCCGATCAAGAATCATCGAGAGGCGATCATTTTGCGTGAATCTGTTCATTTTATCCCCCTCTCATTGCTTAAATTCGAGAGGCGCAGATTCGCTCATCCTCTCGATTTTCCGCCCGTTATATTAACTGTCGTCCCCGTGATATAATCTGCGCGTTCCGAAAGCAGATAGGTCACCAGATTGCCAATATCGTCAAGCTTGCCCGGCCGGCCCAGTGGAATCGCTTTTGAATAGTCGGTTCCGAGCTGATCGACTGTTATATTTCGTGTATAAGCAAGCGCCTCATTGTAAGCATCCGTGGTCAGGCCTGTTTTTTCATTGATTCCCGGTGCAACGGCAACAACACGAATATGATGGCTGCCCAGCTCTTTCGCCCAAGAACGGGTAAATCCATTGACTGCGGCCTTGGTCGCCGAGTAACAGCTCTGTCCTTGCGATCCTTCCATTCCTGCTTCAGAGGCAATATTGACAACGACGCCCTTCCCCTGTTTCAAGAACTTACGAACAACGGCTTGTGTCATCAAGAAAAGTCCTTTTTGATTGACATTGACCATTAAATCGAAAGCCTTTTCATCAAGTTCATATTCCGGCTTTTCACCCTTAAAGTCAACCAAAAGCCTTGGCAGATTGATGCCCGCATTATTAACCAGACCGTCAATCGATCCAAACTCTTTAACGACATGTTCCGTCAAGTGCTCGACACTTTCTTTTTTGGTTACATCTAATTGAACGTAATAAATTCCAGAAGAATCACGCGTTCCCGTTTCTGCGTTCAAGTCGCCGACAACCACTTGTGCGCCCGCATCGTTTAACGTTTGAGCGATGTGCTTGCCAATTCCAGAGGCTCCTCCTGTAACAACAATTACCTTGTTTTCTAATCCAAGCCATGATGTATCTGCCATCTTCAATCACTCCTATTTTTTTTGATCTCAGATCTTCTTTTTCCTATCTGAGGTTCATCTCTCTACAAGTTCATTATAATAGCGCTTACATTAATAATTAATACAGACTTTTTCTCAAGTTTCGGAAATCGATTGTATGAATCATTGGACGTAAGATACGCACGCGAACGACACTTCATCTGCTCGCTTGCCGCACAACGCTCCGATTGCTCGCTTGCCGCGGGCGCCAGAGCACCTCCGCTTTGATTCTTGACCAAGACACTGATCTATCGGTTTGAAGACGGGGCAAGTTCATAAACTTTTCCCTAAAAAAACGCCGGGCCGGATCACTCCAGACCGACGTTTTTCACTTTTTTCTACATGCCTAACAGCGATCGTGTCGCTGCGCCCAGCGAGGTACCTAGGAAAACCGCTGCAATTCCTAGAACATAGGAACTGATGAGGTAGCTGTAAAAGACGCGTTTTTTCTTTCTGCGGTTTAGGGAAACACTTTCCATAGTAAACGTTGAAAATGTGGTATACGCGCCCATGAACCCGGTGCCCAGCAGCAACGATGCGTGTACACCGATCCCCAATCCGGTAATCAGACCGAGTGCAAGCGAACCCGACACATTTATAATAAAAGTCGGCAACGGAAAATCATGGCTCCATCTGCGCTTGATCCAATTTGATAACGAGAATCTGGCGAGTACACCAAACGCGGCGCCGAGCGCTACCATGAGATAATTAATCAGCATGGCGGAGGCGCCTCCTCTGCTTAATCAGCAAGATTTTGCTCAGGCGAAAACCAAGGGCAGACGCCGCAAGCCCGCCAAATCCGCTCAGTAAAAGATAAATAGCCGCTTCCAAATAGTGATTGGATTGAATGAGTGCGAAGGATTCCAGCGAAAAAGTAGAAAAGGTCGTAAACGAACCCACAAAACCCGTGCCAAATACTGCAACGAGCTTTGGCGATACGCGTGGAATCCAGATCAGAAAACGCGTGACGAATGCGAGAATGAAGCACCCTAATAGATTAATGATTAGCGTTGCTAGCGGAAAATGATAAGGGACGTGAATGATGAGCGACAAGGAATAGCGCGACAGTGCGCCAAGCACACCAAACAGTACAAGAAGTGCATCGATCACCAGGTGAACCTCCTTTGAATACATCCATCAACACGACGCGTGTGTAATGAATATCATTCATACATGGTTTGTTTTTGTTTTTGTTGCATACTTAATCTTAATTTTTTGATTACATCATGACCTTCAGAATCGACAAATATAGCGCCCACTTGCCAGTTTCTCGTGATCTCTGAAGTTAATTATAAACCTAGCACTCTCGTTTGGGAGAAATAATAGGGAGCGGACCTTATAACTTCCAGTCACGACAAGCACTCTGTATGATCGAGCCAACTATAATTTCTGCAACTTTTTAAATTGGAGCTGAGTTTGCATCGTTTTCAATACATCAAAAAACGGGCATCATCCGGAAATAGCTTCCAAATGGTGTCCGTTTTCAAATGTGCACCTGAGAAAAAACGGGCAAAAAGCGCCCGGTCCTTAC